>RFQY01000170.1 GCA_009924775.1 Paracoccaceae bacterium | reverse complement strand
GGTTGCCTTCGCCGCGGTAGAGGCCGACATCCGCCGCGAGGCGGAGGCGGCGGCCTTCAATCGCGAGGTCCACGACACCCTGACCGGGACTTTCCGGGCGCTTGAAGACCAGACTCTCCGCCTGCAGGTGGCGCTGGGCGGCCTCACCGAGGCGCAGGCCGCGCAGCAGGCCTCTGCGCTGGCTGCGCAGCGGGGCGTGGCGGACTTCGCCTCGGCGCAGGGAGACGCGCGGCGGGAGATTGCAGAGTCCACCGCTTCGGCGGAGCGCTGGCTCAGCATCACCACCGCGCTGGTGCCGATGGCCGCGAACCCGGCTGCTCAGGTGGCCGATGCGATCTTCGGCTGGTCGGCAGCCCTCGACGAGGGCGCCCGCCGCACCAAGGTGCTGGACGAGGCCGTCCAGCAGGAAGCGGGCGCGCAGAAGGCGCTCCGACTGGCCGTCGATGAGACCGCTGCCGCGGAGCGGGAGCGCTCCGAGGCGACCAGCGCAGCCACACGGGCCACGGTGGCGGCGGCCGAGGTGGCGCGGGACTCCGCGGCCGACCGGGCGGTCTACCTGCGCGCCCTCGCCGAGGAGGCCGACGCGCTCCGGACTCTGGCTCGACTGGCTGCGCCCGCCGACCGGGGAGGCTCCGCCCGCATCGACGCCGACCGAGCAGCGCAGCTGGAGCGCGCCGCCGCTGCGGCCGATGTGCTGGCCCGCACCCGCGGGGAGGATGCCGCGGCTTCGGAGCTGCTTGCCGCCCAGGCGCAGATCGAGGCCGATGCCTACACCCAGCAGATGGCTCTCCGGGAAGAGCTGGTGGCCCGGCTCTCGCAGGCGCAGGAGGCGGCGCACCAGGAGCAGCTCGCGCGCCTGGCGCAAGAGCGCGCGGCCATCGTCCAGGGGGCCACCGACACGCTCGGGGCGATCTCCACGCTGGCGGGGCTGGCCGCGGAGAAGCAGAGCGAGGCCAACGCCGAGGCGGCGCTGCGGCTGTGGCGGTTGCAAAAGGGTGCCGCGCTGGGCGCCGTGGCCATCAACACGGCGGAGGCCTTGACCAAGGCGCTGGCGGTGCTGGGCCCCATCGGAGGCGCCATCGCTGCCGGTGGCATCATCGCCACCGGCACCGCTCAAGCCGCAGTCATCGCCGCCCAGGAGCCCCCCCGCTACCACCGCGGCGGACTGGTGGAGCCCGGCCGCCCTCGGGAGGTGCCTGCGGTCCTGGAGGCCGGGGAAGGCGTGCTCACCCGGCGGGGTGTGGAGGCCGCCGGCGGCCCCGAGGGGCTGAGGCAGCTGAACCGGGGCGACGCACCCCAGGCGAGCCGGGAGGTGGTGGCGGTGGACTTCCGCTCGCCTCTGGCCCGAGGCGGGTACCGTGACGCTCTGCGCGTCGGGGACCTGCGCGGCGCTGTGCGGGCGGGTAGACTGCCGGGGAGGCGCTGAGCATGGCCACGGACATCACCTCGACGCAGCCCCCGGCCGGTCTGGTCCTGGCTGACCCGCGCCTCACCGACCCTGCCGTCTGCCTGTGGGACGACGAGTGCGACTACACCGAGGCCGACGCGCGGCCCGGCACGCCGGTAGCCCCCTCGGGCTCGCTGCTGACGCTGGAGGCCAGCGGCGACACCCAGACCACGGACGGCGCGCTCACCGCGGTGGTGCTGGAAGGCGGGACCCCCGGCGCAACTGCGGGCGCCGCGACGGTCGGCTATTCTCGCGCCTCGCAGGCGGTGCGGGGCTGGGAGGCGCCGTGCACGATCTCAGCCTCGCGCGTGGTCGCGTGGAAAGGGGCGGACAGCTACGCCGACCCCGTGGTCCTGGGGCTGGCCTCCGGCCGCGTGGTGGTGGCGGCCTGCACCGCCACCGAACTGCTCACCTGGACCAGCGATGACGAGGGGCTGACCTTCGACGGCCCCACCACGGTGTGGACCGGGGCCGCTGCATCGCCCTGCCTGGTCTGGTCCGAGGAGGCGGGCCTGCTGCTGCTGGCCACCGCTTCCACCGGCACCCGAATTCGCGTGTACCGCTCCAGCGACTACGGCGACTCCTGGTCGCTGGTGTCGCGGGGCACCACCGCGGTGGAGGCGTCGCAGCGCATCGTGGCCGCCGCCCAGGGGCGGGAAGTGCTGGTGATTGGGCACCACCGGTCCACCCCGTCAGGCTCCGTCCATGGGATGGACCTGCTGAACCAGTACATCTCGCTTGACTGGGGCGCCTCGTGGACGCTGGTGTCCACCCGCCGAGAGTCCTACACCTCCGCCGGAGCCCTTCTCGACGAGGGGAGCGGCTGGCCTTCGCTCGCTGCTCGGCCGGACGGCGGGTACCTCCTGGCGTGGCTGGGGACCGTCTCCTCTTCCTCGGCGGTGGTGCGCCTTGCGACGCTCACCAGCGGAGCCACCCCCGTGGCCACGCTGGAGAGCATCGACCTGACCACCGCCCCCGGCGGGGCGGACTGGTCAGAAGCGCCCGCCAATGTCACCACGTCTGGGGGGCACCACACCCAGGCATCGGCCGACCTCTGCGTGATGGTCGATGACGCCGGCTGCGGGTGGGTCACACTACGGGTAGCGGACACCGCCGCTGCCAGACCCTACCGGCACTCCTGGCTTGTGGCCTGGGCCCCCGACTGCCAGACCTGGCGGGCCTGGGGGATGGACCCCCTCTCCGTGGGTGACCGCGGGGACGCGGGGATGTGGTGGCGCGCCAACGACACCGGCGACCACTACCCCTCGGGCGCCCGGGCCTGCTACCACCGGGGGCGGGTCTTGGTGGCCCACGGCTTCACCGCGCAGGAGGCAGCCGCCGACGGGCCCTCCGTGCTGGTGACGCAGCTCGGGGGCTACAGCTCCGTCACCCAGCCCCGCATCCTCGACGCGGTGGAGATGCGGGAGAGGGGCCACTACGATCGCACGCACCTCCCCATCGAGAGGCTGTCCGACTCCTCCGACTGGACCGCCACCACGGCGGGGGCCTTCACTTGGGCCCTCAACGCCGCGGGCTACGAGGGGCTGACCACGGGCGACGGGGTGGGGCTGGCTGGGCAGGCTTACGCGGAGTGGACCTCCGCGGCCGTGGCCTCGGCCAACGGCCGCGTGCACTACGAGGTGCGCGCCACCCAGGCCGCATCGGTGGCGGCAAAAGAGGTCGCCATTGACCTCCGGCTCGGCAATGGCACCACGACGGTGCAGGTGTCCCTCCGGCACCTGCCGGGGACCATCGCCCTCTATGACGACCTCGCCGGGGGCGGCGCCGGAGCCGCGCTGGCGGCCTGGGCGAGCCTCGACACGGGGCTGCCGGTGCAGGTCCGCCTGCAGCTCTCCCTCGATGGCCTCGCGGTGCGCTGCTGGTGGCGCCAGCCATCGGCCCCACTGGAGGAGGATCGCGGGTGGACCGAGCTCGGGACCGGGCCGCACACGGTCGCATCTGCGGCCTCCGCCTCCGGAAACCGGCTCAGGGTCGGGCACATCGCCAGCGCCGGCGCGGGCTCGCAGGTCCGCTCGCGCTGGTACCAGGTGCACCACGCAATCGGCGCGGAGACCGCGGAGTCTCTCGCTGGCGTAGAGGGCCGGTGGGAGCAGGCCGACCCCGAGGACTACCTCGCGGGCCGCCCCCTGACCGGCCGGCCGGTCTACCTCGCCGACGGCGTCTCCGTGGCGGCCTCCTCGGGCCCGGCCGTGGAGCTGGAGGAGCACGTCATCACGGCGGAAGGCCTGCACCCCGTGCGCCGGGCCTGGCCCTCCGTGGCGCTCTCGCCTCGGGATGGGGCGAGGCTCACCAGCGGGGCCGCTCACACTCTGGCGGTGCAGCTCTTCTCGGGCTCGACTTCCTATGAGTGCGCCGTCCCCGAGGTGATGGCGGTGGCCGTTGCAGGATGCAACTGGGGCAGCTGCACCGTGGAAGGGTACACCTCGGGGGCCTGGGCCTCGATTGGCACCCTGGACCTCACCGGCGGCCTTTCCTTGGCCTATACGCGCCGTGGAAACGTCTTGCTGCCCTCGGGCACCAGCACCCTGCGCTTGCGCCCGGGCGAGCTTGTAGGGGCCACCATGGCCCTCGGGAGCTACCGCCGGCGAGTGGTGGCGCACTCCGAGGGTCTCTGGTCGGACGCCACCGGCGGGCCGACGCCCCAGATCGTGCTCGAAGCGGTGACGGGCTCGGAGCCTGGGAGCGGCACGGCCTACCCCTGGTACCCGTCGGGGGTGCTCCTCTTCGCCACGGGGACCACGCGCTACCGCGGGCTGCGGCTGGTGTGGGCCTCGACGACGACGGCAGACAACTGGCTCGCCCTGGGGGCGCTTCACATCGGCAGGGTGTACCCCCTGGCCCGCCCCGACTGGGGGCAGCAGCTCTCCCGCGAGCTCACCCGAGACCTGGAGGAGAGCCCCACGGGTCGGGTCTCCCTGGTGCGGCGCGGCCCTTCTCGGCGCGTCGTGGAAATCGACTGGGCCGAGGTCGGCGCCGACCTCACAGACGCTCACAGGTCGGCCGACGGCGGGTCCTACCTCCGCTCGGGCCCCACGCAGAAGGGGGCCACGCGCGGGGCCCATGGGCTGGAGCTCCAGGCC
Organism: Paracoccaceae bacterium; assembly: GCA_009924775.1. Taxonomy (GTDB): domain Bacteria; phylum Pseudomonadota; class Alphaproteobacteria; order Rhodobacterales; family Rhodobacteraceae; genus CAJXSO01. The sequence continues at coordinate 1,241 of RFQY01000170.1, read as the reverse complement.
ATCGACGAGCGCTACCCCGTGGTCTACCTCCCCCAGCTGGGCCCGGACGCGGCGCTGCCCAGGATGGTGGTGAGGCCCCACGAGCATCTCTACGCGCTCCCCGCGGGGCCCCCCTCGATGCAGCAGGTGCTCGGCACCTGGGGCACCGATGAACTGGTCACCGTGTCCGCGCTCACCCTGCGGGAGCTGGTGTGAGCACCTACGAGCCCACCTACCTCCTCACCCTCTCCTGGGGCGGCCGGGTCTGGCGCCTCTGCACTGGGGATGCCGAGGTGACGGTGGACCGCGGCACTGGCGTGGTGGACACCTTCGCCCCCGGCCTTGATGAGGCCCCGGGCTGGGAGGAGGTGGTGGACCCTCTTCAGCAGGTGCCCTCGGGCGGCTCGGCGGTGGTCTCCGCCGACCTCGGGGTGGACCCCACCGGCACGGGCTGGCCCCTGCGCCTGCTCGCGGATGGCCACCTCCATTTTCGCGCGCGGGCCTCGCTGGAGGTCAGGATAGGCGGCGTGGTGGAGGTGCTGCTCTACTCCGCCCGCATCGCCAAGCTTGCGGCAGGCGCCCCCGACCAGCCCCCGGGCTGGGTGTCGCTGTCGCTGCTGACCTCGGGGCTGCCGGTGGGCGGCCCCCTCGCCTCTCTCTCCGCTGTCGTCGATGGCGATGCCCTCCCATCGCCCGGCACCGACTACCAGTACGCGGCCGATGGCCAGCTGATGCCGACCGTGTACGGCCGGCCGGGGACGCACATCGATGCTACCGGCACGGTCTATGTGCCCGGGCTGAAGGCGTGGCCCTGCTACGTCATCCCCGGGCTCGACGTGTGGCGCCTGATCGTGGGCGACTCACCCGTTTACACCGGCACCGTGCGCATTTTCGACGGGGCCGGGTCCTATGAGGACCTGCCCGTGGAGTCCTGGGCCGATTCCGACGGGATTCTGTGGCCGACGGTGGACACATCGGGCTCGGCGGTGCTCGACCTCCAGTCCACCGAGTGGCTCGCGGCCTACACCAGCGGGGCCACCACCGCCCCCGACACCTGGCGCGGCGGAGACCTCGGCCAGCTCGGGCCGTTGGTGACGTGGGCGTGTTGCTCGCTGGGGCTGTCGATGCTCCCTCTCCCCGGCGACGGGTGGGAGCGTGTGGCCGTAGCGTGGGTGGCGGACTCCACCGAGGGCACCGTGCTGGACCTCCTCGTGGACGTGCTCCTCCCCTCCTGGCCCCTGGCTCTGGTGCGCCGCGCTCGC
>RFQY01000169.1 GCA_009924775.1 Paracoccaceae bacterium | reverse complement strand
CGCCCAACAGCAAAACCGTGCCCATTTTAAGATCAACGGTTTTTCGTTTCATATGCGCCATCAGCCCGGATACGGACGAGGCAACAATTTGGTTGGCACCAGTGGCCACGGCCACAGCAGGTGGAATGCCAATGAAAAAAAGCAGCGGTGTCATCAAGAACCCGCCGCCCACACCAAACATACCCGAAAGAATGCCCACAATTCCGCCAATTCCCAGCAAGAGGAAGGCGTTGACCGATACTTCGGCTATGGGCAGGTAGATTTGCATGCCTGTTCCTAACGCCACGGCATTAAATTTTGCAAGCGCGGCATTTTAAAAAACGCCATTGCACGCGGGCCAGGGGTTGTTTGGCCCTACTTTGTGCGGAAAACTGGCCTTACTAGCGCTCTTTGACATAGGGTTCGCCCCCGGCGCGCGGGGGGATGGCCCGGCCAACAAAACCGGCCAGAATAACCACCGTTAAGATATAGGGCAGCGCGTCCATCACTTGCACGGGAATGGTGATGCCCCCCAGATCGATGCTTTGAAACCGCAGCGCAATGGCCTGCAAAAAGCCAAACAGCAGGCAGGCCCCCAGCGCATACCAAGGCCGCCACTTGGCAAAAATCAACGCCGCCAGCGCGATATAGCCGCGCCCTGCTGTCATGTCTTTGATAAAGCCAGCCTGCAGCGCAGTGGCCAGATAGGCGCCCGCAATGCCGCACAACAGCCCGCAGATCATCACCGCCGCATAGCGCAGCCCCACCACCGAGATACCGGCGGTATCCACCGCCGCTGGGTTTTCGCCCACCGCACGCAGGCGCAGGCCAAACCGCGTACGATACAGCACCCACCATGTCAGCGGCACACACAGAAATGCCAGATAGACCGGCAAGGTATGGCCGCTGATCAACTGCTGGTAAATCGGGCCAACAACGGGCACCCCGGCCAAGGCATCGGCAAAGGGCAGGGTGATGGGTTCAAACCGGGCCCCGCCCGTCAATGACGGGGTGCGCCCGCCTTGGGAAAACCAGTCTTGTGCGATCAACACGCTTAGCCCCGCCGCCAAAAAGTTGATCGCGACCCCCGATATCAGTTGATTGCCCCGAAAGGTGATCGAGGCCAGCCCGTGCAGCGCAGCCAGCAGGAGCGAGGCGCCAATCCCCGCCAACAGCCCCAGCCACACCGACCCGCTGACATAGGCCACCGCAGCCGATAGCATGGCCGCCATCAGCATTTTGCCCTCTAGCCCGATGTCGAAAATGCCAGCCCGCTCGGAAAATAACCCCGCCAAACAGGCCAGCAGCAGCGGCGTGGCCAGCCGCACGGTGGAATCCAGCACCTGTAAAAGCGTTGCATAATCCATGGCCTAGCCCTTTTTTATGCTGGGTTTGCGGGGGGTGAACAGGCGCTCTAACGGCATGCGCACCATGTTATCCAAGGCGCCGGTGAACAAGATCACCAGCGCTTGGATCACCACGATCAATTCGCGTGGGATATTCGTCCACAGCGCCAATTCCGCGCCACCTTGATACAAAAAGCCAAACAGCAGCGCCGCCAGCAACACCCCCGCCGGGTGGCTACGCCCCATCAGCGCCACAGCGATACCGATAAAGCCCGCCCCCTCGACCGAATTCAGCACCAGCCTTTCCGCCTCGCCCATGGTGGTGTTGATGGCCATCATCCCGGCCAGCCCACCCGAAATTAGCATGGTGGCCACGGTGATGCGGGTGGCGTTGATGCCGGCGTAATGCGCGGCCGGTTCTGAATGGCCAAAGGCGCGGATCTCATAGCCCAGTCGCGTGCGCCAGATCAGCACCCATACCGCCCCGCAGGCCAGCACCGCGATCACCAGGCTGATATTGGCGGGGGCGGATTTGGAAAATGCAATGCCCAAGGGCGCCAACATGTCGTGCAGGGTGGGCAAATGGGTGGCTTCGGCAAATTTTGCCGTGGCCGGATCCATCGAACCTTTGGGCCGCATCACATTGACCAAGAGATAATTCAACAGCGCCGAGGCGATGAAATTAAACATGATCGTGGTGATCACAATGTGGCTGCCCCGCCGCGCCTGTAGATAGGCGGGCAGCAAGGTCCAAGCGGCCCCCAGCAGCGCGGCCGTGGCGGTGGCCCCCACCAGCGCCAAGGCCCAATGTGGCCAAGGTATGTAAAGACAGGCCAAGGCCACGCCCAGCCCCCCCAGCATGGCCTGCCCCTCGCCGCCGATATTGAATAGCCGCGCATGAAAGGCCACCGCCACTGCCAGGCCGGTGAAGATGAAATTGGTGGTGTAATACAGCGTATAGCCCCAGCCATAGCTGGACCCCAGCGCGCCTTTGACCATCAGTTGCAAGGCGGCCAGCGGGTCTTCGCCAATGGCCAAAATCACCAAGGCCGAAAGAATGGCCGCCAGCAGCAACGAGATCACCGGCACCAATACCGCATCGGCCCAATTTGGCATCTTGCCCATCACGCCCCCCCCGCTGGCGCCATGCCAGCCATCAACAGGCCCAATTCGCGCTCGTCCGTGGCGTCGGCCGCGCGTTCGCCCATGATCTGGCCGTCAAACATAACGGCGATCCGGTCAGACAGGCTGAGGATTTCGTCTAATTCTACCGATACCAGCAAAATCGCGGTGCCTTGGTCGCGCAGGGCCATGATCTGTTGGTGAATAAATTCAATCGCCCCAATATCGACGCCACGGGTGGGCTGGCCAATCAACAGCAATTGCGGGTGGCGTTCAATTTCGCGGGCCACAACCAGTTTTTGCTGGTTGCCGCCCGAAAAATGCCGCGCCTCTAACGCAGGGTTGGGCGGGCGCACGTCAAAGCGGTGCATTTGCGCAGCGGCGGCTTGCCGGATCGCGGCGTTTTGCATCATGCCATAGCGCTGCCAGCCGCTGTCGTGATGGTAGCCAAAAACGCTGTTTTCCCATGCGCTGAACTGCATGATCAGCCCCTCGCGCTGGCGGTCTTCGGGCACATGGCCGATGCCAAGGGCACGGCGTGTGCGTGCATCGGCGCGGGGGGTGGCAATATCAATCGGCTGGCCGTTTAGCCACACCTGCCCCTGCGCCGGGCGCATGCCGCTCAACACCTGCAACAGTTCGGACTGGCCATTGCCCGCAACGCCAGCGATGCCCAAAATTTCGCCCGCGCGCACCGACAGCGAAACCGATTTCAGCCGCGCCACGCCGGTGGCGTCCTGCAAACACAGGTTTTGCACGTCCAGCACCGTGGCACCGGGCTGGGCGGGGGCCTTTTCGATGCGCAACAGCACCTTACGGCCCACCATGCGCTCGGCCAGATCTTCGGGGTTGGTGCTGGCGGTGGGCAAGGTGGCGGTCATCTGGCCGCGGCGCATCACGCTGACCGTATCGGTGATCTCCATGATCTCGCGCAGTTTGTGGGTGATCAGAATGATCGTTTTGCCCTCGTCGCGCAGGCGGCGCAGAATGCGAAACAGCTGGTCGGCCTCGGCCGGGGTCAGCACGCCTGTAGGCTCGTCCAAAATCAAAATATCGGCTTTGCGATAGAGCGCCTTTAGGATTTCCACGCGCTGCTGAAAGCCAACGCCCAGATCTTCGATACATGCGTCCGGGTCAACATTGAGGCCGTAATCTTCGGCCAGCGCGCGCAGCTCTTTGCGCGCCTTGGCCAGCGAGGGCCGCAACAACCGCCCGTCTTCGGCGCCCAAAATCACGTTTTCCAGAACGGTAAAATTCTCGACCAGCTTGAAATGCTGAAACACCATGCCGATGCCTGCGGCGATGGCGGCTTGGCTGTCGCTGAGCGTGACAGGCGTGCCATGAATGCGAATTTCCCCCGCATCAGCGCGGTAAAACCCATACAAAATGGACATCAAGGTGGATTTGCCGGCGCCATTTTCGCCGATGATGCCATGAATGGTGCCGGGCAGCACCCTAAGCGCAATATCTTTATTGGCGTGCACCGGGCCAAAGGCCTTGGAAATGCCCTGCAATTCAATGGCGGGGGTCATGTGCAAATCCTGAAAAAGGGCGCGCCCGGTGGTGGTGCCGGGCGCGCATGCGAGAATGGCTGCAGCCCCGGCTTAGAAGTTCAGCGCCGGGCAGCTGTCGTTTTCGTAATAGCTGGCCACTTTCAGATCGCCCGCAATGATGCTGGCGCGCGCGCCATCCACGGCTGCCTTCATCTCGGCCGAGATCAGGCTGGCGTTGTTCTCGTCCAGCGCATAGCCCACGCCATCATCGGCCAGCCCCATGGTGAACACGCCGGTTTCCATATTGGCGCCAGCTTTCATCGCGTCATACACCGCCACATCCACGCGTTTCAGCATCGAGGTCAGCACCTTGCCGGGGTGCAGGTGGTTTTGGTTGCTATCCACCCCAATCGACAAAATCCCCGCATCTGCGGCCGATTGCAAAACGCCCACACCGGTGCCACCGGCCGCGGCATAGATCACATCGGCGCCTTGGCTGATCTGCGCCTGCGTCAGTTCCGAGCCTTTGACCGGGTCGTTCCATGCGGCGGGTGTGGTGCCTGTCATGTTGGCGATAATCGTGATGTCAGGGTTCACGGCCTTGGCCCCTTGGGCATAGCCGCAGCCAAAATGGCGGATCAGCGGGATATCCATGCCGCCGATAAACCCGATCGTGTTAGATTTGCTGGCCATCGCGGCCAACATGCCCACCAGATACGAGCCTTCGTGTTCGGCAAAGCCCACTTGGCGTACATTGGGCAGGTCCAGCCATGTCACATCGATGGCGGCGAATTTGGTGTCAGGATAATCGGGTGCCACCGCGCTAAGCGGGTCAGCCATGGCAAACCCCATGGTGATCACCGGGTTAAAACCTGCTTCGGCAAAGCGGCGCAGTGCCTGTTCGCGCTGTGCCTCTGACGACAGCTCGATCTCGTTAAAGCTGCCGCCGGTTTCTTCGGCCCAGCGCTTGGCGCCGTTAAAGGCGGCTTCGTTGAACGATTTGTCAAACTTGCCACCCAGATCGAAAATCAGGGCAGGGTCCGCCAGCGCGGCGCCGGCCGACAGGGCCAGGGCGGCCGCGGCGCCCAACAGTTTTTGTATAATGGTCATCGGTATTCCCCCATGTTTGGCGCAGCGGCCCATGGCCCTGCGCGGCAGTCAGTCTTGGCTGAAAACTCGGTATAATAGTCGCGACTGTGCGGCGAAGGTCAACAGATTTATACACAAATGTGGGATCTTGGGCGGTTAACCCGCCGTCAAGGCCGCGCGCAAAAGCAGCGCATCCACCGTCTGCCCAGTGGCTGTGCGATAGTAATTTGGCCGCCGCCCCGCGGGTTGATAGCCCAATTTGCGATAAAGCGCCTGCGCGGGCAGATTTGTGGCCGCCACCTCTAAAAATATTTGCGTGGCGCCGCGGGCCTGCACATCTTTGTGCAGTTGCGCCAATAGCGTGGCGCCATGGCCGTGGCCTTGGTGGTCTGGATCGGTTGCAATGGTCAACAGCTCGGCCTCGTCCAGCACAACGCGCGCCATGCCAAACCCATGTGGGCCGGGGGTGAAAACAACGGCCCCGTCCGCCAAAAGCGTTTGAAATTCGGCCATGCGCCATGGCCGGGGCATGGTGAAACAGCGCGCATGCAGCGCGGCCAGGGCCTCAGGCGTCATCCAGAATAACCGGTGGCAAATCGCGCGCGGGGGCGGCATCGGCGGCGCGGATGTAAAGCGGGGCAGGGGCTGGGGCGTCTGCGGGCATCTGCGCGGCAGCACGCGCCATGGCGATGCACAATTGGGCCGGGTCTGGCGGGAAAACCAGCGGCGCGCCTGTAGCGCTTGCGGCCAGCAATTGGGGCG
>RFQY01000168.1 GCA_009924775.1 Paracoccaceae bacterium | reverse complement strand
CCCTCCAGACCAAAATCACGCCGCCTGTTCCAAATCATTCGACGACGGACAGTTTGGCAAAAATACTTATGGCGCCTACCTCACTGGCCTGGCGCGCTAACCAAAGCCCATCAGCCCCAAAACCAGCGGCACGCTGGCCATCGCCGCCAGCGTTTGGGCTGTGACCAACCCCGCCATCAACGGGCCATCGCCGCCCATTTTGCGGGTGAGCACATAGGCGGTGGGCGCCGTGGGCACAGCAGAAAACACCACCAGCACCAGCGTTGCGGTTTGGCCCAGCCCAAAGGCCTGCGCCATCATCATCGCGGCCAGCGGCATGGCGGCCAGCCGCAGCCCCGACAGCACCAGCAGCGCCATCCCGTCGCCCCGCAGCGCCGATGGGCGCAGCGCCGCCCCAACGCATAACAGCCCCAGTGGCAAGCTACCTTGCCCCAAAAGCCGCAGCAAATCCAACCCGCCGGGGGGCAGCGACAGGCGAAAATACGCCAGGCCAAAGCCCGCCACGCAGGCCATGATCAGCGGGTTGGCAAAGACCGCGCGCAAAATGGGCCATGGGCGCACACCACCAGACAGCGCCACCACCGCCAGCACATTCACCAAGGGCACCGCCACGGCCAAATATACCGCCGCCTGCGCCAGCCCGTCGCGCGTGGCCAAAACAGACAAAACCGCCAAGGCCAAATAGGTGTTAAACCGCACCACCCCTTGCACCGCAGGGCCAAAGCGCGCGGGCGGCATCGGGCGCAGCCAGCGCCCCACCATCAGCACCGCCACCGCGGCCACGATCAACACCGCGGCTGCGGCCCCCAGTCGGGGCAATTCGGGGCTGTGCAGCGGGGCCTGCGCCAAGCTGGACAACAAAAGCGCGGGAAACAGCAAAAAGTAATTCAGGCTTTCTGCCGCAGGCCAAAACCCTGCCCCCGGCCAATTGCGCCGCGCCATCAGATAGCCGATGCAAATCAGCGCAAAAACTGGCCAAATGGCAACTATCAGCATAGGTTTATAGTGCCTTTAGGCCCAATCGGGCGTGGCCACATCTGGGGCGGGGCTGGCGGCCTCGATCGCGGTGCCAGCCGCCAGCAGCACATCTTCGCGCCAGCGTGCAGCCACCAATTGCACCCCCACCGGCTGGCCCTCATGGCTGCCGGTGGCAAGCGCCAAGGCGGGCATGCCCAAGGTAGGCAGGCCACGCTGGGTCAGCTGCGCCTCGTAGACCGCATCAAACGCCTCGGGCGAGGCCACGTCTTGCTGCTGGGCAAAGGGCAGTTGGCCAGACACCGGGCACAACAGCAGCGGGTGCTGGGCCAAAAACATATCCCATTGCCGCATCAGCCCGGCGCGGGCCTGCAGTGCCTGCATCAATTCGGCAAACCCCACCTGCCCTGCGTGGCGCGACATCTGCGCGAAGGCAAAGCTGGCATCGGGGTCGCCCTCGCGGGCAATCAGCTGTGCCGCGCCAAACTGGGTCTCGCCCATCCATAGCTGCGCGTTCAGCTCGGCGGCGGCGCGCATGGGCGGGCAATCAACCTCTTCGACGCGCCAGCCAGCATCGCGCAGCGCATCTGCCGCTGTGGCCAAAGCCGCCTGCACAGCGGGCACAACGGGCATGCCATCGGGGGCAAAGCACACCGCCGCGCGCCTTTCATAGGCCGCTCCCTGCAAGGGTGTGGGCACATACCACGGGTCGCGCGGGTCTGGCTGAGCCATGGCCGCCAGCCCCAGCTCGATATCGGCCATGCTGCGCGCAATCGGCCCCGATACGGCCATCATCTGGGCCCCAATAAACCTGTCTGCGCCGCTGGCATTATAGGCCGGAATACGCCCCACCGTGGGGCGCAGCCCATGCAGGCCGCAGGCATAGGCCGGGTAGCGGATCGAGCCGGCGATATCTGTGCCATGGCCCAGCGCACAGAGCCCCGCCGCCACAGCCGCGGCCGCCCCCCCAGACGAGCCGCCGGGCGTGAGCCCCTTGTTGCGCGGGTTCAAGGTTTGGCCATGCAGCTGGTTGTTGGTAAACCAACGCATCGAAAAGGCTGGCGTGTTGGTACGCCCCACAATCACCGCCCCCGCGCGGCGCAAATTGGCCACAACGGGGCTGTCAGCTTCGGCCACCAAGCCCTGTTGCAGGCGCAAACCGTTGGTTGTGGCGTGGCCTGCTTGGTCGACATTCACCTTGATCGTTACCGGCACACCCGCCATTGGCCCCAAGTTCTGGCCTTGGGCCCGCGCCGCATCGATCTGGGCGGCGGTGGCCAGTGCCTCGGCCTCACAGGGCTGGACTATGGCGTTGATGGCCGGGTTCACCGCCGCAATCCGCGCCAGATGGGCCTTGGTCACTTCCGTGGCGCTTAGCGCGCCTTGGCGCACCGCTTGGGCAATTTCTGCCGCCCCCATTTGCCAGATCTCGGTCATCCCCTTGGCTCCTTTGCACGCGTTTGCCCTACCCTAGGGGCAAGCAGGCAGCGCGCCAAGCACCGGAAACTACGGGATCGGCCTAGTCGCTGCGCGCCGGGTCGTATTGCTGGCGTTTGCGCTGGTAATAAGGCTCGTCTGGGTTGATCTGCGACAACAGGCTGTAGCCCTGAAAATTGGCGCGGCGGTTGGTGGCGGGAATGGGCTTTATCGCCTCGATCGCGGCCTGTTCCAGCAGGCGCAGTTCTTTGGGGCTTAGCTGATAATCGCGCGATAGCTGGGCAAACAGATCTTGCGCGGCGTCCAGATCTTTGCGGCCAATCACCTGGGCCAAGGCCTGCACGCGTTTGGGGCGGCGATAATCGCGCAATTCGTCGGCCGTGTCGCGCAATGCCGCCTGTGCGCGCGCCAATTCGGCACGCAGGCCATCCAGTTCGGTTTTCTGCGCCTCTAACTGCGCGCTCATTTCGGCAATCACCCCTTCCAGCGCGGTTTCATTTTCCTGCGCGCCCAGTTGCAACTGGCTATATTCATCGGCCAGTTTCCAACATTGGGCGCTATCGCGCTGGTCTGGTTCGGCCTTGGCCAAAATCTGCTCGATCGCTTCTAAGCGGCGCAGTTTTGGCACGCTTTCGCTGTAGGCGCGGGCGTAAAACGCGCCCGAGGCCAGATCAAGGTTGCGTTGAAACTGTGCCTTGATCTGTGCCAGCTTTGGGTTGGGCGCGCGCAGCTTTGGGTCAAACCCCTGCGCAACCGAGGCCTTTATGCCATTGACCTGTGCCCAGCATTGGTTGGCCATCAGGTTGATCTGCCCGTCCATATAGCTGCGCAATTCGGCGGCTTCGGCCCCGGCGTAGCCATCGACAACCAGCATTTGCCCCGCCACGGCCAAGGCCTGCACTTGGGTTGCCGTGGCTTGGCATTGCACCGCCTGCATGGGCCAGTCCAACCGATAGGCGCCCCCCCCAACCGCTGTTTCCTGCGCGCCGCTTTCAGGCAGCGCAAGCCCGGCAAATGCGCGCGCGGCTTGCACGCATTGCGCATAGGGGTTTGCCCAAGCCCCAGTGCCGGAAAAGACGGCAGCGCAGCACAGCACCACCGCCATAGCGGTGCGCGTCGTTGCAGGGGCAGTGCGGCCAATGGCCTGTTCAAGGAGCGACGGCATTTTTGTTTTTCCTGTCCGAAAACCAGTGCTTTGGCGGAAAAATGCAAGAAACATACAAAACAAAGCCAGATGCAGCCCACACCCGGCGGCCCCTATAGGCCCTGTTTCAGCGCCGCTTGTCTACCATCTTTTGCCAGCTTGCGGGCCGGGTGGCGGGAACCTGCCTGTGCCCCTAAACCCAAAGATCGCGGGCACGCGCGCGGGTATGCGCAGCGGGGTGCGACCGCCGATTTTCGCGCGATTGGCGCGGCCTGCACTGGCCCGCGCTGTTGCAGGGGCAGCGGCCAGCAAACTGCGTTTCCTGTTACCTTCCCAGTTTTTTAACACCCCGCCGCCTTGGCCTATTGATGCACGGTTAGTGCCCTTTTGGCACCGAATGCGCCTTGCAAAAGGCCCGCAGCGTGGCCACCTCAGGTGCGCCCGGGTGGGCCGCTTTTGGGTCAACCCCCACCAGCGTGACAACCGCCTGCGCCTGCCCCTGCCAATCCAAGATCGGGGCCGCAATGGCCACCAAACCCGGGATGAACTGCCCATCAACCGAGGCATAGCCCTGCGCGCGCACCCCTTGCGCCAAGGCGGCAACGCCGGCTTTGCTGGGTGTTGCATCTGGCAAAAGCGATGGGTTGCGCGCGACGCGGCGCAATTCTGTATCTAGCAGGGCTTGCGTGGCCTCTGGCGGTGCCCATGCCAAAAACACCCGCCCCGTGGCCGAATTCAACAGCGGCAGGCTGGTGCCCAGACCGATCGATGTAACCGTGGGCGTGATGCCGCGCTGCCAGCGCACAACCGTGGCCCCGCCACTGCCCCAGACGGCCAACAGCACGGTCATCGCGGTATCGGCCGCCAGCGCCTTTAGCCCATCGGCGGTGTGGTTCACAAAATCCAGCCGCGATAGCGCCGCCAGCCCCAGCTGCATCGCCTCTGGCCCCAGATCATAGCGGCCCGAGCGCATTTCTTGGCTTACCAGCCCCGCCGCCAAAAACGAGGCCAAATAGCGGTGCACCTTGCTGGGCGGCATGGCGCAGTCGCGGGCAATTTCGGACAGGCCCAATGGCCCATCGCGGCGCGCCATATGCGCCAAAACCCGCAAAGCGGCCTCTAACGATTTCAGCCCAGCGCCAGCATCGCCCGCCATTTTTCCCCCAAAACTACCATCTATATTTTCTGCTTTACGATATTGTTTGCACAATTCAAAAAACGTGTCTAGCTTTTCTCGCAGATGAACGGTGCAGCTTTATCAGGGGGGACCATGGCAGATCTTCGCAATGTCACCATTATTGGCGCGGGCCCAAGCGGCCTTTACGCGGGCATTTTGCTACGCCGCCTTTTGCCACAGGCGCGGGTGCGCATATTCGAACAAAACCCCAAAGGCGCCACATTCGGCTTTGGCGTGGTCTTTTCTGACAAGGCGCTCAGCTTTCTGCAGGCCGACGACCCCGAAACCTATGCGCTGATCGTGCCAGAGATGGAAAAATGGCAAGATATGGCGCTGAACCTGCCCGCAGGCCAAGTGGTGCTAGATGGCATTGGCTTTACCGCCATCGGGCGGCTGCACCTGATCGCGCTGCTGACCAAACGCGCGCTGGATCTGGGGGTGGAAATCGAATTTGACCACAAAATCACAGATGTGCAGGCCTTGCCGGGCGATTTGATCATTGGCGCCGATGGCCTGAATTCGGTCATCCGGCAGGCTATGGAAACGCAGTTTCGGCCCCAGATGGCGCATTTCGACAACCATTTCGCATGGTTCGGGGCCACCGTGCCCTTTGATACGCTTAGCCAAACCTTCATCCACACCAGCCATGGCCCGATGAACGCGCATCACTACCGCTACGCACCGGGCAAAAGCACATTCATCGTGGAATGTGGGCCAGACACGTTTGAAAGCTTTGGCTTTGGCCGCATGGATGAAACCACCAGCGCGCGCCACTGCGCGGCTTTGTTTGCCGAGGTGCTGCAAGGCACGCAGCTGGTGGTCAACAAATCCAACTGGCGCCGCTTTCCGCGGCTCTGGTGCGAAAACTGGGTGGCGGGGCGTTATGTGCTGCTGGGCGATGCTGCGCATACCGCGCATTTTTCCATCGGCTCGGGCACGCGGCTTGCCTTTGAAGATGCCATCGCGCTGGTGCAGGCCTTGGAAACGGGCGGGCGCTTTATCGTGAACTGTCTCGATCCTGCGCAACCGTTGCCCCAAAATGCCCCGCCGCCCGATGTTCTGTTGATCGACGCCCGCGAG
>RFQY01000167.1 GCA_009924775.1 Paracoccaceae bacterium | reverse complement strand
GTTTCGCTGAGGTCAACCGCTTGTTTTTGCGGGAAGTTCTTTTTCAACAATTGTTGCGGCAGATAGGCGGCGCCATGGGCTACCAATTCAAGAGCCGCGATGATTTTTTCGGCTGGCATGGATTTTGCCACCACACCCTGAATGCCCAAATCCGCCACGCCGCCCAAACCATCCAACGTGGTGTCCGAGGCGAACAAAACCAAAGGAATTTCAGGGTAGCACCCGCGCACGCTGCGCACCCCACGCATCAAAATGCGCATAGGCAACCCATCAGCCGATGCCAGAAAAATATCGCCGGGCTTAATTTCAAGCGCCAGCGACAGCACTTCGCGTTGGCGCAAATGGCAACAGGCGAATTTGCCATGCTCTGCAATAGCGCGGGCCAAAACATCGCACCCCAAAACAAAATCGTCAAAGAGCCAGACAATTGGGATGGGCCCTTCCACCCCCTCTTGGTGCCAGGTCCCATAGCAAACTGGAACACTACTACTCATCTGTGATGTGACAGTCTCTCTACCCTGCAAGTATTTTACCCCACGGAAAAAACCCACTATGGTTGCTTGAAGCTGATTGTGAGAGAGTTACCATCCTTTAACGCCATCCCCATAGCAGGCAACGGTGTTACATCGCGGAAATTAGGGGAAGATGCGTTACCTTAAGAAACCAGCCAATTCCCGCGGCGCTAAACCACGGAAATTTGCTGGTACTCAAACAAAGGTTTCGTGCCTGTGTTAGGCTTGGCTGGGGCCAATCAGCTGCTGTAGGGTGGCCCCGCCCATGCGGTAATCTTCGAATGCCTTATAGGCAAAGGGCACCCAATCGGCGACCACTTTGCAGATGGCATCGGCATAAACCCGGATTTCATATTGGGCATGCGCATCGGCACGCAGGCGCAGGAAATGCAGCAAATTGTGCAGATCCACCTTCCAATACCATTGCGTATAAATATTTGCAGGCAGGTTCATGCGCGCCAATTCGCGGGCCAGGCCCTGCTGGCCCTCTTGGCTGATCATTTCTTCGTAATGGTCATAGGCGCGCATCGCATCATCGCGCAGATACCGCAGCACGCGTTCGGCCTCGTCGCCCGACAGCGCCGCGCCCCGGCCTTGGTTATTGACCACCGACTGCGCCGCCAATGCCTCGGGGGCGGGGATGTAGAATTCGCGGTCCAAAATGGAATAGCGTGCGGAATATTCGTTCACATTGGCGGTGCGATGGCGGATCCATTGGCGTGCCACGAACACGGGCAATTTCACATGCAGCTTGATCTCGCACATCTCGAACGGGGTCGAGTGCCAATGCCGCATCAAATACCGGATAAGCCCTTCGTCATTTTGCACAGATTTGGTGCCTTTGCCGTAAGACACGCGCGCCGCTTGGCAGATGGCGGCATCATCGCCCATATAATCGATCACCCGCACAAACCCATGATCCAGCACAGGGATGGCAGAATAAAGATGCTGCTCGATCCCCGGCGAAACCGCCCGCAAGGTGGGCTGGGATTGGGCGCGCAAGGCATCGACTTCGGCCTGCTGGTCAACGGAAAGCGTCATTGATGGTCCTTTCGCAACGGGTGACTCGGGGCCTACTATATCTTGCGGGGTGGGCTGGTTGAACCACAAAATCACCGCGTATTTTGCGGCGCTGGCGCCCCTCGACATGGGGGAGAAAGGCGCTAGTCTTTCACCCGTATAAAACTGGAGCCTGAGATGAAAATTCGCTATTTGCACACGATGGTGCGCGTCAAAGACCTAGAGGCCAGCATCGCGTTTTTTGCCCTGCTGGGCCTGAAAAAAACCCGCCATTACGACAGCGAAGCCGGGCGGTTTTCGCTGATCTTCATGGCCCCAGAAGGCCAAGAAGACTGCCCCGTCGAGCTGACCTATAACTGGGATGGCGACGAGGGCCTGCCCAGCGACAGCCGCCATTTCGGGCATTTGGCCTATGAGGTGGAAAACATCTACGACATGTGCCAGCACTTGATGGACAATGGCGTTACCATCAACCGCCCCCCCCGCGATGGGCGCATGGCCTTTGTGCGCAGCCCCGATAACATCTCGGTCGAACTGCTGCAGGCGGGCACCCCCCTGCCCCCGGCCGAGCCATGGGCCAGCATGCCCAACACCGGTCATTGGTAAGGTTTGGTGCCTGTTTGGCAGCGGCAGTCATGCTGCTGCCCGCGGCGGGCCACGCGGCCTGCCGCATAGCGCTGTTGTTGGCCCTTGATATTTCCAGCTCGGTCGATGCGGACGAGGATGCGCAGCAGCGTCAGGGTTTGGCCGCAGCCCTGATGGCCCCAGATGTGGTGGCCGCCATCACCGCGGTGCCGGGCCAGCCTGTGGCCTTGTCGGTGTTCGAATGGAGCGGCCAGCAACAGCAAGATATCATGCTGGATTGGGTGCTGTTGCAGACCCCCGACGATGTGCGCCGCGTCGCCGCGCAGGTTGCGGCCAGCCGCCGCCCCTATGCCGAATTTTCCACCGCGATCGGGCAAATGCTGGTCTTTGCCGATGCGCAATTCCGCCGTGCGCCGCCATGCGACCGGCATGTTTTAGATGTGTCCGGCGACGGGGTGCATAACGATGGGCTGTTGCCAGCCGATGCCTATGCAAGCGGTATTTTGCCAGATGTCATGGTGAACGGCTTGCCGATTGTCGAACAAGACGACCGGGCGCTTGACCATGCGGCAGATGACGATCTGGTCAGCCATTATAAAAACCAGCTGATCCGCGGCGCGGGGGCGTTTTTAATTCGTGCCGATGGGTTCGAAGATTACGAGCGCGCCATGCAGCGCAAGTTGCTGCGCGAGCTGACCGTGCAAGTGGGCGCCTTGCAAACCGGCCCCTCCCGCCTGCCACCACGTGAATAGACAAAGCGTTAATAGATATAGCGGATCTGCTCGCCCCAATAGCGTTCTAGCCGTTTTAGGGTGTGGGCAATCTCATCCAACCCATCCAACCCCACAACACCCTTATCTTGCAGCCCATCGGCGTGGCGGGCAAAAAGGCGGGCGATCAGCTGGCGCACATCGCGGCCCTTTTGCGTCAGCCGCACCCGAACCGAGCGGCGATCGATCGCACAGCGCTGGTGGTGCATATAGCCGGTATCCACCAATTTCTTCAGGTTGTAGCTGACATTTGACCCCTGATAATAGCCGCGGCTTTTCAATTCGCCCGCTGTCACCTCGTTTTCGCCGATATTGAACAATAGCAGCGCCTGAACCGCGTTGATTTCCAAAATTCCCACGCGTTCAAATTCGTCCTTGATCACATCCAGCAACAGCCGATGCAGCCGCTCGACCAAGGACAACATTTCCAGATAGCTGCCCATAAACCCCTGTTGGGGCGCGGGCGCCAAATTTGTGTGAAGGGTCATTCAGGTTCTCCGTCCGCACGCAAATTTTGCGGATCTCTGCCACGATTGCCAAAAACGCCTCTGGCGCGGGCTTTTGCCCAGAAACCCATTGATACAGGTCTTGGTCGTTCTCGGCCAAAAGCTCTTCGTAGATATCCAAGCTGGCCGCATCCATCTGGTGCAAACGCGCATCGCAAAAGCGCATCAAGATGATGTCCATCTCTTTGATGCCCCTGCGCATCGATCGCATGGCAAGGCGTTTCAGGCGTATGTCGTGGGTTTCGCTCATGGCTGTCAGGTGCCGGATTTCAGCTGCGCGCGCAAGCGTTTTTCCAACCTTGCCAGCCGCTCGGACGCTTTCATGATCTGCCCGCGCAAATCGCGCAATTCGGCCAGAAGATCATTCACCTCGGGGGTGATCTGGCTTTCCTCTTCCGGGCCGGCAACGCCTTCGCCTTCGCCGGTTAACAGCCAGATGATCGACACGTTCAAAAGCCCTGCCATCATCGACAGTCGGTTGGCACGGGGTTCGCTGACGTCGTTTTCCCACCCCTCTAACGTTGACAACCTTACCCCCAACCGCCGGGCCAATTGCCGGGGCTCCATGCCTGCGGCTTCGCGCGCGGCGGCCAGTCGGTCGCCAAAAGTTGCCGTGTCCGGCCCGTACCAATCATCTGTCGTGCTCTGTGTCATTGCTCTCCGTTTCCGCCGATCTCCCTTGATCGGCCTGCCGGGCAAGCCTAAGACATTGCGCAACTGTTTTCAAACTCTCAGGGCCGCCATGACCTTTCTGTCACATACACTGTCGCGCGTGAAACCTTCGCCCACGATTGCCATGTCCAACACCGCGGCCGAATTAAAGGCACAGGGGCGCGATATTATCAGCCTCAGCGCTGGCGAGCCCGATTTCGATACGCCCGCCCATATTCGCGCTGCGGGCATTGCGGCCATAAATGCCGGGCACACCCGGTATACGCAGGTTGATGGCATCCCCGAGCTGAAACAAGCCATTTGCGCAAAGTTCAAGCGTGACAACGGGTTAGACTATACGCCTGCGCAAATCAGCGTGGGCACCGGCGGCAAACAGGTGCTTTATAATGCGCTGATGGCCACCCTAAACCCCGGCGACGAGGTGATCATTCCTGCCCCTTACTGGGTCAGCTACCCCGATATGGTGTTGCTGGCGGGTGGCACGCCGGTGGTGGTGCAAACAAGGATCGAGGATAATTTCAAGCTGACAGCCCAGCAGCTAGAGGCGGCCATCACCCCCAAAACCAAGTGGTTTTTGTTCAACTCGCCCTCGAACCCCACTGGCGCGGGCTATGACCATGAGGCGCTCAAAGCGCTGACCGATGTTTTGATGCGCCACCCCCATGTGCATGTGATGACCGACGACATGTACGAACACCTCGCCTATGACGATTTCAAATTCTGCACGCCTGCGCAGGTAGAGCCGGGGCTTTACGCGCGCACATTAACGGTTAATGGCGTCTCTAAGGCCTATTGCATGACCGGCTGGCGCATTGGCTATGCCGCAGGCCCCGCGCCCTTGATTGCGGCCATGCGCAAAATGCAAAGCCAAAGCACCTCGAACCCCTGCTCGGTCAGCCAATGGGCGGCGGTGGCAGCGCTGAACGGGCCGCATGATTTTATTGCTGAAAACAACCTTGCCTTTGTGCGCCGGCGCAATCTGGTGGTTGCGGCGCTGAACCAGATACCGGGCATCACCTGCCCCAATCCGGAAGGGGCGTTTTACGTCTACCCCTCGATTGCGGGGCTGATCGGCAAGAAAACCCCGGGCGGCTGTGTGATTGACACAGACGAGGTATTTGCCACCGAATTGCTGAATGCCACGGGTGTGGCGGTGGTGTTTGGCGCGGCCTTTGGCCTGTCGCCTTGCTTCCGCATCAGCTATGCCACCTCTGATGCCATCTTGGCCGATGCCTGCGCACGCATTCATGGCTTTTGCGAGGCGCTGAAATAGGGTTAAGCTGGGGCAGGTATTTTTCTGGTGCGGATTTGGTAATGACTTCCCCCCTGCCCCCCTATTATTTCCGCGTGCGCGAAAACGGTGCCGCAGTGTTTCGCGTTGATGGCCAAAACCGCCATCGCCAAATGCAGATGGATCAGATCGCCGTGGTCAATATCCGCAATGGCGAGATCAAGCCGCAAGGTGGCTATCAACTAAGCCCTGACGATATCGCCGCAATCCATGAATGGATCGGCCAGCGCCGCGCGGTGCTGGCCCAGCGCGACATCGACGATATTTTGCGCACGGTCGATCATTTAAACCTGACCACGCATTGGGCCCAAAGCCGGGCCACCGACGCCCAGCTAGAGGCGGTGACAGATGCGCTGTTGCTGGCGATGCATGATTTACGCAGCCTATTGGTACGCAAAAAAGCCGAAAGGCTGGCGCCGCCGTCTTAGGGGCAGGCCGGCGCGCCTTGGGCCAGCCGCCGCAAGGCGCGCGCCCAAAAACGGTGCATCATAAAGGCGCCCGCGCCCGCCAGCCCCACCGCCAG
>RFQY01000166.1 GCA_009924775.1 Paracoccaceae bacterium | reverse complement strand
GCCATGCCTGCCGATGATCGGGGCATTCGCCCTCAGCGAAGAGCTGCGCCGCCCGTAGCACCACGGTTTCATGCCCCGTAGGCTGTGAAACAGGCTCAGGGGCTGCCGCAGGCTTCAACGCAGGGGCTGAAATGCGGGCCGTAGCGGGGCGTTCACCCGCGTACAGGTACCTTGCGACACCAAACAGGCTTGCACAGCGCCGCAGGGCATCTGATGCCGCCTCTTTGAGGCTCTCGCCGCTGCCGCCCGTTTCGTACCCGAAATCTTGACGGCGTGCCACGGCACCATCGGGAAATCGAACGGTGAGCATGCCCACCACGGTGTTTGAATCGCGCACGGGCTCACAGGCGAAATCCCATGCATCAATGCCCAACACCTCATCAAGCCGCGCCGCAACGGTGCGGGCGTCAACCCATGTGAGATCGCGCCCACCTACGCCGGGGCGGTGCCTGATTACCTCAGGCGGGAAGGGTGCCGCCAATGCGGCCAGAATCTCAGCGTGCTTCGGCATACATGCCACCTTTCTTGGGAAACAATCCCCAATCGTTCAACGCTTCGGGCTCAATCAACCACACAGGCGGGCGCCCGTTGCCCAAATCCCGCTTTGGCGTGCTCTTGAGCTGCGCGATCCTGTCACGATCTGCCCACCCCACAATGTGCTTCACAGCGCCCGGGCCCATGCAGAGCACGTGCACCTGATCAGCCTGTGGCGTGTCAAGAATGATGAGGCCAACCCGCGCTGACCATTTCACCTCAACGGCGCCCACGCCCGGCACCGTAAGGTCAGGCTGCGTCAGGTATGTGTCAACGCTCGCAGGCCATTCGATACCCAACGCAATGGCAACCGCCAATTCGGCTGCGGCGCCGTCAATGTTGTTTTGCAGGCTCTTCGCAGGTGATTGCCCATTGCGCCCAACCTGCCCCTTCGCCTTTGAAGATCGATCACGGGCGGTGCCCACCTCTACCGCCCACGCCCATTGATCGGCGGTGAGGATCACCGTTTGCCTAATCATTGGTGCCACCATCGCGCACGATAAATCGGCGTGTGCCCGGCTTCACGGTGGTATAGGTGGCAACCACCTGCGGCAATACGCCTGCCGCCTGTGCCGCCAATTTCCAATCGGTGGTTTCGGTTGGGCGGGATTGGCGCCAATAGATCGCCCAATTGCCACCCGCAATGCCGCCGTGGTTGCCGATCGCCTCTTTGATCACCATTTCAAGCGCACCCTTTTTCTGCTCCAAGAAATGCAATTCGGTGGTGCATTCCCTGAGCTGCTCATACACGCGCTCAATCTTTTCATCAGCCTCAAGGATCACGTCACTATCCTGTGGGGTTGCCAATGCATAGGCAGCGGCGTCAAGCGCCTCCATCGGCGGCGGGGTTTTGGTATCTACGGCCTCAAGAAACAGCATGGCTGCGCGCTGAATCTCAGCCCACAGCGCCGGGTCAAATTGCACCCGCTCAATCTTGAACACCAAACCGCCCAAGAGCGCCACCACGTCACACCATTGCGCGCCCACGATACCCATTTGGGTAGTCACCTGCACCACCACCTCAGGCGGCACGGGGTACATGCTCCAACGCGGTGAGGCTGATGTCTTGATTTCAACGATGCCTTCAGGCTGCCCCGCAATCGTTCGATCTAGGCTTGCCATGATGCGCGGGTGTTTCTTCAGGCGCACGATGCCGTTTGATTTGCGGAGCTTCACGCCGCGTTCAATTTCGTAATAGCGCGCCACCGCATCTTCAAGAATCACGCCCCGGTGGGCGGCTGCCCCAACGGCCTGCTCAGGCACCGTGCCCGTTTTCTCTGCCCACAATTGATAGGGTGTTTTATACGGGCTCACGCCCATGACCGCTGCCATGTCTGAAGCCCCAAGCCCTGCGCGGCGCAGCTCAAGCCACGCCTCAGATCGCTGCTCAGCGCGTACAAATTCAAACGCCTTTGCCATTCTTACCCCTCCGATCATTCTTTGCGAAGCCCTCACCCTTAAAAATAACGGCGGGTGGGCTAAAGAGCCGCCACAATTTTGCACCGCACACCTCATGCCTCAGGGCTTTGCGCCCGTCAGCCGGGGCAAGCGCCTCAACGGTCACGTTGCAGGTGCGGCATTGGTAATCAAACAGGGGCATCGCTTACGCCCCCATTCGAATGATGATGGCGCCAACGATCAGCGCCACGCAGAGCGCGATCGTGTAGCGCTGCCGCTCACGGCGGCGCTCTGCCACCTCAAACGCCTCAAGAGCGCTGCGGCGGCGCAGGCCGTTCACCATGCGCGGCTGCCCTGTGCGATTCAGCGCGCTCACGCTGCACCGCCGCAAATAAGCACCACGATGATGCAGCCAATAAAGATTGCGTAGGCGAGAAATTCCCGAATTGCCGTGATCATTTGCCACCTCTCAATAGGTTTTCGCGCCCCTTCACGGGCACATAGCATTTGGCGCATACGGCAATCAAGCCGCCCTGCGCATTCTTCACCACCTGCAAATAGCCGTGGCGTGCCGATACCGGGCAGAGATTCCAAAACGCTGAGCTCATCGTGCACCTCCAACCATTCGGGCGCGCTTGATGCGCGCCGCTTTCTTCGCCCAAACCTCAGCGTGCTTTGTGCACATAGTCACAAGCATTGGCTGCGTTGCGCCATCGGGGTAGTAATCCTCACCGAATGCATCGGCTGCGCGGTTGCATACGTGCACCCCGCGCCCCATTGCAACGCTGATGTTGCGCCGGGTGATGTATTGGCACAGGTGTGAGAATCGTGCGCCGCTCATTAGAACGCCTCCAAGATTGTGGCGTTAATCATGTTGGCGGTTTCGTAATCGCCTAGCTCTTCAAATCGAATTGCGGCTGCGCTGCCTTCGCCGCGCACGCTCTTGAAACCGTGGGCATGTCGCACCGCTACCTTCAGCGCAATGGCCGCGTCATAGTGGCTGCGATCCCGGGGCTGCATCAATACGCCGTCACCAATGAGGCTGAGGGCTGTCTTGATTTCCCGTAGGCTTACCTTTGCCATTTTTTATCCTCCAAATCAGGCGCCCCGTTTGGGGCTGTTTCCCTGACACCTGAAGCATAGGGCTAACGGTTGGCGGCTGTCAACCCCCTGTTTCAAGATCGGGCAACCCCCCTGCCTGAGCCGCCTCAACCACCACCTTGAGGCAACCCCCGCACAGGCTCTGGCTGAGCACCCAAGCCACCCCGTGGGGGCCTGTATTCGCTACCTGCTCCCCGTAGGCATAAAGCCTGCCCGGCTCCCCACAAACCGGGCAAGGCTTCAGCTCATGTTCAGCCGTTGGCATCTTCAAGGCGCACAAGGTATTCGGCGGTGACGCCACCCTTGCCGAAAAACAGCGCCCATTGCGCAGGTGTGCCGCTTGCCGCCAACCATTCTTGGGCGTAGCGGTTTGACGATTCAATGCTCGCATTGCCCCACACCGTATGCGCCCCATCGGATAGCACCAATCTTGCAGGTGTATGCCAATGGCCGTAAAACAAGAAATCGAATGGCTGCACCGATAGATTCCAACCCTGCGCACGCTTCGCAATCGCGTAGTACGGCAGCCCGAAAGCACCGCCCCTGAATTGATCACCGTGCACTAGCATCGCGGTCTTACCACCGGGCAGGCTCAGCGTGTCATACCAATGACGCCCACCCATCGTGAGGCTCTCACGCCAATCAACCCGTTTCTCGCCCTTCAAATGCTCAGCCGCCACGCGGTACAAAATCGCATCGGCGTTTGATTCATTTGAATGATCACCGAAGCGGCCCAACCGCCCGTGGTTGCCGATCGCCCCGCGCACGGTCACCTTCGGTGCAAGCGCTGCCATTGCGCGCACGAATTGTGCAAGCATGCCCGCGCCCTCAAAAATCTGAACGTACAAACCGCCGCGCTCTACCTCATACGCTTGGCTTGGGAAAATGTTGCCATCGCTCTCTACGAAATCTCCCAAAAGCACGCAGGCAATTTCTTTCACGGGCGTGCCGTGCAATTCGATCAGGCGCTGCACCTTTGCGGCAAGCAGCGCAATGCGCGCCTTTGCCACGTCAATGCCGTAGGTTTCTGAATGCTTCCCAAGCTGCCAATCGCCCAAGAGCACCACCAATGTTTCGGCTTCGCCTTTCTTGCCTGAGGCTTTGGGCTTTGGCACAGGCGGGATCGTGATGCTAAGCGCCGCATCTTTCGCAGCCTGATACACCGCCGCCACCAATTCTTCACGCGCAGCGTCACGCTTTGCCAATTGGCGCAGCGCCCGTTTGTGGGCTTCGGTCACCTCATGTAGGCGCTGCTCAAGCTGCAATTCTTCGCTCATGATTTGCACGCGCATTCGCCCCGGCGGTGCCGTGCGATTGTCCAAAACGAAACGGTGAAGCCGCGCTTTGCAAGCCACGCCATCAACGCCTTAGCGGTAATGGCGGGATCGGCAAGCCCCACCTGCAATGTTTCCCAATCATCACCCTGAAGGTGAACGGCAGCCATGCCGCATGGTGGCCCCTTTCGGGGGCGGCTCAGCGCCCTGAGCTCATCAAGCGAATTCATCGGGTACCTCCAATCTACGTGCCACCTGTTTAGGTGGCTATTCGCAGCCTACACCCGATGTTATGCCACCTGTGTGGCAGCGTGTGTGTTAGGGCTTTTCTTTGATGCCGAAGGCGCTGTTTTTCGGGTCAAGGTATTTCACCAATACCTGCAACCCTGAGGCAAGCCCGGCTGAAAGCACCGTGCGGAAATCCCCGCCGCTGATGTCTAGCAGCGGGATACCCAAGCCAAGCGCCACGCTGATGCTGACCGTGACAAATGTGCGCACGAATTCGATCAGGGCCTCATCAATGCCCGTATTGTCTTTGATGTATTTAAGAAACGTCATCATTTTCGCGGGGGCACCTTTCACCTTTGACGCAGCCGCCGCCGCACCTGTTGCGGCTGTGAGCGCCCTCCCGCTGAGCTGCTCCCAATCTACACCCTCAAGCGCCTTACCCACCTGATCTGCCACGGTTGGGCTCGCAGGCTTTGGCGCAGGTTTGATGGAGGCGGTGAGGGGTTGCACCTCACGTGTTGGCATTGCGGCCTTCGGCTGCTCTGCCACGTCTACGCGCCCCCCTGTGACGATTGGCGCAGCGGTGCGCGCCGGGTGCGTGACGATGAGCAGCGCCTTAAAATCTGCGCTGAGCTTGCCTGCCTTCACCTTACTATTGGCAATCTGTCGCAATTGATCTTCGGTGACAGGCACCGCGTATTTCTCAGCGGTGGTTTTCTCATCGCGTGTTGGGCATGCCCATTGCCAACCATGATCCTCACACCACCCCGCCGATGTCATGTGCCCGTACCCTGCGCGCAGGTGGGCAGGATCGGTTTTTGCCCACCATTTCGCCCAACGATCATGCCATGCGCTTACCTTCAAGCCTGTGGGGTACCCAATCGGCTGTTGCACCCACACCATCAGCGCGGCGCCTTTCTTCGCTGCCTCTATGGCATCGGCCCACGATTTGGCATAGCGGGCTTTACCGCCCAATTGGGCAATCACCTTGACCGCTTCAGCCAGAGAGCCCCCGGCATCGCTCACGCCCTGTTTATCTTTGCGCCCCGTGGCTTTCTCAAACGCTGCAACGCCCTGCGCGGCGGTATAGGTGACGGCGTACCCGCTTGCCCACGATACGGCTGCGGCACATGATGACCATGTGCAATCGTCAAGAATTTGTTTAGAGCCCTTCAATTGGGCTTCGGCATCGGCGTAGAGCTGCGAAGCCACAAGGTATTTCACGCGCCAACCTCACGCTTGATCATCACGGCAATGGCGCGGGCGGCTGCCTCATAGTCAAGCGCAGCGCTCACGGGGTGCCCTTCGGTGACGCCTTCGGCATAGTCATTGCCATCTTCAGCGCGGCGCCAAAGCGTGCCGCCAAATGCGGTGTGCGCATCATTCGGCACCACGGCAACCCATTCGCCCGGCGCAACGTCAACACGTGCCCAACCCTGAGCCGCAACCTGTTCGATGTAATCGGT
>RFQY01000165.1 GCA_009924775.1 Paracoccaceae bacterium | reverse complement strand
CCACGCGCGCTGATCACCCATGCGCATGCAGACCATGCCCGCTGGGGGCATGGGCAGTATTTGGCAACGCCGCGCAGCTTGGCCGTTATGCGCCACCGGCTTGGCCAGATCACCGCGCAAACGGCTGATTATGGCCATGTTTTGCGCATCAACGATGCCGAGGTCAGCTTTCACCCCGCCGGGCATGTGCCGGGTTCGGCGCAAATACGGGTGTCTGTGGCAGGGCAGGTTTGGGTGGCGTCGGGCGATTATAAAACCGAAAACGACGGGCTGTCCGAGGCGTTCGAGCCGCTGCGCTGCCACAGTTTCATCACCGAAAGCACCTTTGGCCTGCCGGTCTTTCGCTGGCAACCCCAGCCCCAGATCGCCCAGCAAATCCTGCGCTGGTGGGCTGACAATGCGGCTGTGGGAAAAACCTCGGTTCTGGGGGCATATGCCTTGGGCAAAGCCCAGCGCCTGCTGCATATGCTGGCCGATGGCCCGGGCCCGGTTTTGTGCCACGCGGCGGTGGAAAACACCAACGCCTGCCTGCGCGCAGCGGGGGTCGCACTGCCCCACAGCGATGTTCTGACGCAAGAGTGCAGCGCCAAAACCCATCCCGGCGCGCTGATCATTGCCCCCCCCGGCGCGATCGAGGCCAGCTGGACGCGCCGCTTTGGCCCAACCGAGCTGGCCCTTGCCAGTGGCTGGATGGGCCTGCGCGGCATCCGCAGGCGCCGCGCCATGGCGACGGGCTTTGTTGTTTCAGATCACGCCGATTGGCCGGGCTTGCTGCAGGCCACCAAAGAGACGGGCGCAGAAAATATATATGTTACGCATGGTTACACAGATATCTTCACGCGATACTTGAACGAAAATGGCCACAGTGCACAGGTTGTTCCCACCGAATTTGGCACCGAAGATGACGACAGTGAAGGCCCGACATGAGCGCATTTTCAGACCTGTTTCAGGCGCTTGACGCCACCACAAAAACCACTGCAAAGCTGGCAGCGCTTAGCCAGTATTTCCAAACAGCCACCCCCGAAGACAGGCTATGGTGCATCGCCATATTGTCTGGCCGGCGGCCGAAACGGGTGCTCAGCAGCACCTTGCTGCGGCGCTGGGCGGCAGAAGCCGCCGGTATACCGGATTGGTTGTTCGAGGACTGCTACGCCAGCGTTGGGGATCTGGCCGAAACCATCGCCTTGCTGCTGCCACCAGCCGCCAGCACAAGGCCGCTCTATCTGGCGCCAACCATCGCCGATCTGCGCGCGATGGCCCCGCTGAATGATGCCGCGCGCAAGGCCCATGTTTTGGCGCAATGGGCGCAGCTGGACACAACGGGGCGGCTGGTGTTCAACAAGCTGCTGACAGGTGGCTTTCGCATGGGTGTCAGCCAAAAGCTGATGACGCGCGCCCTGGCGCATGCCACCGGCCAGCCCCAGCCTGATCTGGCCCATCGATTGATGGGCAATTGGCACCCAGATACCAGCGATTGGCACAGCCTGATTGCGGCGCAAAACCCCACCGCCGACAGCTCGCGCCCCTATCCGTTTTGCTTGGCCCATGGGCTGGATGGCCCCCCCCAAGATCTGGGCGCGCCGGGCGATTGGCACACCGAGTGGAAATGGGACGGTATCCGCGCCCAGCTGTTGCTGCGCGATGGCCAAGTGTTTTTATGGTCGCGCGGCGAAGAATTGATCACCGACCGCTTTCCAGAATTTGCCGGCCTGTCGGCACCGGGCGGCAATACCGTGCTGGACGGCGAGTTGGTGGTTTGGGGCAACGACGGCCTGCCCCAGCCCTTTCAGGCCTTGCAAAAAAGGATTGGGCGCAAAACCGTGCCAAAGGCGCTATTGGCCAGCGCACCGGCGCGGCTGTTGGCCTATGATTGCCTAGAATACGGCGGGCAAGATCTGCGCGCCCTGCCCTTGGCCCAGCGCCGCCAGCGTTTGCAAGATGCCTTAGACCAAATGCCAAGCCACGCCCCTGTGCTGGCGCCCCCAGCGGTGCCCGGACCGTTGGACTGGGCCAATTGGGCCACCCAACGCCAAGCCGCCCGCGCCCATCGCGCCGAAGGCTTGATGCTCAAACGCCTCAGCGCGCCCTATCATGGCGGGCGCACACGGGGCGATTGGTGGAAATGGAAGCTGGACCCATTAAGCATTGATGCGGTGATGATCTATGCCCAAGCAGGCCATGGCCGCCGCGCCACGCTTTATACCGATTTCACCTTTGCGGTTTGGGATGGCCCTACGCTGGTGCCCTTTGCCAAGGCCTATTCGGGGCTTACCGATGCCGAATTTCGCCAAATCACCGCATGGGTGCGCAAAAACACCCAGCAAAGATTTGGGCCCGTTCGCCAAGTTGTGCCCGAGCTGGTTTTTGAAATTGCCTTCGAGGGCATTCAGCCCAGCCCGCGCCACAAATCGGGCGTGGCGCTGCGGTTTCCGCGCATGGCACGCTGGCGCCAAGACAAAACCCCCGCACAAGCCGATACGCTGGCGCATTTGAACGCGCTCTTGGCGCAATACGGTTAAACACCACCCGGCCTTGAGCCTGCCGCCCACCCACCATATGTGTGGACAAACACCATAAAAAGGATACCGCCCATGATGCCCCTGCCCTTTCCCGTCCGTGATGCCAATACAAGCCATGGCAGCGATCATCTGGGCCAGCTGCCAGAATGGGATCTCAGCGATCTTTACACCAGCGAAGAGGCGCCAGAACTGGCCCGCGATCTGGATTGGCTCGAGGGCGAATGCGCCAGTTTTGCCACGGATTACGAGGGCAAGCTGCACAGCCTTGATGCCGAGGGGCTGCTGCGCTGCGTGCATCGAAACGAGCAGATATCGGCCATCGCCGGGCGGATCATGTCTTTTGCCGGTCTGCGCTATTACCAAATGACAATCGACGCCGAGCGCGCCAAATTCATGTCCGATGCGCAGGAAAAAATCACGCGTTTCACCACGCCTTTGGTGTTTTTCACCCTCGAACTGAACCGTCTGGACGAGGCGCATTTGCAGGGATTGCTGGCGGCCAACACCGATTTGGCCCGCTACGCCCCGGTCTTTGAGCGGATTCGCGCCATGAAACCGCACCAACTGTCCGACGAGATGGAAAAATTCCTGCACGATTTGGGTGTCGTCGGCGACGCGTGGGAACGGCTTTTCGACGAAACCATCGCGGGCCTTGGGTTCGAGGTGGCGGGCGAGCCGCTGAACATCGAAGGCACGCTAAACCTGCTGACCGACCATGACCGCAGCCGCCGCGAGGCGGCCGCGCGCGAATTGGCGCGGGTGTTTGACGCCAATATCAAAACGTTTGCGCGCGTCCACAACACCCAAGCCAAGGAAAAAGAGGTGCTAGACCGCTGGCGCAAGATGCCCACCGCACAGACCGCGCGGCATTTGTCCAACCATGTCGAACCCGAAGTGGTGCAGGCCCTGCGCGACGCCGTGGTGGGCGCCTACCCGCGCCTCAGCCACCGCTACTACGAGCTAAAGCGCAAATGGCTGGGGCTAGATCGCATGCAGGTCTGGGACCGCAACGCGCCGCTGCCGATGGAAAGCAAGAAAACCATCCCATGGGATCAGGCCCGCCAATTGGTGACCGAGGCCTATGCCGGGTTTGATCCGCGCATGGCAGAATTGGCCGAACCCTTCTTCACCAAAGGCTGGATCGATGCCGCGGTCAAGCCCGGCAAGGCGCCGGGGGCTTTTGCCCACCCCACCGTGACCGATGTGCACCCCTATGTGATGCTGAACTATCTGGGCAAACCCCGCGATGTGATGACCTTGGCCCATGAATTGGGCCATGGCGTGCACCAGCGCTTGGCGGCGGCACAGGGCGAGATGCTGTCCTCGACCCCGCTGACCTTGGCCGAAACCGCCAGCGTATTCGGCGAAATGCTGACATTCCGTAAAATGCTGGAAGCCGCGGCCAGCCCGGCCGAACGCAAGGTGATGCTGGCGGGCAAGGTAGAGGATATGATCAACACGGTCGTGCGCCAGATTGCCTTTTACGATTTCGAATGCAAACTGCACGCCGCCCGCCGCGAGGGTGAATTGACCCCCGAAGACATTGGCGCACTATGGATGAGCGTTCAGGGCGAAAGCTTGGGCCCGGCGTTTGATTTCATGGAAGGCTACGAAACCTTCTGGGCCTATATCCCGCATTTTGTGCATTCGCCCTTTTATGTCTATGCCTATGCATTTGGCGACGGGTTGGTAAATGCGCTTTATGCCGCCTACCAAGAACAGCCCGAGGGCTTTCAAGATAAATATTTCGAAATGTTGAAAGCGGGCGGCGCCAAGCACCACAAAGAACTGCTGGCGCCCTTTGGGCTGGATGCCTCGGACCCTAAATTCTGGGACAAGGGCCTGTCGATGATCGAAGGGTTCATCGACGAGCTAGAGGCGTTAGAGGGCTAAGGGCCCGCCGATCGGCAAAAATGGCACAAAATCAAAGGGGCACCCGAATTACACCGGGTGCCCCTTGTTTTTCCCGGCCAAGGCGCGCATATAGGGCAGGCATACGTTTTTCTATTTCGACCCACTGTCTTCCGTTGATCCGGCGTTCAGTCACTCGATCCAGACCGACTAACGCCAAGTTGCCGCATTATGCGGGCAGCATCTCAATAGGAGAATACGGATATGGCCACTGGCACCGTAAAATGGTTCAACACAACTAAAGGTTTTGGTTTTATCGCACCCGATGGCGGCAGCAAAGACGTGTTCGTGCACATCTCGGCAGTCGAGCGTTCGGGCCTGACCGGCCTGCGCGATGACCAAAAAGTAACTTTCGACATCGAAGCTGGCCGTGATGGCCGCGAGTCGGCCGTGAACTTGGCACTGGCATAAGCCACGCCCACCTTTGGTGCGATGCACCCGCCAAAGCGGCCCCCAAACGGGCCGCTTTTTTATTTCAGTTGACTGTCTTTTGAACCACGGCGGTTCATTCCGCCGCGGGGCTTAAAGCTGCGGTCACGCTTGCTTTGGCAGGTGACGCATAGTTTCACTCCCACAATCGCGGCGCGCCGCGCGGCGGGGATTTCCTCGTCGCAATCTGCGCAATGGGTCAGGCTTTCGCCGCTGGGCCGTGGCCGGGCCTGCATGCGCTTTAGCTCATCCGCGATCGATGCCTCGATCTGTTCGCTTACCGCGCCATCGCGCGCCCATCCACCAGCCATAGCCAGCCCCTGCCTGTTGCCTTCAGCGCATAAGCCTAAGCCACCCGCCAAAGGCGATCAAACGGTTTTCCCGCCAGCACCAGCGCTGCAGCTGCCTAGGTTTCGGCCATCATGCCCCGTTCGGCGGCCAATTCACGCATCCGCGCCTGTAGCTTTTCAAAGGCACGCACCTCGATCTGGCGAATGCGTTCGCGGCTGACATTGTAGCGCGCGCTTAAATCTTCCAATGTCACGGTTTCCTCGCTCAGGCGGCGCTGGCTAAGGATATCATGTTCGCGTTCGCTAAGAACGCCCATGGCCTGTTCCAACAATTCGCGGCGTGCCTGCAATTCGTCGCGCTCGGCGTAATCTGTGGCTTGGTCGGCGTCTTCGTCTTCCAGCCAATCCTGCCATTGCATGGCGCCTTCGCCTTCTTGGCCTACGGTGGCGTTCAGCGATGCGTCGCTGCCCGAAAGGCGGCGGTTCATGCTGATGACCTCTTCCTCGGTCACGCCCAGATCGTGGGCGATTTGGCGCACGTTATCTGGGTGCAAATCGCCATCTTCCAGCGCCCCGATACGCGCCTTGGCCTTGCGCAGGTTGAAAAACAGTTTCTTTTGCGCAGATGTCGTGCCCAGTTTCACCAAGCTCCACGAGCGCAGAATATATTCCTGAATAGAGGCGCGGATCCACCACATGGCATAGGTGGCCAGACGAAACCCCTTTTCAGGATCAAAGCGTTTGACCGCTTGCATCAGGCCCACATTCGCCTCGGAAATCACCTCGGCCTGGGGCAGCCCATAGCCGCGATAGCCCATGGCAATTTTGGCCGCCAAACGCAGGTGGCTGGTCACCATTTTATGCGCAGCGGTGGCATCTTGG
>RFQY01000164.1 GCA_009924775.1 Paracoccaceae bacterium | reverse complement strand
CAGCGCACGGCCGGGATGCTTGTCCATGCGTCCTCCTGTGACCGCCGCAGGCTAGCAGGACAACGACGAAGGCCGGGCCACCCGAAGGCGACCCGGCCCCACGTCGGACGTGGCAGCGTCGAGAGCGTCAGGTCAGGATCGACTTGAATCCAGTTCCGGTCACCACGCAGGTTGCCACCGGGAACCTGCCTGCGGTGAAGGCGCTGTAACCGAACACCACCATCTGGACGCTGAGCTGGTCGCCCTTGACCTCCTCGAAGGTCAGCCCCACCGGAGCCGAGGCGTCCTCCATGAACAGGACGTCCTGGCGGCGGGTGACGATGATCCGGTCCTCGTCGGTGCTGGCCCCGAGGTTCGTCGGGATGCCGGCGTCGGTCACCACGGGGATGCCGACGAGGCTGCCGACGATGCCGTAGCCGGCCGCCGCACCGTTGCCCTGGGCGTTGAAGCCCGGCCCGTCCACCTGCACGAACGGACGGCTGGAGGTGTCCGAGGCGGCGCAGAGGAAGGCCCAGCGCCGGGGATGCATGACGATCAGGTCGGCCGCTGCGTAGCGGGAGCTGTTCACCTTGCCCACGGCGTTGTGGATCGACGTCATCAGCGACGCACCGGTGGTCCCGGTCCACGCTGCGGTCTGCACCGAGGTCGTGGACAGGACGCCCCAGTGGCCACCGCCGGTGCCGTCACCGGAGATCGCCGAGACGTTGACCTTGGTGGCGTACTCGGCGAACAGGTCGCTGAGGATGATGTCGGCGATGCCGGTGCCCCGGTCGACGGCCTGGCGGGAGACCACCTGCTGGCCGGCGAAGGTCCGGACGGGGACCGTGAGGTCGGACTCGAGGATCGTCGTGTTGGACACGCCGGTGTTCTGCGTCTCCTGGGCGGCGACCGTCGAGGAACCGTTGCCCCTCGGGATGACGATGTTCATGCCAGCCTCGGGCAGCGGCACCGAGGTGACGTTGCTGAGGAACGGACGACCCGACTCGAGGTTCGGGGCGTACAGTTCGGTGAGGTACTGCGGGACCACGAGGCCGCCGAAGTTGCCGGTCGTGGACCGGTAGTCCACCAGCGCCTCGGCACGGGCCCGCTGGACCCGCACGCTCGCCTCGCCGTCGTTCAGGAACGTCGCCCGGTAGGCGTCCTGGATGAAGTTGTGGCCCGAGTCGGGGCGGTAGGTCCGCTCCTCACGGCCGACCTTCACGGTCGGGACGCCGAGGGCCTTGCGGGCCTCGTCGGCCTTCACCTTGCGGGCCTCGAGCTCGACCAGCTCGGCCTCACGGGCGGTGAGCTCGTCGATGCGGTCGTCGATCGACCGGAGCTCCGCACGGGCGGCGTCGAACTTGGTGGCCTCGTCCTCGGACAGCTCGGAGCGGCCCTCGGTCTCGGCGGCGGACAGGATGGCCTCGACGGCGTCGGCGGCGGCCTCACGGTCGTCCAGCGCCTTGGCGATCAGGGAGCGGATCTGCTCCAACATGGGAACCTCACAGGGAGTCGTAGGGATGGTCCTGACCGGGTGACACTCGGTGCCGACCAGGTGGGGCGAACCCGGCGTGGTCGACGGCCGATCGTCGGCGCAGTCCTCTTGCGTACAGACTAGCGCCGCTTCTTGGCGGCATCAGCAGCCTGCTGGCGGCGGGCGTGCTCGACGCTCCGTCCCGGCTGCTTCACGTCTGCGGTCTCGGTCGCCTCGGCGTCCTCGTCGCTGCGGATCTTCGCCACGGTCGACGGGTTCGCCGGGTACGTCACCAGACTCACGTCGTACAGCTTCAGCTCGGTGATCGTCCGCTGGCTGTAGTCCTTCGACCACGACTGGCGCACCGGCGTGAAGGCGAAGCTCATGGCGGTCATGTCGCCACGCTCCAACGCCGAACGCACCTCCTGGGCGGTCGGGTTGCTCGGATCGAGCGTCGCCGAGATCCGCAGACCGATGTCGTCCGACTCAAGGCTCAGCGTCCCCGACCGGGTGTGCGCCAACGGGATGCCGTCGTGGTTCACCAGCAGCGGCACCGA
Source organism: Paracoccaceae bacterium (assembly GCA_009924775.1). Taxonomy (GTDB): domain Bacteria; phylum Pseudomonadota; class Alphaproteobacteria; order Rhodobacterales; family Rhodobacteraceae; genus CAJXSO01. The sequence goes on along the minus strand of RFQY01000164.1, from coordinate 4,050 downwards.
CGCCTCACGGGCGCTCTTCGCCGCAGCCCCACGGGAGATCACCTCGGTGAACCCGCCGGCCTCCGGGCCACCACCGATGTCGTAGCGGTACTCGTACACCGTGGCGTAGCCCTCGACGACCGGCAGGCCGTCCTCGGACTCACGCAGCTCCACACGCTCGACCCGACGGACCTCACGGTCCGGGGTGCTGACACCGTCGGCTGTGCGCTCGTACTCGTCCATGTCGTCGTCGCCTCCGACCTCCATCGTAGGTGCCTCCTCGACCGGCACCGTCGGCTCCACGCCGACCAGCAGCGACTCGGGGATGATCCACAGCTTGCAGATGCCCTCCGGGTCGATGTCACCCGAGACGACCTCGCACGCCCGTGGCCCCTCGTAGAACACGCAGCTCGAGCACACCATGCCCTCGTCGGCGAACGGCGACTCGGCCACGTAGTGCGCCCCACCCTCGCCGATGCCCTGGCCGAACTGGCCGAACAGCTCCACGACCGACTCGACCGCCTCGTAGTGCGCCTGCTGCCTCGGCGTGATCGGGTACTCACCCTCCTCGCCGTTGCGCTCCTCCGACGCCACGATCGACGACGCCCAGTCACGGCCGGCGTCCCCGCCCCACGCATCCCACGCCACCCGACCCGGCGACGGGTAGCCGTCCTCGCCCCGGTTGAAGCCCTCGGCCTCACGGTCGCTCGCATGACGGCCGAAGTAGTTCGCCATCCGGCCGACCGTCTCACGGCTCACGGCATCACCACGGGCGAGCTGCGCCGCACGGGCCCGGCCCACGTCGGTGAAACCTTCACCGGCCAGCCCCTCGGCGATCCAGTCGAGCGCACGCCGGGCAGCCACACGCACACCCTCGGGCGGCGTGTAGCTGTCCTGGCGCTCCTCCCCCTCCGACTCGGCCATGTAGAGCGCAGACATCTGGTCGTCGGCCTCTGCGTACGTGGCGTGGCAACCCTCGAGCTCGCCGTCGTCGACCTTGTGGACCCCGAACGGGCGGTCCACCGGACAGGCGGCATCCTCCTGGACGATCTCCCACGGCATCACTCCACCCCCTGCGTGTCAGGTGCGACCGGCTGGTCAGGCATCGCCGGTTCGGTCTCCGGTAGTGGCGGCCGGTCCTCGATCTGGCGCACCTCGTCGACCGTCAGGAACCCGGACTCGATGCCGATCGCATGGGCCTCGTAGCGGGTCTTCAGGTCGGACCGCAGCACACTGTCGAGGTTGAAGCGCACACGCTGCGGCCGGGGCACCAGCATCGACAGGCCGTCCTCGAGCGCCACCAGGTACGGCGACAGGCCGAACGTGAGGAAGTCCGCCGCCCGCTGCTCCCGGTTCGCATACGTCACGTTCGACCCGGACGTGGCACCACCGATCATCTCCGGGAACACCCCGTAGATCCGGGCGACCTGTTCCACCGTGAACCGCTGCGAGTCCAGGAACTGCGCCTCCTCCGGGTTGACCTGGATGCGCTCGTAGCGCAACCCGGCACCCATCACCGCAGGCTCCCGGTTCCCGGCAGTCGACTGGGCGAACGCAGCCTTGATGCCCTGCGCCTGCTCCATCGACAGTTCCTGGTCGGCGTACAGGATGGCGTTCGGCGTGCCACCACCGGTGAAGAAGTCCGCCCCGAATCGCTCCGCCTGCAAGCCGGCGGTGATCGTCTGTCGGGCGTGCTCGATCGGCGACAGGCCGTACGGACGACCCGGCATCGTGAAGATCGGCACGTGCCACAACGGACCGTTCGGCCAGACGTCCACCGGCCTGTTGTCCAACGTCGCCTGCCAGCCCCGGTCCTCGTCGGCCTTCCACTGCACCAGACCGGGGTCGATCAGCTCGACGGTCGACGGGTAGCCGTTCGCCAACGTCCCCGTCGTCAGCCCGTAGGCGTTCCCGTCAGTCAGCAGCGACGACCACGCCTGGTACAGCCACGTCGACAGGGTCACGCCCGGCTGCGGCTGATCGAACAACGTCGACCTCGGGACGTCCACCGTGATCCCACCACGGGTCCGCTGCTGGTCGAGCGGCAACGTCGACCCCAGCCCCGCCAGCAGCCGGATGCACGCCCACACCGCAGCCAGACGCATCGCCGAGTCCGTCGTCACCGACATCGGCATGGACCCCGTGCGCCGCCGCTCGTTCACCATCGAGATCACGTCCTCAGCCGTGATCGCACGCTCCTCGACTCGACGCCTGAACAGGCCCATCAGTCACGCTCCAACAGGTAGCCGATGATGATGAGCGCCCCACCCAGGGCGATCAGTCCCAACACCGGCGAGACGAACCAGGCGGCCAGCACCACCAGCGCCACACCGATCAGCTCGAGCAGCGTGGCGAACAGGTCCATGATCCTCGGCTCAGTAGGCGAACACGGGCGGCGGCGGTTCAGCCACCTCCCGCTCCAGCGTAGTCGCACCCCACAAGGCCAACGTGGCTGCGACCAGCGGCGAGATGTCCACCGCACTCGTCGACCTCGACCACGCCCACGCATCGCCCAGCTTCCGGGTCGCCGCACCAGCCACCGCAGCGTCCAGATCGACCTGCCCGGTGTGACCCACCTTGCGGTTCACCACGGCGTCGTAGAACCGGCCGCACGCCGCAGCCATCTGCCGGTGCGACGTCACCTCCACCCGCACACCAGCCGCCTCGAGATCCGGCACCAACGACGACCCCGGCCCCGCACCGTCCACAACCACCGCCACCGGCTCGTACCGGTCCCACAACTCGACCAACCGGGACACCACCCACTCCGTCCCCGGCCGACGGTCCGCCAGCTCGAACGTCGCCCCGTCGCACACCGCCACGCTGGCGAACTCCCGGTCCGGTGACACGTCCAAGGCGAACACCACGTCGACCAGCCCCGGCGACTCGTCCACCGTGCACGCCTCCCAGCTCCGGGCCGGGACCTTCGATGCGAAGGCGTTGGACGTCCACCGGTTCAGGTACGCACGCTCGAACTCGGCCGGCTCCTTCGACCGCTGCTCAGCCTCGATCGCCTCGACCGGCACCGTGTGCCCCAGACTCGGGATGCACGACCACCACGTCGCCGGATCAGCCGGGTCCGCATCCACCGCCGCCGACCACTCGAAGTACGCCATGCCAGTCGTCAGACCATCACGGACAGCGTCCCGGCCACGCTCCACCTTCGACAACAGGTACGTCGACCGGGCCGTACCGGCCGTCGAGATGATCCACATCTGAGGCTGGCGACGAGTGATCATCGCCGGGCTGAACCCCTGGTCGAGCCGGAAGTCCTCGAACTCGAACGCCTCGTCCACCACCGCCAGGTCGATCTGGCGACCGTGGCCCGCACGGTCCGTCGGCGACAGCACCTCGTGCAGCGAACCGTTGTGCCACCGGATCGACTCGTCCCCGTTCGAGAACCGCACGTCGTACAGCGACCGCAACGCCGATGCCTCGAGCATCGGCACCTGGTCGTCCCGCCACTTCTTCCGGGCGGCTTGACCGTCCTGCGCCGTGTAGACGATCCGGCACCCCGGCTCGTGCAACGCCCGCCACACCATGAGCGCAGTCACCAACGTCGTCTTCCCCGCCTGCCTCGGAACCGTCACCACGACGTCCCGGTACACCAGCCGGCCATCGGCGTCGTGCTCCAACGCCACGTCGACCACGTGCCGCTGCCACGGCATCAACGGCGTGCCCAGCTTCTCGGCGATCAGCGCCACCTGACCGCCGAACGACGGTCGGTCAGTCCGATCCGTCGTGAACCGTGGCGGACAACTCGGCGGCGAGCAACTCGAAGGCATCCTGGGCATCCTCCCTCGGCATCAACTCCACCAACGTGGCCCGCAGCTCCTTGACCAGCGACCCGGTCACGTCGCCGGCGTCGATCCGCTCCGCACACGCAGCAGCCAACGCAGCCAACGGCTCGAGGTCCGCAGACCAGTCGTCGGCCTTCCGCCGCAACTTGAGCCAGATGCCGACCGCCTTGGAGACCACGCACCCACCGTACCGCCCCAAGTTGTCCACAGACGACCCCTGCAGCCAGCCTGCACCTTGCAAGCTCGATGCAAGAAGTTGCAGCAGGGAGAG
>RFQY01000163.1 GCA_009924775.1 Paracoccaceae bacterium | reverse complement strand
CACCGGCCAACACATCTTTGGCCTCGGCATGGGTGGGCACGCCAAAACCCGGCACATCGATGCCGATAATGCGCACCCCATCAATTTCGCGCGGCAGCAGGCGCAAAGGCACGCCGCTGGCAGTGGGCACGCATAGGTTGGTAACCACCAGCGCGTCATAGCGTGCGCTGTCGGCCATTTTGTAAACCGCCTCGCGGATATCTTCGAACAGCTTGCCCGTGACCAGCGTTTCCGAGCTGAACGGCACATAGCCCACCGAGCGGCGCGCGCCGTAGAAATGCGAGACAAACGACAGCCCGTACACGCAGCACGCCGAGCCAGACAAGATGGTGCCCACCCGGCGCATGCGCAGCCCCACGCGCAACGAGCCAAAGGCCGGGCACATGGATTCGGGTTTGTCATGGGGCCCACGCGGATAATCGGCCGCGAATTGATCCAAGATCTCGCCATTGCCCGCAGCACGGGCTTGGGCCTGCATGGCCTCGGCAGGGGCGTGGCAGCCCATGCCGTCGGCCTGATGTGGTGCGGCGGCGGCGCCTTCGGTGCTGGGGGGCTTAGGCGTCGTCATAGATCACCTCGAGCGAGACTGCGGGCTGCAAGTATTTGCCGCGCATATCGGCGTCTGTGGCCGGTTCCAGCACCACGTCACCGCCAGTTTCCTTGCTGTCAAACAGGGCCAGCAGCCCGTCTTGGTCCAGCGGGCGGGGGCGCATCGGAGGGGCATCGGCCACGGCGCTTGCCAGCCCTTCAAACAGGCTGCCCCATTGGCTGGCGGCGGTACCAACAATTTGGTAATTGGCCGACTTGCGCCGCAGGTCTTCATCGGCGGGGATGCTGGCCAGAATGTCGATGCCGGCGGCTTTGGCAAAGCCTTGGGCCTCGCCGGTGCCGTCATCTTTGTTGATCACCAGCCCCGCCACACCAACATTGCCGCCAAGTTTGCGGAAATATTCCACCGCCGAGCAGACGTTATTGGCCACATACAGCGATTGCAGGTCGTTCGAGGCCACCAAGATCACCTTTTGGGCCATGTCGCGGGCGATGGGCAGGCCAAAGCCGCCACAAACCACATCGCCTAGGAAATCCAGCAAGACATAGTCGAAATCCCAGTCGTGAAAGCCCAGCTTTTCCAACAGCTCAAAGCCGTGAATGATGCCGCGCCCGCCGCAGCCGCGGCCCACTTCGGGGCCGCCCAACTCCATCGCGAAAACGCCGTGGCGTTTGAAACAAACGTCGCCGATTTGCACCTCTTCACCGGCCAGTTTCTTAGCGGTCGAGGTTTCAATGATGGTTGGGCAGGCCTTGCCGCCAAACAGCAGGCTGGTGGTGTCTGATTTCGGATCGCAGCCGATCAGCAGCACGCGTTTGCCCATTTCGGCCATCATGCAGCTAAGATTGGCAAGGGTGAAGCTTTTGCCGATGCCGCCTTTGCCGTAGATGGCGATAATCTGCGTGTGCTTGCTGGGGGGGTCTTGGGGCACCTCTAGGGTGGGTTCTTCGTGGGCCTCTTGGCGCAGGCGGGCGTCCATGGCTTTCAGGTTTGGAATATCCAGTGTCATGCAGCGCTCTCCCAGTCGATGATCATTTTCAGGCAGTCCGGGTCGGTGAAGGCGCGCTGATAGGCGGCTTCTGCCTGGGCTGGTGCGGTTCGGTGGGTGATAAGCCCGGCCAAGGATAGCGCGCCACGATCCAGCAGCGCGCGGGTGGCGTGCAGATCGGCTGGCTGCCATTCTGCGGCCACGCGCAAATGCGCCTCGCGCAGGAAGGCGGGCACAAAGGCAAAGCTTAAAGGCTGGGTGTAAAACCCGGCCAAAACCAATTCGCCGCCCGGGGCCAAATGCGGGATCAGCCGGTCTAGCTGCCCATCTGCGCCCGAGGCATCGATGATAAGTTCAAATCGCGTGTGCGGGGCCGCGTCGGGGGGGCATACGGTATAGCCGGTTGCGCCACCCATGCGGGCCGGGTTGGTTTCCCATACCGTGGGGGCAGGGCCACCCAAGGCCATAGTGATACGCGCCAGCAACCGCCCCAAGGCGCCGTGGCCCACGATCAGCCCGGCAAAGCGGCCTTGACTGCCGGCAATGGCGTGGTGTGCCGTGGCCGCCAAGGCCAGCAACGCACCTTCGGCGCCAAGGCCCGCATCCACCTGCACCACGCGCGATGCATCGCTGACCAGCCGGCGCGCGGCGCCGCCAAAAAGGGCGAAAACCGGGCTGTCTGGGCTGGCGGTGAAGCAATTTGCGCCGGGCACAAAGACCCGATCACCGCTTTTCAGGCCGCTATCTGCGCCAGCCTCGACCACCTCGCCCACGGCCTCGTAGCCGGGAACCAATGGATAGCCCATGCCGGGAAATGGGGGCATGTCGCCCGTCCAAAACAGCTTTTCTGTGCCGCTAGATATGCCGGAATGTGCAATCTCAACCACCACATCCGACCGCCCCGGGGGGGTAATACCCACCTGCTGCACACCTATTTGGCGTGGGGCTGAAAGAAGGATGGCATCTGTCTGCAAATTCGCCTCCATGCGGGTGCGGCGCCGTTTTGCACGACTGTTCGGTCGACTCGACGCCTTTATGTAATCTTATACTTACACTTTTTGCTGTCAATAATAATTGACACAACAAGAGGGCGCTAAGCTGGGCTGTGGGGCTTTTGCGCTTCGATCACGCTGGTCACATAGGGGCGTTTGCCCTTTTTGGCCTTGATTTCGGCGAAATCGCACTGGCCAAGCAGCGCTGCAATCTCATCGGCGCTGCGGGTGCGGCCGGTTTGCATGGCCAATGTGTAAATTGAAAAATACACATCCGTGTGCGGGTCGGGGGTGGCGCCGCCTGACATCGGCTCGACAATCGCCAGCCGCCCGCCGGGGGGCAGGGCGTGGTAGCAGCGCTGCAGCAGGGTTAAAACCGTGCTGTCGGCATGATCAAACAGCACGCGGATCAGCGTGATCATATCGGCGCCTTGTGGCAAAGCATCGGTGCGAAACGAGCCGCCATGCCGGGCAATGGCCTGTGGCAGGGTGCTTTGCGCCACAACATCTGGCAGGTCAAACAACGCCAGTTGCAGCCGCGGTTCGCGCGCATGAAGGGCGCGCAAAAACACCCCAGTGCCGCCGCCCACATCCAGCAACGACTGCACGCCTTTGAACGACAGGGTGGCCAGCGCGTCTTGGGTTACCAAGGCTTGGCTTTCGGCCATCAATTCCGAATAGCGTGCGGTTGCATCGGGGTCGATTTGGGCGCCGGGGCCAAAAACATAGGGCCAAAACTGCGCCAGTTCGGGCTGGGTTTCGCCACGAAAAAACGCTGTTGGATCGGCCAAATCTGCGTAAAGCACCCGATGGTGGCGCACCAAGGCGGGCAGGGCTGGCATAGACAAAAATGCCGCCCCACGCGGCGACAGGGCAAACTGGCCCGTCTTGCGCCGGGTCAGCAGGCGCATGGCGGCGCCGGCCTGCAGCAGCACCTGTAGCCTATCGGCGGGGATATTTAGGGTGTGGGCCAGCCCTTGGGCCGTGGCGGGTGCGTGCGCCACCCGCGCCAGCACGCCCAATTCGACCAGTGCCATCAGCGCTTGGCTTTCAACAAATCCCTGCATCACCCCAAACAGGGCCGCACCTTCGCGGCGGGCCAGCAGGCTAAGGCCGGGCACGCGGGTGCACAGGCGCTGAAAGCCGGGGCTGGCAACCAGCCGGTTCAGCCAGCCATACATGCGCGCAGGTACGTTTTGCGAGGCGCGCCCCGCGGGCGGGTGGGCGGCATCGGCCATGGTCAGGCCTTGGCGGGCAGGCTGGGGGTCATGCGGTCGGCATAAAGGCGCACCATCTGCGCCAGCCCTGCCTCGCCGGGGCACGAGGGGATGCTGGCAATCGCGCCGCCCAAGCAGTCTTTCAGCCGTCGGATCGCCCCGTCAACGCCCAATTCCTCTACCGCCGATGGGCGGCTGTGCGCCTTGTCTTGGCCGGTGGGCTTGCCCAGTGTTTGTGCGTCATAAAGCGCGTCGCGCAAATCGTCTGCCACTTGAAACGCCTCGCCAATGCGCGCGCCCAATTCGGCCCATGGCTGGGCCTCGTGGCCAGCGGCCACCGCGCCCATTTGGGTGGCGGCCACGAACAGGGCCGCGGTTTTCGAGCGGTGATAGGCGCGCAGATCGACCTGTGCCTCGCTTTCCCAGCCTTGGCCTGCGCAGATGCCATGGGGCATGCCGGTGTGGCGCCCCAGCAGTTGCAGCAGCAGCAAGGCGCGCGTTGCATGGTGGGGGCCAGCGGCGGCCAAGGCCTCGAAGGCGGCGATGATCAGGCTGTCGCCCGCCAGCACCGCCAGTGGTTCGGAAAACGCCAGATGCAAGGTGGGCTTGCCGCGCCGAAAGCTGGCGTCGTCGAAGCAGGGCAGGTCATCATGCACCAATGAGGCGCAGTGAATCATCTCTAGCGCAACAGCGGCGCGATCAGCCAGATCTGGGGCGTCGTCGCCGCAGGCCCGGGCCACCGATAGGCATATCGTGGGCCGAATGCGGGCCCCGCCCGGCGTTACAGCGTAATTTAGGGCGGCGGCCAAGCGGCCAGGCACGGTGCCGGCTGGTTCGCTTGTGCCTTGTGCCTGCGAAATCGCGGCGGTCATGGCCTTGTCGATGCGTAAACCCAGATCCACGGCAGTCTCCTTTGTGGCATGTCTAAAAAACATGACAGGTGTGTGTAAATTAAACTGGACATATTTTTGCTGCGAGTCAAGAATTCCTGATATGGAAAATGGCAAAGACACTGTTGTGGTTGTGGGGGCTGGTATGGGCGGGTTGGCCGCGGCCATGCGCTTGGCGGCGGCGGGCTGGTCTGTAAGCCTGTGCGATGCGCACCCTTGGCCCGGGGGTAAAATGCGCCAAATGCCCAGCCCTGCAGGCCCGGTAGATGCCGGGCCCACGGTGCTAACGCTGCGCGATATTTTGGCGCAATTGTTTGACGATACCGGCGCCAGCCTAGAAAGCGCGTTGGAACTGCAGCCCTTGGCGGAACTGGCCCGGCATTTCTGGGCCGATGGCACACGGCTGGATTTGGGCCACAGCCCCGAGGCCAATGCCGCCGCAATCGAGGCGGCGTTTGGTGCGCGCGCGCGCCAAGATTTTTTGCGCTTTTCGCGCGCCACGGCGCAATTGTTTCAGGCCTTCGATGGCCCGATCATGCGCAGCGCCCATCCCCGCATTGGCCCCGCGGCCCGGGCGGCGCTGCTGCGGCCTGCGACTTGGGCTTGGCTGGCGCCGGGGCGCAGCCTGCACAGCACCTTGCGTGCCAGTTTTCACGAGCCAAAGCTGCGCCAGCTTTTTGGCCGCTATGCCACCTATGTGGGCGGCAACCCCTTGCTGGCCCCGGCGGTTTTGGGGCTGGTTTGGCAGGCCGAGGCGCAGGGCGTTTGGGCGGTGCGCGGCGGTATGGCGGCGCTGGCACAGGCGCTGGCGCAGCGGTTTGTGGATTTGGGTGGCCAATTGCGCCTTGGCACCGGGGTGCAGCAGATCTTGCACCAAGGGGGGCGCGTGCAGGGTGTGCGCCTGTCCGATGGCAGCCAGATTTCTGCGCAAACGGTGGTGTTCAATGGCGATCCCTTGGGCCTGCCCGCGCTGCTGGGGTCTGCGCCCCGCCGGCCCAAATTGTACCCGGGCCGCAGCCTGTCGGCGCGGGTCTGGACCTTTGCCGCCGAAGTGGCACCCGCCGGGCTGGGGCGCGATGCTTTGGGCTATCACTCGGTCTTTTTTGGCGATGATGCGCTGGCCGAATTCCAGCCTTTGGCGCGCAATCAAACCCCGACAGAGCCCACCATTTATGTTTGCGCCCAAGATCGGTTGGATGGCCCCCCCGATGGGTTGGAACGGTTTCAAATGATCCTGAATGCGCCCCCCGTGGCGGCACAGGGCGAAAGGACGCAAGAATGTCAAAATCATCCCTTAGCGCGGCTGCACCATTTCGGCCTGCAGATGGCCCCGTGGCCGCAGGCGGCGCAGCTGACAACGCCGGCGCAGTTCGCCCAGCTGTTTCCCGCCAGTCAGGGGGCGCTTTATGGTCAGAGCCCGAACAGCACCTACGCGACATTCCAGCGCCCACAGGCGCGCACGGCGCTGGAGGGGTTGTATCT
>RFQY01000162.1 GCA_009924775.1 Paracoccaceae bacterium | reverse complement strand
ACAGCGTGACGTTGCACAACAGTTTTTCCCAAACCAGTTGATGTATGTCGCCATAGGCCTGCGTTTGGAACCCGGCGCGCGCCCACAAATCTACAACGCGCCCCAGTCTTTGGGTGTGGCCGCCGGTCAATTCGCCCAGACGGATCATCTTCATGGCGGCATGGCGCACATGGCCCGGCGCCACGATTGCTGCCCCGAACCCGTCGGCGACGCCAAGCAAAATTGCGCGCGCGGACAGGTGCGCGCGCAGGCGTTCACCGGCCCCCAGCCCGTTTTGAATGGTCAGCACCGTGGCCTTGGGTGCCATCACACGGCCAATTGCACCAGCCGCCTCGCTGACCCCTGCTGCTTTGGTTGCGATAATGAACAGATCGGCACCGCGGGCCAGGGCCGGATCATGCGAAACCGTGATGCCCGCCACAACTCGATCGCCATCTGGCCCCTCAAGGCGCAACCCCGATTGGGCAATCGCTGCGACATGGTCTGCCCAAGGGTCGATGGCAACGACGTCAAAACCCGCCTCGGCAAAGCGCGCCGCGTAGACCGACCCCATCGCCCCGGCACCGAAGACCGCGATTTTCATAGCTTGTCGCCCATATTTTTCGCCCCGGCATTGCCAAAAGTCCCGTTTCCAACAGCCTGATCGTCTTGTCTTGTATAGTCTTTGACAAACGAGATTTCCGAGCGCTATGGATTGCAGAATCTTTATCTATAGCGGGGATCTTTGTGATGCGATCGTTGAGAAGGCTGCCATTGACGGCGCTGCGCACATTTGAATCCGCAGCGCGCCATCTAAGCTTCAAAGATGCCGCCGAAGAGCTGTGTGTCAGCACAACAACGGTCAGCAACCAGATCCGGCAACTTGAGAAGGATTGGGGCTTCAAACTGTTTTATCGCCACACGCGCGCCGTAAGTTTGACCGAGCGCGGCGAAGCCATCGCCCCGGTCATCACCAAAGCCTTCGAAGACATTCGCGAGGAAATGGAACGCCATATCGTGGCCCCGCGGCGCCGAATCTCGATCGCGGTTGGGCCAATCTTTGGGGCCCGCTGGCTGGGCCCGCGCCTGGCCCGTTTCAGCCGCGACAACCCCGGGATCGATTTGGTGGTGCAGCAAGGCACGCGCATTAATGGCGCCCGGCAGATGCAAACCGATCTTGTGGTGGATTGGGGTATCGGAAATTGGCAGGGTCTTTATGCAACCCGTTTGCTAGAGGCGCGCTATTCCCCAATCATCAGCCCCGAACTGGCGCGCCAGTCTGGCCCGTTGATCCATCCCGCCCAACTTGCCAGCCTGCCGATATTGCACCAGCACGACCATACGGAATGGCAAAACTGGTTCGAATTGGCCGGTTGCCGCGATATTCGGATCGAAAACGAGGTCACGATTGTCGATGCCAATACCGTGCAACGCGCGGTCAAAGATGGGCAAGGCGTGGCGCTTGGTGTGTTCCCGTTCATGGATAGCGATGTGGCAGAGGGCGTGCTGATCAAGCCCTTTGACATTGATCTGCGTCCAACCCGCGCCTACCACAAGCGGCGCTGTTTTGGCGGGCGCAGACATAGCCTTGCACCACCCCATCGACGCAGACGATACCTGCGCCGTCATCAATGGCAAAGGCGGCGCTGTCTGTGCGCTCAGAAGCAGCGCGGCTAAACAGCGGCGCGCGGCCGGGTTCGGAAGTGTAATGGGGGCACACGCCACCGTGCACAAACGACAGCCCCCGCAAGGGCTGGTATCCTTGGCCGCCCGCATCTGACAGGACCCAGTCAAACCAGCACACGCCACCTGCGCTGACACCGGCCAGAACGCAGCCATTCTTGTTTGCCGCGCGAAAGGCAGTATGGGCATCGGTTGCAATCAGGCGATCAATCAGATGTGCCGTGTTGCCGCCTGCGAAATACACCATGTCTTTTCCGGCAAGCCAGTCTTGGGTTTCGGCCGCGCCGCTGTGCTTGGGCAAATGCGACAAAGACCCGGCCACGCCTTGGAAGCGCTGATAGAATCGCGCGATACGTGTCTCGTCGTCGTTGTTGGCCCATCCCACGTAGCCAAGTGCCGGGTTTTCTGGCAGAAAGCCTAGGCAGATGTCTTCCAATTCGGGGTCTGTGTCATGGGTGAAACCGCCCCCCCCGAACGAAAGGATGATGCCATTTTGCTGCATTTTGGCCTCCACGTGCGGCTTGCATGACAGCCTAGGCGCAGCGCTGAACCCACAACAAGCCGATTTTTCATGCATGATAGATCAACTTTCCTTTATTCATAACCGCCCTTTTTTTCATTTGACCAAGCGGCAGGCCGGGCGGAACTGTTGGGTAGGTTTCTCCGCCTGAGCACTTTGGATTGGAGGGCCGCCAAAGGGAGGACAACAAATGAAAATTTTTCTAGGAATGGTATCAGGGCTGGCGCTTTCGGCGTCTTTGGCTTGGGCCGAACCGACCGGAGTTTTCCGGCAGGCGCACGAGGTTGGATCGGGCGCCGCGTCCAGCTTGGACCCGATTTCAAAGGGCCGCGTGTTCCAGATTACCGAAAAGATCATGAGCCGCCTTGTCAGGCCCGATACACAGGGGCGCCCCTCGCCAGATTTGGCGGTCAGCTGGTCGGCGAATGCAAATGCCACGGAATGGACGCTTGAGCTGCGAAATGGTGTTACCTTCCACGATGGCAGCACGTTTGGTTCCGAAGATGTTGTCTATTCCCTAGAGCGCGTCCTCAACCCCGAGATGGACAGCCCGGCACGTTCTGCCATCGCCATGATCAACAAGGTCGAGGCCGTGGATGGTGACACGGTGAAGCTGACGCTGGATAATTCCTTTGCCGATCTGCCGCTGTTGTTGATGGATTACCGGTTGCGGATGATTCCCGAAGGGTCGGGTGATACGATTGCAACAACCGGTATCGGCACGGGCCCTTTCCGGCTGGTCAGCTTTGACGCCGAAGGGGTAACCAAGCTTGCGGCGAATGCCGAATATTTCGAAGGCGCCCCGGGCGTTGCCGAGATGGAAATCATTGGCATCCCCGATGCGCAGGCCCGGTTGCAGGCCTTGCTTGGCGGGCAGATCGACATGGAACGCGGCATCACGGCGCAGCAAAGTGTTATGCTGGCTGGGTCGGACAGGTTCAAAATTCAGACAATCCCAACCGGCAACTGGCGCGGTTTTGTGTTTCGCACAGATGTAGCGCCCTTTAACGATGTGCGGGTGCGTATGGCGCTGCGCCTTGCTGCCAACCGTCAGGGCATGGTTGATCTTGTCATGGGCGGGGGTGCTGTTGTGGCCTGCGACAGCCCCGTTGGCCCCCGCGATCAATACCGTGCCGATATCGATTGCGCGCAAGATATAGATCGGGCCAAGGCGCTGCTGGCCGAGGCAGGCTATCCCGATGGGATCGATGTTGATCTGCACGTCGCCACGCTGGAACCCACTTGGCCGGTTTTGGCCGAAGTCTATCAAAATCAGGCGGCAGCGGCGGGCATTCGGGTAAATATCGTGCAGGTGCCCTCGGATGGGTTCTGGAGCGATGTGTGGATGCAGAAAGATGCGGTCAGCACGCGGTGGAACGAGCGGCCGGCGGATCAGGCGTTGAACGAGATTTACCGCAGCACTGCAAAGTGGAACGAAAGCTACTACAAAGATGCCGATTTCGATGCGCTGCTGTCAAAAGCCCGCCAAGAGCTGGATTTCGACGCACGGCGCGCCCTGTATGTGCAGGCGCAAGAGCATCTTTGGCAAACCGCAGGCACGCTGATCCCGTATCACGTGACGCGGCTGGTTGGCACGTCGTCCCGGGTAGACAACCTTGATGCTGTCGAAAACAACTCGGTGCGCTGGCATCTGGTTACAGTGAAGTGATCAATGCGGGGCAGGGGCGTGCCATGCGCCCCTGCTGCTGTCTTGGCTGAACGGATACACACATGTTTTCCATGCTGCTGCGACGGATGGGCCTTGGGGCCATTACCGTTTGGCTTGTTTCAATCATCATCTTTGCCGGCGTAGAAATGCTGCCGGGTGATGCCTGCACCGCCTATTTGGAACGCGAAGCAAAGGGCAAGCTGCTTGAAAATTGCCGCCGGGATCTGGGCTTGGATCGCGCGGCCATCACGCGGTATTCGGAATGGGCCGGAAATGCCCTGCGTGGCGATTTGGGCGTGTCAGCCAATGGGCAAAAGCAGATCTCAGAGCTTGTGGGCTATCGTTTGCGCAACACCTTGCTGCTGGCGGCGGGGGCAATGCTGGTGGGGATCCCGCTGGCGCTGTTTTTGGGAATTGTTGCCGCACTTTGGCGTGACAGGCCCGCAGATATTATCGTGTCTACGACGGCCATTGCCGCGATGACCATTCCCGAATTTGTCTCGGCCACCTTGATGATCCTTGTGTTTTCTGTCTGGCTTGGCTGGGTTCCGGGCATTGTTTTAACCTCTGCAAATGCACCTTTGGCGGATTTCTTTCCCGAAGTTCTGTTGCCCATTGCGGTGCTGACATTGGTGATGACGGCCCATATTTTGCGCACTGTCCGCTCGTCGGTGATTGAAACGCTGGCGTCTGATTACGCTCAGATGGCGCTGCTAAAAGGTGTGCCTTATTGGCAGATCGTGTTTCGCCATATTCTGCCCAATGCGCTTTTGCCCACAATAAATGTGGTCGCGCTGACCATCGCTTGGCTGCTTGGTGGGGTGGTGGTGATTGAGACGGTGTTCAACTATCCCGGGCTTGGCAGGATGATGATCGACAGTATCTCGGATCGCGATTTGCCCGTCACCCAAGCCATCGCGCTGATCATCGCCACGGTCTATGTGGCTGTGAACCTTTTGGCGGATCTGTTGACCATGCTTGCCAACCCGCGCCTACGCACCGCGCATATGCGCAGGAAATAAACCATGTCAATTTCAACCACATATCAGCGCCCCGGCCCGATCCAGCGGTTTTGGGCTGTGTTACAAGATATCGCCGCCCGGCCATCGGGGGCGATGGGGCTGGGGCTGGTCATTTTGCACCTTGTGCTGGCCCTGATTGGGCCTTGGATTGTGCCTTTCAGCTACACCGAAATGAACGCAGCCTTGATGCTGTCGGGGCCCACGCCCCAGCATTGGTTGGGCACCGACCATCTTGGACGTGATACGCTTACAAGAACCCTGCTTGGCGGACGCGAGGCGATTTTGGTGACGGGTATTGCCACGCCACTGGCGGTTCTGTGGGGTGGGTTGGTTGGGGTGTTTGTCGGGTTGGTCGCGGGGCGTCTGGACGAGGTTTTGATGCGCATTGTCGATGCCTTCCTGTCGTTGCCTTGGATCTTGAAAATGCTGGTTTTGATCGTCACCTTTGGGACGGGCACCCAAGTGCTGATCCCAACGCTGGCCTTTTTCTACGGCATTCCAGTCATCCGCATTGCGCGGGCCGCGACCCATGATGTGGTGGCGCGCGATTTTGTGCAGGCTGCGCGCGCGCGCGGGCATGGGCGTTTCGCGCTCATCTGGCGGGAATTGCTGCCAAATGTGCGCGACGCGCTGCTGGTCGAGGGGGCGATGCGCTGGTCGTGGATGCTGCTGGCCTTTTCGTCGCTGTCGTTTCTGGGCTTTGGCGTCTCGCCACCCACGCCAGACTGGGGGCTGATGATTGCCGATGCCCGTGGCTTTATGTCTTTTGCGCCTTTGGGGGTTTTGGCCCCGATGATCGGCCTGTCTTCGTTGATTATTGGCATCAACCTCACGGCGGATGCGCTGGCCAAGGCGCTTGGCATCGATCGCGCACAAAAGGCCCCGGTATGATGCAGCAGGAAAAACCCCAAAACAAAGTGATTTCGGTCGAGAACCTAAGCATTGGCTTTCGTGGGCGCGCCGGGGCAATGCTGCCGGTGCTGCGCAATATCAATCTGGCGGTGTCGGCTGGTGAAAGCATCGGCCTTGTGGGCGAAAGCGGGTCTGGCAAATCGACGATCCTGAAATCCGTCGCGGGTTTGTTGCCACCCGCAGGGGGTAATATTGCCGTGACCGGGGGCGAGGCGCTGGCCCCCGTGGTCGAAAACCGTCCGCCTGATCATCTGCGCCGGATCCAGCTGATCTTTCAGAACCCCGATGACAGCCTCAACCCGCGCCAGACCATTGCCGAGATCCTTGAACAACCGCTCAGGCTTTATTTCGGCCTGACCG
>RFQY01000161.1 GCA_009924775.1 Paracoccaceae bacterium | reverse complement strand
TAAAACGGCGTCCCCGACAGAAGAAACTTGAACGGGTCGCCATAGAAGAATTGCTTGAGCCGGGTCGAGGTTCCCGAACCGCCCGATCCTGCCGTCCCGATCGCCGACCCAGAGGTCAGCCGCACCCGCCCCGAGTTGCCGCCGAGTCCTCCGCCGCGCAGCGCCCCTGCCGAGATGGAGGGCGCGTTGAGTCCGCCAGCGTTGGCTGTCCTGCCGAGCGCCCCATCCTCCCCACCGTAGAAGGTGGCCCCGGCGATGGACGTAGAGACCGCCGCCGGGAGCGCCCCTGCGCCCGCCGCGTTCAGTACTGAGTCTGACCCCCGTATGTCGAAGATAACATTATCCCCCGCATCGAGGGAGCGGGCGAAAAAGCAGAACCCCTGCGTCTTGAGGGTGACGCCGTCCGCGATTGTCACGCCCGCAAGGTGTATGTCCTCAATCCCGGTGTAGGTGTACGTCGATCCCGCCAGCGACCAGCCCGTGACAGGATTCACGCCGTCGAAGTCCGCGTCCCCGTCCCGTGCCTGCCCATAGGCGGCGATGGCCCCCGCGCCGCCCGTGGCCCCGCCCGTGCCGGTGAGTGCGGGATCGGACTGGGTGACGTATTTATTAGATCCGTTTGGGGTGCCGTTGCTTCCCGCCAATGCCGCCTTCTGGTCTGCGGTGGGGAGCCGGGTGTGATCGTAGGCCGCCTCGTGTGCCGTCCGCTGCCCCGCCACCGTCGCCGCAGCCACGCCGCTGACCTGCGCGACGGTCGGGTTGGGGTAGGTGCCACCCAAGTCCCCGCCCGCTGCGCCAGAGGGGGCGCGGCTGTTGCTGAGGCGCGCGTCGCTCGTCAGCACCACATCGGCGCCTACGTCGATCGTGGGGGCGCCGCTGACGCCGCTGCCGTTGGTGACGCTGATCCGGCCCGAGGTGCCTGCGAGCGACCGGGTCAGCGTGGCGGCGCCGTCGTAGACGATCAGCCCCGTCCCGCTCGCGGGGGTGGGCAGCCCCCCGCCTCCTCCCGTGATCGTGACCACGGCCTCGCCGTTGGTCTCGGCGAGCGTCGCCCCTACAAATTTGAGGATGCGACTAACAACACGGGTCGTGCCTTGCTTGACAACAAGGGCGGCAGTGGTTCTTTTACCAGCCATGACCTACCTCCTGCCGCTGCTGCTCCTCTCCTGCGCCCCTGCCAACGACGACACCAGTAAGCCCCTCCGCCTGCCCGGCCTGATGGTCGTCGAACTGCGCGCCCCCTGCGACAACAGCGGGATCGCCGCCATCGAGGACGAGCGGCTCAACGAGGCGGTGATGATCACCACCTTCCAACACATCATCCTGGAAGATGTCCGCGAGTACAGCAACAGCACCCGCTGGACGCTGTACCCGGACAGCCACTTGGAGGCGGGCTGCTATGCCGCCGTCGCCGGAGACGTTGAATTGGTCGTCCAGATGTTGCTCCAGCAGGACTAATTCCACCGGATCACCTCCAGCGCGAGCAGCCCGCCCTCCAGCCACTCGACGGCGTCGAGGATGACCGCGCAGTCCAGGCTGAGGTCGGCGTCCACTACGCGCAGCACATCGCCCGGCTCCACCCACGCCCACTCCGTCCCGACGAGGTAGCGCAGCCGGATCTGCGGCTGCCCCCGCACCACCGACCACCAGCGCAGCACCCGTAGCGCCGTCGCCGGGTCGTGGATCGCTATGCTCTCCGTCGAAAGCTCGCGCAGCCCCCACATCGCCAGCGACCGGGCAGCGGCCTGGGTGGCATGCGCACCGCCCTCGATCGCCGCCGCCAGCTTCACTTCGGCGGTTGGCTCCGCCTCGGCGTCGGGGGCGTAGCGCAAGCTGAGGGCGTTGGCGATCGCGTCGTAGCCCTCGGCGACCGCCTGGCCATCGCGGGTGATCCCGGTGCCGATCCGCAGGGTGGCGACCGCGTCGCCGAGCTGGGGCGCGACTGGCAGCGGGCGCAGGCTCCACCCGGACACGCCCGCGACCATCGCCGCCGGGACCACCGGAAGCACCGCCGAGGCCAGCCACGCCGAGGGCGAGATCGGGGCGTCGATCACCGCGTCGATCAGGTACTGGTTGAGCCTCTCCCTCGCGGCCAGGGCAGCGCCGGTGTCGACCGGGAGGGTCGAGGCCGCCAGCATCATCGCGGCCACATCGCCCGCCCCCCGCAGCGCCGAACCGTCAGCGCCGACCCAGCCCGCCCCGCTCACCCAGGCACACCGGTATGTCCCCTCGGGATCGACGGCGATCGTCGTCGCACCCGCCAGATCGACCACGGCCACCCGCTGCCCCGCCCCGTCGCTCACATGCTCGACGGCGAGGCTCTCGCTCGCGCCGGAGTCGTCGTAGACGGTGACGCTCGCGGCCTGCACCGGATGCCCCGCCACCAGCAGCAGATCCCGCGCCCCGCCTGCCAGGATGCTCTCGACGTAGAGCGCCGGGGTCGCCTGCGCCCCGCCGATCCCCGGCTGGCCGATCACCACCGGGTAGGCCAGCCCCTCCGCTGCCGTCGCTGCATCTGGCCAGGTGGTGGCGCTGACGGCCATCCCCGGCGCGGGGAGCACGGCGCGGTCCTGGTCTACGCTCTCCTCGATGTCGAGGTCGATCGGCTCCCCCGCCGCCCCCCACTTCGCGCTCGTCGTCGTACCGCGCAATTGGACGCGCCGCTGGCTCCAGTCGTCGCCCTCGCGCCAGAGCGCCACCTCGACGGGCTGTCCCTCCAGACGGTGTCCCTGGGCGAGCCAAGCGCCGGGGGCGTCGGTCGGCAGGATCGTCAGCGCCGCTGTCCGGGCCTCGGGTGCGGCGCCATAGGCCGGGGCCTGCTTGCGGAGGATGGGGACGGCCAGCGCCCCCTCGACGCTGATCGCCCCGCCCGGCTCGTCGGCGGCCACGATGTCGAGCGATGCCGTCGAGAACCGCCGGAGCGCCCCGCCGAGGCGCACCGAGACCACCCACCAGAGGCGGGCGCCGCGCAGATCCGCCGCGCTCCACCTCACGGGATCTCCGTCAGCGTGAGTCCGCCAGAGGTGTAGCTGGCGTTGCTGCCCTCGTTGCCCCTGGAGACGGTGAGGGTGATCGGGTCGGGGAACCGCCCGTAGACGAGGCGGGCGGGGTCGGAGTAGTTGACCGCCGTGGTCGTGCTGCTGCCCTTCTTGACCCGATCCAGGTAGATAACCGGGTTGCCCTGGAGCTCAGCCACCAGCCCCGCCAGCGACTCGGCGGCGGCGTGGCGGGCAGCGTAGGGGCTGCCCCCGCTGGCGAGGATCTGGTAGTCGGGAGAGGGGCTGTCCTGCCAGATCTGGCTGCTGGGGAGCAGGTCATCGAACGGCAGCCGCACCTGGCGCAGCGGCGGCCCGATCCGCCGCACCCGCGTCAGCCCGCCCGGCTGCTGCGCCACCTCGATCTGGGGCGCGATCTCCAGGGTGCGCCCCGCCGAGGGTGAGCGCGCCAGCCAGTAGAGCGAGCCGATCAGCACCTTCCCGACCGAGATGTATCCCTCCGCAGTCGTGGCCGGGGCGATGACCACCTTCCACTGGTAGTAGCGGTTCGCGGGTTCCGGCACGACCGTCACGACCGAGGGCGAGAACAGCGTGCATGTGCCGCTGCTCCCCTCGGTGCCGTCGAGGCCCTCCAGCCGCAGCAGCGCCGCCACGGTGGTTCCCGTCATCGCCCCCACGACGCCCTCGGTGTTCCCGGCGATCCTGCGGACATCCCCGCTGCCGAGGTCGACGTAGAACCCGGTGAGCGCCCCGTGGGCGACGTAGCGGGCGGGGGTGCCGCTGGTGATCCGCAGCGTCGTCCCGTTGCGGGTGAAATTGGCGCTCGCCACCCACACGCTGCTGATCGTGCCGAGGCTCGTCCAGGTGCCGCCTGCCGAGTCGCGCCCGTAGAGGGTGGCGCTCTGGAAGTTGATCCCGAGCAGCGCGACGGCGACGCTCCGACCCTCGGCGGGGTAGCTGTTCTGGGTGGATACCTCCCAGACCAGGGTGGTCGTCGTGGTCGCGTCGAACCGGGCGCCCTCGCGCGGGCTGGGCGACATCTCCCAGGCCGTCCGGCGGGCGTGGTACTCGTCGTCCGCCTCGATGTCCCAGGCATCCCCCGCCCAAGCTGGGCCGCCCTCGGCTTGCAGGATGGTGGCGGCGTCCACGCCGATCCCGGTGCCGACGCCGGAGAACCGCCGCCCCACCAGGTCACGCGGGAACGCGACATCGCCCAGCCCTGTCCCGGCGTAGTTGATCGATCCGCCCCCGTCGTCGATCCAGCAGAACCAGCGCCAGAGCGACCCGTGGGCGGGCGGGCCGCTGCCGCCGCTGCCGTGGCCCCAGGCGATTGCGTTGGCGCTGATCGTGGCGCCGCCGTCGTCGGTGAGCGACTCGGCGTCCACGAGCTGGATCCAGGTGCGCGCGGCGTACTGGTCGGCGATGGCGCGATACCAGACCGAGCAGACCCCGTCGGTGATCGAGGCGAGGATGGCGATCTCGCCCGACAGGCCGCTGACGCTGGCGATGTCGGTGGCGGCGATCATGTCGGTAGCCGTCAGGACGCCCCCCAACGTCAGCGTGACGCGGAGCTGGTAGCCCTCGCCCGCGTCGGCGGTGGTGAGGGTGACCCCTGCCGTGCCGCCCGTGACCTGTAGCGCCCAGGTGGCGATCACCCCGTTGGCGACCGACCCTGACGGCACCCGGCTGTAGAGCAGCTGAGAGCCGCTGGTGGCGACGCCGATCGAGAGCCGCGCCCCGCTGGTGATGCTGTCGGTGCCGAGTCCCGCGACCGTGCGGGTCCAGCCGGTGTCCCCCGGCTTGTCGAGCGGGATCCACGTCTCGCCCCAAGCGACCTGTCGGCCATCGCTCCGCCACGCGTCATAGCCGGGCATCGTGACCGTCGAGTAGCCGCCGAGCCACACGCTGATCAGGCTGCCGCCGTCGTAGGTGCCGGGGTTCGCCGCGAAGGCCGACACGACCAGCGCGCGTCCCTGGTGCCAGAGCGCCGCAGCGTCTTTGGGGTAGGTGCTGCTGTCCTCGGCGTCCCACCAGACCCCGCCCCCACTCGCGGCAGAGCTGCGCGCCATCGGCGCCCAGGTGGCGCCCCCGTCGAGGCTCTGCACCGCCAGCCACCGGTTGCCGACCGTGGGGGTACGCCCGGATAACAGTAAGACCCCCGTCTCATCGGCAGTGAGCCAGAGATCCCCGTCAGTGAAGTACTTGCCGCCCCCGTCGAGGGTCCCCCAGACCTCCGAGGACGCGCTGGCCGCCACCTCGTCGACGCTTGCCAGCGAGAGGGAGGCGACCGGCAGGCGGCGGATCTGCGGCTGGCGGTTTACAGTATCCAGCCAGCCGATCACATATTCCCCGTTGGCCACGACCACATCGGGGTAGGCGCGCCCCTCGGCGAGCGTCGCGGTGCCGCTGGCCCAGATGAGCGTGAAGGTGTGGCCCCCGTCAATACTGGCGTACTGCCTGACAATATCCTGGCAGGCGCCGCTGGTGACGTTGGTGCGCAGATGGGCCAGTAACAATATCTGGCCATCGATCTGCGCGGCCCGGAGCCTAAGTAGCTGGTAGCCGGTGCTGCTGTCGGTGCTCACGACCTCGGGGAGCGCCCCGGTCGCCCCCATCGTCCATGTGAGGCCATCGTCGTCGGAGTGCAGCATGCGGATCTGCGCCTCGTCGGTGGCGCTCGCGACGAACAAGAACAGCAGCACCCGCCCGTCATCGAGCCGGAGCAGACAGGGACAGCAGCCCGCCGCCGGGGTGGCGCCCGTGTCGATCTCCGCCTCCGCCGACCACGCCCCGGCGCTGTAGGTGGAGGTGTAGACGCTGTTGGCCAGCGTGCCGCGCGCCCACACCGCCAGCACCGCCCCATTGTCGAGCGCGCAGAGTGAGGGCCTGGAGACAGTCGGGGTGGTCGCCCAGGTCACCGGCGCCCAGCTCGTGATCACGGTCGGCGCGTCCCAGCCCTGCCAGTCCTCCCCCTCCTGTTGCCAGATGAGGGTCGCCCCCTCGCGCCCGACGCCCCCGCCGGTCTTGGTGCTGACCCGCATCGTATCGCCCGCCGCCTGGGTGCCGCGCGCGATCAGCGTCAGCCCCGTCGTGCCGTCCGGGTCGGGCTGCCCAGGGATCGGGGCGGTGCCGGTGTAGCTGGTGGCGGCGGCGACGATGGCGCTCCAGGTCACCCGAGGATCGGGAACGAGGATGGCCTGGCCGTAGTCCGTG
>RFQY01000017.1 GCA_009924775.1 Paracoccaceae bacterium | reverse complement strand
ACACTGCGCAGCTGGATCAGGCCATCGAGCGTCTTCATGCCGAAGGGCGCTATCGCACGTTTATCGACATTGTGCGCGAGAAGGGGAATTTTCCGCATCGCCGGTTCGGGGGGAACGCGCAATATTTCGGGCACCACCGCCTATCACAAGGCGCTCGAGGCCGAGCTGGCCGATCTGCACGGCAAAGAGGGGGCGCTGTTGTTCACCAGCGCCTATATCGCCAATGATGCCACGCTTTCGACACTGCCCAAGCTGTTTCCCGGGCTGATCATCTATTCCGACGCGCTTAACCACGCCAGCATGATCGAAGGCGTGCGCCGCAACGGCGGCGCCAAGCGGATTTTCCGCCATAACGATGTGGCGCATCTGCGCGCCTTGCTGGCCGCCGATGACCCGGCAGCGCCCAAGCTGATTGCCTTTGAATCGGTCTATTCGATGGATGGCGATTTTGGCCCCATCGCCGAGATCTGCGACTTGGCCGATGAATTCGGCGCGCTGACCTATATCGACGAGGTGCACGCGGTGGGCATGTATGGCCCGCGCGGCGGCGGCGTGGCCGAGCGCGACACCCTGGCCCATCGCATCGACATCATCAACGGCACCCTGGCCAAGGCCTATGGGGTGATGGGCGGCTATATCGCGGCCTCGGCCAAGATGTGCGACGCCATCCGCTCTTATGCGCCGGGCTTTATCTTTACCACCTCGCTGCCGCCCGCAGTGGCGGCGGGGGCGGCGGCCTCGGTTGCCTTTTTGAAAACCGACGCCGGCCAAGCGCTGCGCCAGCGCCACCAAGAGCAGGCGCGCGTGCTTAAGCTGCGCCTCAAAGGCATGGGCCTGCCGATCATCGACCATGGCAGCCATATCGTGCCGGTCATCGTGGGCGACCCGGTGCACACCAAGAAACTGTCCGACATGCTGCTGGAACAGTTCGGCATCTACGTGCAGCCCATCAATTTCCCCACCGTGCCCCGCGGCACCGAGCGGCTGCGCTTTACCCCCTCACCCGTGCACGGCGCGGGCGAAATCGACACGCTGGTGCGCGCAATGGATGGCCTGTGGGCGCATTGTGCGCTGAATCGTGCCGAATTGAGCGCATAATTTATTACAAGACTGCAATACAGCTTGCACCGTGTTAATGTAGAGTAAATGAACACTATGATCCGAATCGTCGGTTCGAGTGTTATAATGCCGGTGTAGTGTGGGGCAGTGGCGGATGATTGGGTGGAAAACCAAGCCTGAAGAGGCGGTGGAAGACAGCAAACCCAAAGGGTTTGATGATTACGATATCCGTCTGGGCGACCTGATGCGTGGCGAGCGCGCGACCTTGGGTAAATCGCTGCTCGACGTGCAACGCGAGCTGCGGATCAAAGCCAATTACATCGCTGCCATCGAAAATTGCGATCCAACCGCCTTTGATACGCCCGGGTTTATTGCGGGCTACGTGCGCTCTTATGCGCGCTATCTGGGCATGGACCCTGATCTGGCCTTTTCGCAGTTTTGTGCCGAAAGCGGCTTCTCCACAGCCCATGGCATGTCTGCGGCGGCCAGTGCCGCAAAGCCTGCCAAACAGCCCCAATCTGCGCTTGGCACAGCCGGTCGCGACCCCTTTACCGCCCCCGCCACACCTTTTGCGCCAGCGGGCGACGCGCTGTTTTCGCGGATCGAGCCGCGCGCCATTGGCTCCAGCTTGGTGTTGCTGGTGCTGATCGGGTCGCTTGGTTTTGGGGCATGGTCGGTTCTGCAAGAGGTTCAACGCGTTCAGTTTGCTCCGGTGGAAAACACGCCCGATGTTTTGGCGGTGCTAGACCCTGTGCAAGGCGCGGGCCAAATGCTGGCCGAAGACGTGCTGCCCGATGCGCGCGCCATGGTGCAGATGGCTTCCCCGATGGGCATGGCCGATGGGCTAGATCGGCCCTTCCGCCCGCAGCCTTTGGATGTGCCGGTTATGGTGTCGCGCGATGCGCCGATTTCAACGCTGGATCCGGCAGATGTTGGGGTGTTTGCCCAATCTGCGCCGCAGATGCCGCAAGTGGATCGTGAAACATTTCCGCGGCTGGCGCTGGCGGTCGAGACGCAGACCGGCACTGTTGCCATGGCCGCAGCCAGCAGCCCCACCTTGCCCAAGGTCAGCCAAGACCAAGGCGCAGGGGTGACGGTGGTTGCCGCGCGCCCCTCGTGGGTGCGGGTGCGCGCCGCCGATGGCACGGTGGTTTTCGAGGGCATCATGGGTGCGGGCGAAACCTATGAGGTTGCCCAAACCGAGGTGCCGCACACCATTCGTGTGGGCGAAAGCGGCGCGATTTACTTTAATGTGGGCGGCCAAACCTATGGCCCCGCTGGCGAGCGTGGCGCTGTCACATCGAATTTGGCGCTGGATGCGGGGCAGTTGGCGCAGAACTATGCCTTGGCGGATCTGGCCCAAGATGGCGATTTGGCCCGCGTTGTGGCAGAGTTGGCACCAGGCAATTAGGCGCCGCTTGGCGGTTGCTTATGCGCGGCCAAGGGCCTAATCCTGTTACCAAACAACGATTGGGGCCGTCATGACGCTGAACCATATTCGACCTTGGCGTAACATCTACCGCCGAAGCAGCCGCCAAATCATGGTGGGCAATGTGCCTGTCGGGGGCGATGCACCAATCAGCGTGCAAACAATGACCAACACCCTAACCACGGATGTGGCGGCCACGGTTGCGCAAATTCAACGGGCGGCCGAAGCAGGGGCTGACATTGTGCGCGTCAGCGTGCCCGACGAGGCCTCGGCGCGGGCGCTGCGCGAAATCGTGCGCGAAAGCCCGGTGCCGTTGGTGGCCGATATTCATTTTCACTACAAGCGCGGGATCGAGGCCGCCGAGGCTGGCGCGGCCTGCCTGCGGATCAATCCCGGCAATATCGGCAGCCCGGAACGGGTGCGCGAGGTGATTGCCGCCGCGCGCGATCACGGCTGTTCTATCCGTATCGGTGTGAATGCGGGCAGTTTGGAAAAGCATCTGCTTGAAAAATATGGCGAGCCGACCCCAGACGCGATGGTGGAAAGCGGTATGGAACATATCCGCATTCTGCAAGACAACGATTTCCACAACTTCAAGATCAGCGTCAAAGCCAGCGATGTGTTCATGGCGGCGGCGGCCTATCAGCAGCTGGCCGAAGCCACGGATGCCCCCATTCATTTGGGCATTACCGAAGCGGGTGGGCTGACATCGGGCACAATCAAATCGGCCATTGGCCTTGGCAACCTGCTGTGGATGGGCATTGGCGATACGATCCGCGT
Source organism: Paracoccaceae bacterium (assembly GCA_009924775.1). Taxonomy (GTDB): domain Bacteria; phylum Pseudomonadota; class Alphaproteobacteria; order Rhodobacterales; family Rhodobacteraceae; genus CAJXSO01. The sequence continues at coordinate 24,407 of RFQY01000017.1, read as the reverse complement.
CAGCCTGTCGGCCGATCCGGTGGAAGAGGTGAAGGTTGGCTACGAGATTTTGAAATCCTTGGGCCTGCGCCACCGTGGGGTGAATATCATCTCGTGCCCCTCTTGTGCGCGGCAGGGGTTTGACGTGATCAAAACCGTCGAAACCTTGGAAGAGCGTTTGGCCCATATCAAAACCCCGATGAGCCTGTCGATCATCGGCTGCGTTGTTAATGGCCCCGGCGAAGCGCTGATGACCGATGTGGGCTTTACTGGCGGCGGGGCTGGCAGTGGCATGGTGTATTTGGCGGGCAAAGCCAGCCACAAATTAAGCAATGCGCAGATGGTTGATCACATCGTGGAACAGGTGGAAAAGAAAGCCGCCGAAATCGATGCCGCCGCGGCCGAGGCTGGCGCCGACTAAGGGCGCGCGGCACGTTTGTCGATATACCGGGCCAACACGATGGGCGGCACATGCCCACGCACGACCATGTCAGCAAAGATATAGACCGGCCATTGCGCGTTTTGGCCGGTCTCTAGGCCCAGCACAGCGGCCAATTCGGCGCTGCTGGTGGGGCCGTGCATGTAGACGCGCACCGCGCCCGCCTGCGCCAATTCCCCCAATTCCGTACCCGCCGCCTGACAACTGGGGCAGGGTGCGCCCATCAAATCCGCCAGTTTAACTGGCGCGTCTTGGGCCCCCAACGCCGCCGCCTTTGGCGCAAAAAGCCGGGGCCACAGCCCCTTTAGCAGGGCCTTGTCACGCGCGGCATGGGCGGAAAAGCCGCAGGCTCGGGGTGCAGGTGGGACCAAAAGCTGGGGTTCATCCACAAACAACTGATGCAAAGCGCGCTGAAAGGCACGCTTTTGCGCCGGGTCTTGCAGTCGCTCTTGCAGGGTTTGCGCCGTGGCGGTTTGGCCCGCCATGGCCAGCCCCAAAGCCACCGCAACCCCCATGCGCAGGCCATGGCCCATGGTTACTGCGCCCGAATCTCGGCCACCAGTTTTTGCATGCCGTCAAAGGGCACATAGCCACGCAGCATTTGTTCGCCCAGAACAAACGTGGGGGTGCCATTGATCTGCAAACGCCCGGCCAATTGGTGGTTGTCGCGGATCACGGCCGTGACCTCGTCGCTGTCCATCTTGGCCAAGATCGGCGCCGCATCCAGCCCCAGATCGGCGGCCAGCCGTGCAAGGCTTTCGGGGGCAACCGTGCCCTTGAAAGCAATCAGCGCATCATGCACCGCCTTATAGGCGGCGTCACCGGCCACCATACGCGTGGCGATGGCAAAGCGAGAGGAGATAACAGATTGGTCGCCCAGAATTGGAAATTCCTTTAGGATCAGGCGGATATTGCCATCGCTTTGCACCAATTGCGCCACTTCGTCATGGGCCTTGCGGCAATAGCCACAGCGATAGTCGACAAATTCAACCAAGGTAATATCGCCTTGCAGGTTGCCCCCAGCCCAGCTGTTTTCGTCTTGAAACAGGGCCGCGCTGTTGACGCTGATCATATCGCGGTCTGTTTGGGTTTGTGCATTGGCTTGGCGTGCTTCCAGCACCGCCACCGCCTCCATGATCACCTCGGGGTTTTCCAGCAGATAGGCGCGCACCTCGGCGCGAAAGGCGGCGCGCTCGGTGTCGGACATTTGGGCCAAATCAAGCGCAGCAAGGGGGGATGCAGTGGCGCAAGCCAGCGCCATGGCGCCTGCGGCAAGGATATGTTTCATGGTGCAATCTCCGTTATTTTGCTAGGGCAGCTTCGGCCCCAGAAAGCACATCTTGGGCGCGGATACCAGCGCGCGATCCCGGTGTCACTTGGCCCAACGCCCGGTTGGCATGCAGGCGCGCATCTGCGAATTGGCCCAACAGCGCATAGCGTTCCGCAGTCACCACCGAGGCCATGCCGCGTTCATTATTCTTTGCATAGGCCATGGCCAAATCGCGCAGCACCGACACATTGCGAAAATCGCGCGCGCGGGCACGTTCCAATATATCGCGCGCCTCGCGCGGCTGGCCCGCAGCCAGCATGGCGCGCCCGTAGCCTGCCAAGATCAAGGCATTGCGCGGCGCCAATTCCGTGGCCCGGCGATAGGCCGAAACCGCCTGATCCACGCGGCGGCTTTCCAACAGGATTTGCCCGCGCAATTCGTGCACAAAGGGGTCTTCGGGGTGGGCCAGCGCCAGCCGGTCAATGGCAGCTATGGCTTGGGCGCTATCGGGCAAGCGGTGCCATGCGATGGCCTGCATCATTTGCGCCAGATCGGCGTGTTCTTGTTTGCGCGCCTCGGTTTGTGCCCATGTGGGGGCGCGCAAAAACGCGCCCAGTTTGGCCTGTGCGCGCGCCATCCAATACTCGGCCTGCGGATTGGTGGGGGCTGCGTTTGGGGCGGCCTTGATCAAGGCTTCCATGGCGCGAAACCGGTCGCGCGATAGGGGGTGGCTGCGGGCGTAGGTGTCTTGTTGGGTGGGCGTCAACAGCTCTTGGCCGCGAAACAGATCGAAGACGCGCAAATAGGCGCTTGGGTCTATGCCTGCGCGGATCAGGTAGCGCAAGCCGCTTGCATCTGCGGCACTTTCTTCGGTGCGGGTGTGGCTCATGAAATTTTGGGTCGCCGCCCCCATGATGCCGCGCGCCAAGGCGCCCGCGGCTGCGGTTTCGCCGGTGGTGGCCGCGGTTGCTGCGGCCAAGGCCACGCCAAAACCCGCCACCGTGCTGGCGCGCTGCATATTCTGCATGCGCCGCGCGATATGCCCGTTTTGAATATGGGCCACCTCGTGGGCAATGACGGCTTGCAATTCTGCAGCAGATTTCAGCCGCAAGATCAGGCCAGAATGCAAAAATATATGCTGTGTATCGATCACAAATGCGTTCAGCGCCGGGTCGTTCACCACCAAAATCCGGGTGCCGGAACTGGGCATGCCAGCGGCCAGCAGCACGGGTTGGGCCAATTCTGACAGGGCATTTTCGATATCGGGGTCACGAATCAAACTGGCGGCGCGCAGGGGCAGGGCGGCCAGCATTGCAAAAGCCGCCAGCAGGACAACGCGCATCAGATAATTCATTGACCCTGCACCCCTTTCCTTGCGAATACCAACACGCATAGCATAGGAGCGCGGATATGCGGAACTCAACCCGTGGTGAAGTGGATCCCTTTATTGTGATGGATGTGATGGAGGCCGCCCGCGCCGCCGAGGCCGAAGGCCGCCACATCATTCACATGGAGGTGGGCCAGCCCGGCACCGCCGCCCCCGCCGCCGCACGGGCCGCATTGGCCCAAGCCATGGAGGCGGGGCCCTTGGGCTATACCGTGGCGCTTGGCCTGCCCGAATTGCGCGCCCGTATCGCCCAGCTTTACGGGCAATGGTATGGCATCACGCTGGATCCGGCGCGCGTGGTTGTCACGCCCGGCTCGTCGGGGGCGTTTATCTTGGCCTTTAGCGCGCTGTTTGATGCGGGCCAAAGGGTGGGCATCGGCGCGCCCGGCTACCCAAGTTATCGCCAGATCCTGAAAGCGCTGGATTTGCAGCCTGTCATGCTAGAGACAAAGGCCGAAAACCGCCTGCAGCCCGTGCCCGCAGACCTTGAGGGGCAGGCGCTGGATGGTTTGCTGGTGGCAAGCCCCGCCAACCCCAGCGGCACAATGCTGGACAAAACCGCGCTGGCGGCCCTGATCCATGCAACACAGGCGCAGGGGGCGGCGTTTATCTCGGACGAGATTTACCACGGCATCGAATACGAGGCCAAAGCCGTAAGCGCGCTGGAAATCAGCGATGATGTCTATGTCATCAACTCGTTTTCCAAATATTTCAGCATGACAGGCTGGCGCATTGGTTGGATGGTGGTGCCCCCAGACCACGTGCGCCTGATCGAGCGTTTGGCGCAAAACCTGTTTATCTGCCCCCCCCATGCCAGCCAAGTGGCGGCCTTGGCCGCGATGGACGCGCATGAGGAATTGCAGCGCAACATGGATGTGTATCGCGAAAACCGCAAATTGATGCTTGAAGGGTTGCCCAAGGCTGGATTCGACCGGATCGCGCCCCCTGATGGGGCGTTTTATGTGTATGCCGATGTCAGCCATCTCACCCAAGATAGCCGTCAGTTTTGCGCAGAGATTTTAGAAAAAGCAAGCGTGGCTGTTACGCCGGGGCTAGATTTTGATGCCCAGCGAGGCCACGCAACCCTGCGCTTTTCCTATGCGCGCAGCACCGCCGATATCCGCGAGGGGCTGGCCCGGCTGGCGCGGTTCATGGCCGATACTGGCAGGCTGTAATGCCCCAGATGTGAAAGCAGGTTAGATGGTGGCGGGTTTGAAAAAATATATAATTTTATTCGCGGCTTGCGCTGTGCTTTTTATGCAAAACTTGCCGCTGTCTGCACAAGATTTCAGTGGCCTTGCCCGCATAGATACAGCCGCCAGCAGCCTGCGCGCCACAGATCGGGGCGCCAGCCTGCGGTTGCGCCTGTCGCAAGGCGTGCCTTGGCGGGCCTACACGCTGGATGGGCCGCCAAGGCTGGTTCTTGATTTCCGCGAAGTTGATTTTTCCGGCTTAGACACCGGCGATTTCGTGCAAACCGATCAGGTTCTGGGCCTGCGGTTTGGCATGGTGCGTCCGGGGGTTTCGCGGCTGGTTGCGGAATTGGCCGCCCCCTTGGCGCTGGCGCAGGCCGCGATGACAGTGCTGCCGGATACCGGCATTGCAGAGATAAATATCGATCTGCAAGAAGTTGATAAAGAAACATTTTTGGTAAATTCTGGCGTGCTGCGTGACCCGGCGTTTGACCTGCCCGACAGCGCCATCCCCCCCACCGATCCAGCCCCCGTGCTGGGCGATGGGCCGGTGGTTGTGGTGCTGGACCCGGGCCATGGGGGCATCGACCCGGGCGCCCAGCGTGGGGGCGAAAGCGAAAAGAACCTGATGCTTGCTTTCGCGCGCGAATTGCGTGACACGCTGCGCCGCGTGGGTGGGTTCGAGGTGGTGCTGACCCGCGAAGACGATCGTTTTGTATCGCTCGAGCGGCGCATCGCCATTGCCCATCAGGCCCGGGCGCATTTGTTTTTATCGCTGCATGCCGATGCTTTGGGTCAAGGCCAAGGCCAAGCCAGCGGCGCCACTGTCTATCTGTTGGATCGCAATGCCAGCGACGAAGCCACGCGCCTGCTGGCCGAACGCCACGACCGCGATGATTTGGTTTCGGGAATCGACCTGCGCGGCCAAGATGATGTTATTGCGGATATTTTGATGGATCTTGCCCGCCAAGAAACCGGCCCCCGGGCCGAGGTTTTGGCGCATTCTTTGGTGGCGGGAATGCAGCAGGCGGGTGGGCCGGTGAATAGCCACCCCATTCGGCGGGCCGATTTTTCGGTTCTCAAGGCGGCCGATATCCCGTCGGTTCTGATTGAAGTGGGCTTTTTAAGCAGCCCGCGCGATTTGAAAAACCTCACCAAACCCGAATGGCGCCTTGGCATGGCCCAAGGCATTGCGCGCGGTATTCAGGCCTGGGCGATTGCAGATATGGCGCGCGCGGGTTTGCGCCGCCGCTAGGCCAGTGTTCGGCCCGCGTTTTACCCGCGTTTGGCCGATTTTTGCCGATGGGCCCCGGGTTCTTGTTTTGACCAGCGTGCCCGCAGCGCGTATAGAAGAGGCACTGAACAGGGGCGCTGCATTGATCAGATTCATTCTTTCGTTTTTTGGTGCTATTTTTACCTTGGTCACACTGGGGCTGTTCATGGTCGCGCTCAGCCTTGGGGCGGTGTTTTGGATCTATGGCCGCGACCTGCCCAGCCATGAAAGCTTGGCCCAATATACCCCGCCGACAATCAGCCGCATTTATTCCAGCGAAGGCCAGATCATCGATGAATTCGCGCAAGAGCGGCGGCTATTTAGCCCCGCTGCCGATATCCCGGATTTGGTGAAAAATGCCTTTATCAGCGCCGAAGATAAAAATTTCTATACCCACAAAGGATATGATGCGCGCGGGATTATCGCAGCCGGTGTCGATGCGGTGCGCAGCCGTGGGCGCGATGTGCGCGGCGCCTCGACCATCACCCAGCAGGTGATGAAAAACTTCCTCTTAGGTGGTGAACGCCGGGTTGAACGCAAGATCAAAGAAATCATCTTGGCCACGCGTCTGGAAGAAACGCTTAGCAAAGACCGCATTCTAGAGCTGTATTTGAACGAAATTTTTCTGGGCCAAAATTCGTATGGGGTGACGGCAGCGGCGCAAACCTATTTCAACAAATCGCTGTCGCAGCTGGCCCCGCACGAAGCGGCATTTTTGGCCTCGCTGCCCAAGGCGCCATCCGATTATCACCCGGTGCGCCGCAAAGATCGGCTGTTGTCGCGGCGCAATTTCGTGCTGAAAGAAATGATGGAAAACGGCTATATCAGCCAAGCCACCTATGAAAGCGAGGTGGCGCAACCGCTGCGCTCGGTTCAAAATGGTGATTTCGACAGTTTCAAATCGGCCCTGCCGCCGCGCGATTATTTCACCGACGAAATCCGCCGCCAGCTGTCCAACAGCTTTGGCGAAGACGAGTTTTTCTCGGGCGGGATGACGGTGCTGGCCAGCATCGACCCGCAAATGCAAAAGATTGCCGCAACGGCGCTGCAGCGTCAGTTGGAAGTTTATGATCGCGGGCAGGGTATCTGGCGGGGCACCGGGCAAACCATCGATGCTGGCCTGTTGGCCGATGATGCAGCATGGCGCGCGGCCTTGGCCGAGATCGCTGTGCCGCGCGATATTGCGCTGGATGGGCAATGGTACCCGGCGGTGGTGCGCAAACCCGGCGAGCGGGAAATGACGCTGGCCATAGAAGGCATCGCGCCCGATACCATGACCCCGCACGCCGTGCCGCGCAGCGATATCAAATGGATGAAGGGCAGCTTTGTTGATAATTTCAAGGCCGGCGATGTGGTGCTGGTGCGCGCCGAAACCGCAGGCCCCGAGGGCACAGGCGCCTTCAAAGGCTGGTCTTTGCGCCAAGTCCCCGAGGTGCAGGGCGCCTTTATGGCGATGGATGTCAATTCTGGGCGGGTCATCTCTATTCAGGGTGGGTTTTCCTATCAGCATTCGGTCTTTAACCGTGCCACGCAGGCCCAGCGCCAGCCGGGTTCCAGTTTCAAGCCCTTTGTTTATGCATCGGCCTTGGACAGCGGCTATACCCCGGCCACAATCGTCATCGACGCGCCGATTGAAATCGATACGCCGCAAGGGCTGTGGCGGCCCAAAAACGCCTCGGACAAGTTTTACGGCCCCACGCCCATGCGCACAGGGATCGAACAATCGCGCAACCTGATGACCATCCGCTTGGCCCAAGAGGTGGGCATGGATGTGGTGGCCAATTACGCCGAAAAATTTGGCGTCTATCAGGACATGGGCCAGTTTTTGGCCAATTCGCTGGGGTCCGAGGAAACGACGCTTTATAAAATGGTGGCGGCCTATGCGATGTTTGCCAATGGCGGCGAACGTGTCGAGCCCACTTTGGTGGACCGGGTGCAAGACCGCTATGGCAATACCGTCTACCGCCACGATCAGCGCCAATGTCTTGATTGCGCCAACCCAGACCTGCCCGAAGGCCAAGCGCCCGAAATCACCTCGCGGCGCGAGCGGGTGATGAACGCGGTCACCGCCTATCAGCTGACATCGATGATGCAAGGTGTGGTGCAACGCGGCACCGCCAGCCGCGCAATCAACCTGCCGGTGCCCGTGGCGGGCAAAACCGGCACCACCAATGATGCCAAAGATGTGTGGTTTGTGGGCTTCACCAACTCGCTTGCAGCGGGCTGTTATATTGGTTTTGACACCCCCAGGCCGCTAGGGCATGGGGCCTCGGGCGGGGGGATGTGCGGGCCGGTGTTTCAGGCCTTTATGGACGAGGCGGTGAAGAAATACGGCGGCGGACCCTTCCGGGTTCCCAAAGAATGCATGTTCTTGAAAATCGACCGCTTCACCGGCGCGCGCCTGCCAGATGAGGCCACCGGTGACAACGTGGTGGCCGAATGTTTCCGCGAAGGCGAAGAGCCGGTTTTTGGCATCACCTTTGATGGCGGCTTTGCGATGGGCCAAAACCTGCCCTTGGTCGACGAAGTCGAGGCGCTGCCCGCGCGGCAAGTGACCACATCATCGGGCGAAACCGCCATCGTTGGGCCAAAAGCCAATTTTGGCACGCTCAGTTCCGGTGGGCTCTATTAACCCGGCCATGGGCGGCCCCCCGTTTGGCCCATGCGCGCGGCAGGCGCTTGCCCCGCGCGTGCGGCTGGTCTAAGACCGCAACCGAACCACCCCAGAGGATAGACATGCGCGCGGATGCCCTGAATACTGTTGCCGAAATCGAAAAGTCGCTGGCCTTGCTGCGCCAACGCCTGGATTGGGACACAGCCCAGCACCGGCTAGAGGAATTCAACGCCCGCGTCGAAGACCCAAACCTGTGGGACAACCCCGACAACGCCCAAAAGCTGATGCGCGAACGCCAAACCTTGGTGGATGCGATGCAAACCTACAGCGGCATTCAGCAGGAATTGGCCGATAATATCGAGCTGATCGAATTGGGCGAGATGGAGGGCGATGCCGAGGTTGTAAAAGACGCCGAAGCGGCCCTGAAAACCCTTGCGGCGCGCGCGGCGGAAAAAGAGCTAGAGGCGTTGCTAGACGGCGAGGCCGACAGCAACGATACATTCTTGGAAATCAACGCCGGCGCCGGTGGCACGGAAAGCTGCGATTGGGCCTCGATCTTGGCGCGCATGTATGTGCGTTGGGCCGAGAAAAAAGGCTATAAGGTCGAGCTGCAATCCACATCTGCGGGCGAAGAGGCAGGCATCAAATCGGCCACCTATAAAATATCGGGGCACAATGCCTATGGCTGGTTGAAAACCGAAAGCGGCGTGCATCGCTTGGTGCGCATCTCGCCCTATGACAGTTCGGCGCGCCGCCATACGTCGTTTTCGTCGGTTTGGGTGTATCCGGTGGTGGATGACAATATCGAAATCGATGTCAGCCCAAATGATATCCGCATTGATACCTATCGTTCATCCGGGGCGGGCGGGCAGCACGTGAACACCACGGATTCGGCCGTGCGTATCACCCATATTCCCACTGGTATCGTTGTCACCAGTTCGGAGAAATCGCAGCACCAAAACCGCGATATCGCCATGAAGGCGCTGAAATCGCGGCTCTATCAGCTAGAACTGGATCGCCGCAACGCCGAGATCAACGCCCAGCACGAAGCCAAGGGCGAGGCGGGCTGGGGCAACCAGATCCGTTCCTATGTGTTGCAGCCCTATCAAATGGTCAAAGACCTGCGCACCAGTTTTGAAACCAGCGACACCCAAGGCGTGTTAGATGGCGATCTGGATGGGTTCATGGCGGCCACTTTGGCGATGAAAGTGGCCGGAAAAAGCCGGGCCGAGGCGAAGGGCGCCGATTAACCGCCCAAGCCTTCACCGCCTGCCGATCAGGAACCGCCTATTGTGCCGGTTCAAGCCGCGTCAGCCCCACGGGGGCTGCACGCGCCAAATCTAGGTCCAGCGACATGGGAATATATTCCCCCCGGCGCCACAGCTCGCCCAGATCGTCGTAATGGCGCGACAGCGGATGGCCCGATTGCCCGGTTGAGACAATGAACACCGAACTGTCTGGATCGGTGAAATCATATACCCCCCGATAGCCTGCCGCGTGCACGTTCAAAAACGGGTTCTCGCCCCGGCCCAAGGTTTTGCCGCGCATCAGTGTGTTATCCCCGCCGCTGGTGCTTTGACGAATATTCACAATGCTTTTTATAAACGGCACCTTGCCCAAAACCGGGTGGTCATGGGTGGCTTGGTGGGCATCCCCCCAACGCAGCGCCTCTAGGCTGCCGCCATAGGTTTCGTTTAGCCAGATTATGGCCTCGTCCAGCGCTTGGCGGGCGATATCGGCACAGGTTTCGCGTGGGGCGCTTTGGATCACGTCGCACCAAATGCCGGCCCCATCGACATCGCGATAGACCCGCTCGATGAACAGTGGCTCGATATGGTGGAATTCTTGCGCCAGCGTGCCCAATTCATCTTGGATCAGGCGCCGCTGCAGGTGGCGTACCCATGCCATATAGATCAGCGGTTCGGGCAGATGTTCGTTCATCTCGCCATTCCATTCGGCCAGCAACTGCAGGGCAATTTGGCGCTGGCGTTCTGGTGTGCCTTGCGGGGCAGGGGCGCCGGTGAACCACAATTCGGCGCCGATCAAGGGCAACAGGCTGCGCGCTGTGGGCGAGACGGTATCAAGCTGTGCCTCGATGAAACTGTCGCGGGTGTGCACTTGGCGTGATTGCATCAGGCGCTGCCAGCGCTGCACGCGCTGGCTGTCGCCCCAGTCGAACGACACATGCAGGGGGAAAGGCCGCTCGACCGTTTTGTTGTTTGTATTGCCCAATATGCCGCCATTTGGGTTTACGAATTCGGGGTTGGCGCTGGCGGGAAACAGCCCCTGCCAGCGGTTTTGGGCCAACCAGCCCGGCGCCGGCATGCGGCCTTGGGTTTGGTGCGCGGCATCCCGGCGGGGCATGGCGCCAATGGTGCGCATGGCGATTTGCACGCCATCGACCACCGTCAGGTTTTGCGCGGGCGCAATATAAAGCGCGCTGCCCTCTAGCGCGTCTTGCACGGTTTTGGCCTGCATCAGGCGCAGCCCCGCCGTCATCGACGTATCGGCCGGGCTCAGCGCGGTCCAGCCAAGGCTGGCCACATGGCCCTTTGGGGTAATTTCGGCCAAATCAAAATCGCTGCCGGCCAGGATGGGGCCGTTCTCGGACCAGCGCAGCGTCAGCGTAACGGGCGCATGATCTTTGATTTCAACAATGCTTGGGCGGGTGGCAAACGGCTTGTAGCCTTCGGGCGTTAGGTATTCTTCGGGGTTTTCTGGGTTTAGCTGTTCAAGCAGCACATCTTGATCGTCCATATAGGCCGAGGTCAGCGCCCAGCCCAGATCTTCGCTGCGGCCAGATAACACCAGCGGCATTCCGGGAATGGTGCCGCCAATCACCCCACCGCTGGCCAATTGCAGCCGCGCTAAATACCAGATGGTGGGGGCCGACAGCCCCAGATGGGGGTCATTGGCCAACAAGGTGCCGCCTGCCGCCGATCGCTGCGGTGCCGCCGCCCACGCGTTCGAGGCCGAGGCCATCCCGCGCGGTGGCACGGGCCACAAAAAGGGCCGTTGCGCGGGGCTGTGGGCTGCATGCATCGTGTGGCCCTTGGGCATCAGGCTGGAATAGGCGGGCAGGGCGCTGACCCCGCTGCCCGGCGCGTCGGGCAAGATATCGGCCAAGCGGCGCGCATCTGGCAGCACCATCGACAATTGCGCGCGCAGCACCTCGGTTTGCAGATGGTCTGACAGTTGCAGCGCCATCAGCTTCAAGATTGCCAAACTATCCGCAGGCGTCCATGGCGCCACTGGCACATCGAAGATAAACATCTCGGGTGCACCACGCCCCAAGGCTTGTTTATTGATCTGCACCAAACGCGCATTCACCCCCGCCGCATAGGCGTTGAGCATGGCAATTGTGTCGCGATCTTGCGCAGCCACGGATTGCTGGGCCAAATTATACAGATCCAAACGGCGCAGCAGTTTGTCGGTTTCAACCGTGCGCAGGCCAAAAACTTCGGACAGCCGCCCCTGTGCGGTGCGGCGCATGACCACCATTTGCCACAGCCGATCTTGGGCATGGGCATAGCCCAAGCCAAAAAATACGTCGCTATCGGATTGGCCCAAGATATGCGGCACATTGGCGGTATCGCGCAAAATTTCGACCGGGGCTGCGATGCCCGCCACTTTTTCTGTGGCGTCATAATCGGGCAGCGAGCGCGCCGACAGGTAGTAAACCGCCAAGACAGCAAAGATCAGCAGCATTAAGATGCCGCCAGCGATGCGCACCAGCCATTTGAAAATCAGCGACATTGCAAACCTACCCGCTTCACTCTTGCCTTTGCCGCATTAGCTAGACACAAACCAATGGGAACACAAATAGCAAGGGAGTGGATCATGGCAAAAGTGGCATTTCTGGGGTTGGGCGTGATGGGCTACCCCATGGCAGGGCATCTACAAAAAGCGGGCCACACGGTATGCGTTTATAACCGCACTGCCACCAAGGCCGAGGCATGGGTGGCCGAACATGGTGGCGCGATGGGCCATACACCCGCCGAGGCGGCCGCCGGCGCCGAGATTGTTTTCGCCTGTGTCGGCAATGACGATGATCTGCGCGCTGTTGTACTGGGCGAACAGGGCGCGCTGGCCGGCATGGCCGAAGGCGCGCTGTTTGTCGATCACACCACCGTATCGGCAAAAGTCACAGCCGAGCTTTACGCCGCCGCCAAGGCGCAGGGCAAAGGTTTTGTCGATGCCCCGGTTTCGGGCGGGCAGGCGGGCGCTGAAAATGGCGTTTTGTCGATTATGTGTGGCGGTGATCTGGCCGATTACACCCAAGCCGAGCCGGTGATGGCAGCCTATGGGCGCACCGTGAAACGCCTGGGCGAAAGCGGCGCAGGCCAGCTGACCAAGATGGTCAACCAGATCTGCATCGCTGGGCTGGTGCAGGGGCTGGCCGAGGGGCTGAATTTTGCCCAAGCCGCGGGGCTGGATGGCAAGGCCGTGGTCGAGGTGATCCAAGGCGGCGCTGCGGGCAGCTGGCAAATGGCCAACCGCCACGCCACCATGTTGGATGATTTCTTCGACTATGGCTTTGCCGTTGACTGGATGCGCAAAGATCTGGGGATCTGTCTGCAAACCGGCAACGAGATTGGCGCCGCCTTGCCGGTAACGGCGCTGGTGGATCAATTCTACAAAGATGTGCAGCGTATGGGGGGTGGGCGCTGGGATACCTCGTCGCTGATCAAACGCCTGCGCGAGGCAGATTAAACCCGGTTTGGCGCGGCTTTCGCGCCAAAACAGTTGACATTCACGCGCCAAGGGCCCATGTGGCCCTTGACCGCCGCCCTTTGCCGCGTGAGCAATAGCGCAGATGACTGCGCCAGGGCGGTGGCATGTTTCCCAAAATCACGCGTGGGGATCAGCGCTGAAACGGCGTTCGGGCAATCAGGCCCGTGGGCCGCGTGTTCAGTGCAACCACGATGATAGGCCCAGTGGGCCAATGCCGGGCTGCGCAGGGTGCATGGCCCGCGAAAGGATATGATTTGACTGAATATTTCGAACGCTTGGGCCTTCCTGTTGGGTTGATTGCCCGCTTGGCCGAGCAAGGTATTTCCGAACCTACACCCATTCAGGCCCGTGCCATTCCTGTGGCGCTAGAGGGGCGCGATGTGATGGGGCTGGCCCAGACGGGCACCGGTAAGACCAACGCCTTTGGCCTGCCCTTGGTGGCCCAGCTGATGGCCGCGCGCGATGGCCGACCCGAGGCGAAAATGGTGCGCAGCTTGATTTTGGCGCCCACCCGCGAATTGGCAAAACAAATTCAAGATCAGCTGCTGTTGCTGGTCAAAGGCAGCCCCATCAAGGTGGCCTTGGTCGTAGGCGGCGCCAGCCTAAGCGCCCAAGCCCAACGTTTGGCCCGTGGCACCGATATTTTGGTGGCCACCCCCGGGCGCTTGATGGATTTGCTAGAGCGGCGGGCGCTGCGGCTGGATCAAACCGGCTTTTTGGTGCTGGACGAGGCCGATCAGATGTTGGATCTGGGCTTTATCCATACGCTGCGCAAGATTGCCAGCATCATCCCCAAAGATCGCCAAACCATGTTGTTTTCGGCCACTATGCCCAAGCAGATGGAAGAAATTGCAGCGTCTTATCTGGTGAACCCGCAACGCATTCAGGTAAACCCCCCGGGCAAAGCCGCCGATAAAATCACCCAAGAGGTGCATTACATCGCCAAGGCGGCCAAGTTCGATTTGCTGGTGGAATTGCTGGACAAGCACCGCAACGAGCTGGCCTTGGTCTTTGGGCGCACAAAACATGGCATGGAAAAGCTGTCCAAACAGCTGGCGGCCAAGGGCTTTGCCGTGGCCTCGATCCATGGCAACAAAACCCAAGGTCAGCGCCAGCGCGCGCTGGATGCGTTCAAAACCGGCGCGGTAAAGGTGTTGGTGGCCACGGATGTGGCGGCGCGGGGGTTGGATATTCCTGATGTGAAACATGTCTATAACTTCGAGCTGCCCAACGTGCCCGAGAACTATGTTCACCGTATCGGGCGCACCGCGCGTGCCGGGCGCGAGGGCTGCGCCATCGCGTTTTGCTCGCCCGATGAGATGGGCGAATTGAAAGACATCCAAAAAGTGATGAAAATCACCATCCCCACCGCCTCGGGCACCCCTTGGGAAGGGGCACCTGCCGGGGGAACCGGCGGCGGTGGCCGCGCGCGCGGGCCCCAAGGCCCCAAAGGCGGCGGGCGCCCCGGTGGTGGCCATCATGGCGCGGGCAAGCCCAGCAGCCAAAAGCCCGGTGGGTTTCGCCGCCGCAGCGGTGGCGGTGGCGGTGGCGGCACTGGCGGAGGTGCAGGAAAACCCAAATCTGGCCGCAGCGGCCAAGCTGCCTAAGCGCATAAATGAAAAGGGGCCGAAAGGCCCCTTTTTGCTTAGTAATTTCCGCTTTCGGTAAATCTGTGCGCATCGGCTGCCGCGCGGCGTATGGCATTGGATTTATGCACCGTTTCCATATATTCCGCCTGCGGATCGCTGTCATAAACCACGCCACCGCCGGCCTGAATATAAAGCGTTTGATCCTTTACGATGGCCGTGCGTAGGGCGATGCACATGTCCATATCGCCATTGGCGCTGAAATAGCCCACGCCCCCGCCATAAACGCCGCGCTTTTCCGGTTCTAGCTCGTCGATGATTTCCATCGCCCGCACCTTGGGCGCGCCGCTGACCGTGCCGGCGGGCATGCCGGCGAAAAACGCGCTGAGCGCGTCTTGATCTTCGGCCAATTCGCCCACCACGTTCGAGACAATATGCATCACGTGGCTATAGCGTTCGATGATGAATTGCTCGGTCGGGCGCACGGTGCCAATTTTTGCGACCCGGCCCACATCGTTGCGCCCCAGATCCAGCAGCATCAGATGTTCGGCCAGCTCTTTTTTGTCGGCCAGCAAATCCTGCTCTAGGGCTTTGTCTTCGGCCTCGGTGGCGCCACGGGGGCGGGTGCCCGCGATGGGGCGTATGGTAATTTCGCGCCCAAAGACGCGCACCAGAATTTCGGGGCTGGCCCCAATCACCTGAAAACCGCCAAAGTTGAAATAGAACATGAAAGGCGATGGGTTGGTGCGGCGCAAGCTGCGATACAGCGTGAAGGGGGGCAGCGGGAAATCTTGGGCCCAGCGCTGGCTGGGAACCACCTGAAAGATGTCGCCCGCCCGGATATAGCCCTTGGCGGTTTCAACCGCTTGCATATAGGTTTCTTGGGTAAAATTCGACCGTGGCGGCGCGCTGTCGCGGGCCTCGCCCATGGTGCGGGTCGATTGGGGCAGGGCGCGTTCCAGATCCCGCAGCGCGTCCATCACCCGTTCGGCGGCTTGGGCATAGGCGGCGCGCGCCGATTGCCCCTCGGCCACCCAAGCCGGGCTTACAATGGTAACCTCGCCCTTCACACCATCCAGCACCGCCACCACCGTGGGGCGCAGCATCAAGGCATCGGGCAGGCCCAATGGATCGGGCGGGATATTGGGCAGGCGTTCCACCAGTCGGATCATATCGTAGCCCAGATAGCCAAACAGCCCCGCGCTGGCCGCGGGCAGGCCATCGGGCAGGGCAATGCGGCTTTCGGCGATCAAGGCGCGTAGGTTGTCCAGCGGGTGGCCGGGCTGGGGGCAAAAATCATCCGGGTCAAAGCGGGCGTTGCGGTTCAGCTGGCTGGTTTCGCCATGGCATTTCCAGACCAAATCGGGCTTTAGCCCGATGATCGAATAGCGCCCGCGCACCTCGCCGCCGGTGACGGATTCCAACATAAAGGCATCCTTGGACGCCCCCGATAATTTCAGCATCAGCGATACGGGCGTGTCCAGATCAGCCGCCAAACGCGCGTAGACAACCTGATTTTCGCCCTTGTCATAGGCGGCTGCGAACGCGGCAAAGCTGGGTGTCAGATCCAATTTAGGTACTTTCGGTAAAGATTACTGGAAATTCGCATGCACCGCGTTGATCGCGGCCTGATCCAAGGTGATGCCCACCCGCTCTTGGATGTCGGCGGCCAAGGCGCGAAACAGGTCCTCTGTCATGGCTTGGTCGGCCTCGGCTTGCAGGCGCGCGGCCAGCTCGGCCACGGCCTCGTCTTCGGTGTCAGGCGGCAAGATCGCGTCGAGGCGCAGCACATAGGCCTCGGCGGGCCCCGCAACCACGGCCAAGCCGCCGGTTTCCAAGGCAAAGGCCTGCTGCAACAGCGCGCGCGGAACGCCGGGGATAAACCCTTGGCGTGTTTGGCCTGCCTCGCGGGTGACGGGCTGGCCTAGGGCTGTGAACTCTGTGCCAGCATTCGCTTGGTCGGCCAAAGCTTGGGCTTGGACCTGCAGGCGCGCGGTGGTTTCTTGGGTTTGCCAACCCGCAACGACGGCATCGCGCACGCTGTCCAAGGGCTGCAGCTGCGGTGCGATCACGCCGTCAAGGCGCAGCGCAAAGACCCCGCCATCATCTAGCATCTCGACGGTTGGGAAATCCTCGCTTGTGACGGCATCGGCGGCTTGGCGGAACCCGGCAAAGCCTGCAATGCCATCTGTTACCTCGGGCGACCAGTTGATCGTGGCGACCTTCATGCCTGCCTCGGATTGCAATTCCTCTAAGGTGGCGCCACCGGCCAGCAGACCGTCAATTTCCGTGGCACGGGTTTCGATCAGGCGGCGGGCGCGATCGATGGCCAGCTCGGTGCGCAATTCATCGCGCGCCTCGTCAAAACTGGTGCTTTGCGCGGCCAAAACGGCATTCACGCGAAACAGCGCAGGGCCTACTGGGCTGTCCAGCGGGCCCACCACGGCGCCAGCTTCGGCGGCAAATACCGCCTCGGCGGCGACCCCCAGATCGGCAGGCAGCACATCGCCCATATCGATATCGCTAAGCGACAGGCCACGCTGGGCGGCCAGCGCTTCGAAATCGGTGGCGCCTGCGGCGATGGCATCGGCGGCGGTTTGCGCGGCGGCCTGATCGGCAAAGCCCAAGCGTTCGACCAAGCGCCGCTCGGGGGTGTTATAGGTGTCTAGGCGCGCCTCGTATTCGCTGCGCAACGCCTCTTCTGGCACGTCGATCTGGTCTAGCATCGCCTCGGGGCTAAGCCAGGCGTAGGTGATGGTTTTTTGCTGCGGTGTGGTGAATTTTGCCTGATTTTCATCATGATAGGCCTGCAGCTGCGCCTCGGTTGGGGTGGGCAGCGGGGCCGAAAGCGCGGTGGCATCAAGGCGGATAAAGCTGAAATCGCGCCGTTCGGCCACGTAGTTGATCAGCGTATCGCCATAAAGCGGGGGCATCGCCACACCCTGCAACAACGCACCTTGCAAGGCGCTGCGGGCGGTTTCGCGGCGCAGTTGCTGTTCAAACCGTGCCTCGGTCAAACCTGCACGATCAAGGGCAAATTTATAGGTGTTGCGGTCGAACCCGCCGCTAAGGCCCTGAAAGGCCGGGATATCGCGGATTTGCTGGGCCACGGTTTCATCGCCCACCGAAATGCCCAAGCTGGCGGTTTCATGGTCCAGCGCGGCAGTGGTGACCAAACGCGTCAGAACCGCGCGGTCCACCCCCAGATCGCGGGCCTCGGTCAGCGGCAGGGGCTGGCGGGTTTGCGCCTCGATCGCGCGGATCTCTTGCTGCAATTCCCGGGCGTAGGTGTCGATTGCGATCTCTTGGTCGCCAACGCGCCCGATCGATTGCACATTGCCCGACAGGTTTGTCACACCAAAGCCGCCCAAGCCCAAGATCAGCAAGGAAAGCAAGACCCAAACGGCCGATTTAGAAATGGTGCTGCTGCCACGTGCCATGAGGCCCCCCAAAAATACGTTTCGCCCTTCCTACGCAACAGTGCAGGGCCGTGCAAGCGCGCTCACCCCTCGAAGGCGGAAAGCCGGTCAAACATCTGTGCGATTGTTGCACAATCAATATTGGCAAAGGCGATGCGCAATTGCCGCCGCCCAGCCTTGTCGCCCTCGGGCGTGAACATGGTGGCTGGCAGCGCCAAAATACCCGCCTCGCGCACAAGGCGCTGGCCCAGCGTATCGGCATCCATGTCAAACGGGTGTTCGACATAGGCAAAATAAGCCCCACAGCCCAGCAGGCGCCAACCCTTTGCGGCCAAGGGGGCAAAGCCGCTTTCGATGGCGCCGCGCCGCGCCAGCACCTCGGCGCGTTCTTCTGCCAGCCAGCTTTGTAGATGCGTCATGCCCCAAAGCGCGGCCTGCTGGCCAAGGGGGGTGGGGCAGATGGTGACGGTATCAAGAAACTTTTCAATCTCGCGCAACAGGCCCGCGTCGGCCACCACCGCCCCCACACGATGGCCCGTAAGGCGGTAGGCCTTGGAAAAGGAATAAAGCTGCACCAGATGGTCTGGCCATTGGGCGTTGTGAAACAACCCATGCGGGGCGCCGGTTTGGCTGTGAAAATCACGGTAGGTTTCATCGACCACCAGATAGACCCCTGCCTCGCGTGCCAGTGCGGCAAAGCCTGCCAACAGCGCCGGCGGGTATTCTACCCCGGTTGGGTTGTTGGGGGTCACCATAACGATGGCGCGGGTGGCGGGCGTGATCAACTGCCGCGCGGCCGCCAAATCTGGCAACAGATCTGGCGTGCAGGGCAGGGGCACCACGCGCACCCCGGCCATATCCAGCCACATCTTATGGTTAAAATACCACGGCACCGGCACCAAAACTTCGGCGTTTTGATCGGTAAGGCACGACATCACGGCGGCGAACGCCTCGTTGCAGCCCGAGGTAATGCCAACTTGGCTGGCCTCGATCGTCCCGCCATAGGCATGGGAAAACTGTTCCGCCACTTGCGCACGCAAGGCCGGCAGGCCCAGCACTGCGCCGTAAAGATGCACGGTTGGATCCTCGCAGACCAGCCGCGCCATTTCGGCGCGCAGGGCCTGCGGCGGTGGCGCCACTGGGGCGGCTTGGCTGACGTTGATCAGCGGCCTGTGGGCGGGAAATTCAACCCCCTCTAGCCACCGCCGCGCGGCAGGAATGGGCGGCGCAAATGTCGCGCCAGTACGCGAGGGGGCGGGGGGCCTTGGCATGGTGAGAGCGCCTTAATCTTTGCCGCGGTATGGCTCGACATATTGCAGCGCCATATCCCATGGGAAAAAGATCCAGGTATCTTGGCTGACTTCGGTGATGAACGTATCCACCTGTGGGCGGCCTTTGGGTTTGGCATAGACGGTGGCGAAATGCGCCTTGGGATACATCTGGCGCACCAGTTCCAAGGTTTTGCCGCTGTCCACCAGATCATCTACAATCAGCACACCCTCGCCATCGCCCATAAGGGCGGCATCTGGGGCCTTTAGCACCTGCGCTTGGCCTTGGTCTTGGTGGTGATAGGATTTCACGCTGATCGTGTCGACGGTGCGAATATCCAGCTCGCGCGCGACAATCATGGCAGGGGCCATGCCGCCGCGGGTGATGGCCACCACCGCGCGCCATGCGCCATCATCGGGCCCGTGGCCATCGAGGCGCCATGCCAAGGCGCGGCTGTCGCGGTGAATTTGATCCCAGCTGATATGAAAGCCTTTTTCGTGGGGCAGGCGGTCGGTCATGGGGTGTTCCTTTGTCGGTGCGGCGCGCGATTAATCTTTGCGGTTTGTCACAACGTCGATATCGGGGGCATCCACCGCCTTCATACCCACCACGTGATAGCCTGCATCGACATGCAGGTTTTCGCCCGTCACACCGCTGCCCAGATCCGACAGCAGATACAGCGCCGATTTGCCCACATCATCGATGGTGACATTGCGCCGCAAGGGCGAATTCAGCTCGTTCCATTTCAAGATGTAGCGGAAATCGCCAATGCCGCTGGCGGCCAGCGTTTTGATTGGACCAGCGCTGATGGCATTCACGCGGATGTTTTGCTTGCCCAAATCTTCGGCCAGATACATCACAGATGCCTCTAGCGCGGCCTTGGCCACACCCATCACGTTATAATGCGGCATCACCTGCTCGGCGCCATAATAGGTCAGCGTCAGCGCGCTGCCGCCGTCTGTCATCAGTTTTTCGGCGCGCTGCATCACGGCGGTAAAGCTGTAGCAGCTGACATCCAGCGTCATCAGGAAATTGTCGCGGCTGGTATCCACATAGCGCCCGCGCAATTCGTTTTTGTCGGAAAAACCAATGGCATGCACCAGAAAATCCAGCTTGCCCCATTTCTGTTCGATCTCGGCAAATGCCGCATCGATCGAGGCCGCATCTGAGACGTCGCAATCGATCAGCGTTTCAACGCCCAGCTGCTCGGCCAGGGGTTGCACGCGTTTGCGAAACGCCTCGCCCATGTAGGAAAACGCCATTTCCGCCCCGGCATCGGCACAGGCACGGGCAATCCCCCAGGCGATGGACTTATCATTGGCAAGGCCCATGATCAGGCCGCGTTTTCCGGCCATCAGTGAATTCGACATCTGGTGTTTTCCGTCTAAGTATTGTGAACAGGTGTCAAATCTCTACGCCAAGGGGCGCGGCGCTTCAAGACCAAGCGCTGGCAGGCTTTAGGGCCTGCGGCCACCAAAACCCCACGGCATTGCCACATAAAACGAGGACCGCATGACTGATCGCACAGGTATTTTCGAGGGCGAAAACCCATTTCACATTGCCCGCGCATGGATGGCCGAGGCCGAAGCCAGCGAATTGAACGACCCCAACGCCATTGCCCTGTCGACCGTCGATGCCGATGGTTTGCCCAATGCCCGCATGGTTTTGCTAAAAGACATCGAAGAGGATGCCTTTGTTTTCTACACCAATTACGAAAGCGCGAAAGCGCGCGAATTGGACCAAGCGGGCAAAGCGGCCTTTGTAATGCACTGGAAATCGCTGCGCCGCCAAATTCGGGTGCGCGGGCTTGTGACCCGTGAAGATGGGCCCGCGGCTGATGCCTATTTCACCTCGCGCTCGCTGAAAAGTCGGCTGGGGGCATGGGCCTCGAAGCAATCGCAGCCCTTAGAGTCGCGCGCAGCGCTCATGGCCGAAGTTGCCAAAGTGACTTTGAAGCTGGGCACAAATCCCGCCAGACCATCCTTTTGGGGGGGTTACAGAATCAACCCAGTTGAAATCGAATTCTGGGCGGATGGGGCTTTTCGCCTTCACGACCGGTTCAAGTGGCGGCGCACGGGCGAAAATGGCCAGTGGGACGTGACAAGATTGAATCCTTGATCACCGGTCAGTGGCACCGCTATACGCGGCGCCTTGGGCCCGGGCCCATCCCAAAAGAAAAAGCCGCCATTGGGGTGGCCTGTCACGAAGGGTTTAATTTGTGGGTGAAGATGTGAACGTGGAAAATTACGACACCCGCAGGATAGAGGGAAAAGTTAAGTGGTTTGACCCGGTCAAAGGGTTTGGGTTTGTAGTCGCCGACGAAGGTGGGCCCGACATTCTGCTGCACGCCAATGTATTGCGTAACTTTGGCCAAAGTTCTGTGGCCGATGGGGCGTTGATCGAAGTTGAGGTGCAAGAAACGGCACGGGGGATCAACGCGATCGAGGTTTTGTCGATCACCCCGCCAGATAATGGCGGCGGCGCGGTTTTGGCAGATTTCGAGGATATTGATCCCGAAATAATTGCCAATGCGCCCCTAGAACCAGCGCGCGTTAAATGGTTTGATAAGGGTAAGGGGTTTGGCTTTGCCAATATCTTTGGCCGCGACGAGGATGTTTTCATCCATATCGAAGTGTTGCGCCGGTCGGCTTTGGCCGATCTGCAACCCGGCGAAGCCGTGGCCCTGCGTGTGATTGATGGCAAACGCGGCCGTATGGCAACAGAGGTGCTGATCTGGGAAGCTGCGCTGGACGAAGATTACGATTAACCAGCCTCTGGCAGGCGGTGGCGCTGTGGCTGGTTTTCAGCACTGCAGCCATCGCCGCCTGCCGTGATAGCGCGGTTGATTTGAAAGGCCCATGGGGCAGTGCACGGTTTGGCGTGGAATTGGCGCTGACACCGGCCCAAATGGCGCGTGGCTTGATGCACCGCACCAGCCTGCCCAACAGCGCGGGCATGCTGTTTTTATACGAAAAACCCGGCAGCCCGGGGTTTTGGATGAAAAACACCCTGATCCCTTTGGATATGTTGTTTATCACCCCCCAAGGTGTGGTGCGTAAAATTCACCATAACGCCCAACCGGGCGATTTAACCCCCGTCACGGCTGGCCCCGGCATCATTGCTGTGCTGGAAATCAACGGTGGTTTGGCGCGCCGCTATGGCATTTCCGAGGGCAGCGTGCTGCGCCACCCGCGCATGGACCAAGCCCAAGCGCTGTGGAAATGCGAAAGCTGAATTTTGCTGCCACTTGGGGCTTTTCTTTTCTGCGACTGCGGGTTAATTGGGCGCATGGTCCGGGGCGTAGCGCAGTCTGGTAGCGCACCTGTTTTGGGTACAGGGGGTCGTGAGTTCGAATCTCGCCGCCCCGACCATTATTCCAATCGCACTCAATTCGGTGGCGCGTGATGCTCGATATAAAGCTCAACGCCGTTGATCTGGGCTTTCACAACAAGCCACTTTTCTCTGCCCTGTCACTGGATATCACCCAGCAGCGCGTGGCGCTGATCGGGCGCAACGGCGCGGGCAAATCGCAATTGGTGCGGCTGATCGCAGGGTTGATTCGCCCAGATCGCGGCAGCGTGCTGGTCAATGGCGTAGAGGTTGGCACGAACCGCCGCGACGCGCTGAAAACCGTGGGCATTTTATTTCAAAACCCCGATCATCAGCTGATTTTCCCCACCGTTATGGAAGAGCTGTGCTTTGGCGTGCAGCAGCAGGGCCACAGCCGCGCCCAAGCGCAACAGATGGCCCAAGACATGTTGCAGCGCTTTGCCTGTGCCGACTGGGGGCCGCGGGTGGTGCATGGGCTAAGCCAAGGCCAAAGGCATTTGGTGTGCCTGATGGCGGTGTTGCTGATGCGCCCGGGGCTGATCTTGCTGGACGAGCCATTCGCCGGGCTGGATATGGCCACAACCCGGCGCTTGGGGCGGTATCTGCATGGGCTAGAGCAAGCGCTTTTACACGTCACCCACGATCTGGCCGCGATCACGGGCTATGATCGTGTGATTTGGTTGGATCACGGGCAGGTGGTGGCCGATGGGCCGCCCGATACGGTTTTGCCGCACTATCGCGCGCATATGGTGGCTTTGGGGGATGGGGATGCTGTCGCTGAACTCTGAGCCGCGCAGTTTTTGGCACGCCTTACCCGCTGGCCCGAAATTATTGGCCTTGCTGCTGGCCACCGGGCTGGCCATGTGGCTGCCAAACGCGGCGGCTGCGGCCATGGCCTTTTTGGGGGTGATGGGGCTTTATGCCTTGGCGGGATGGGCGTTTTTGCGCCAAGGTTTGCTGGCGCTGCGCCCGGTTTTGTTTGTTGCGGCGCTAATCCTTGCGTGGCATGGCTGGGCGCTGAGCTGGGAACAAGGCGGCTTGGTGGTGGCGCGCATGTTGGCCCTGATTGCGCTGGCCAATCTGGTCAGCATGACCACGGCGCTGGCCGATTTGCTGGACCGGGTCGAGCGGGCGCTGGCATGGCTGCGCGTGGCGCCGCTTTGGCGCCAACGCTTGGCGCTGTCGGTGGCCTTGGTGGTGCGCTTCACCCCGGTTTTGATCTTGAAAGGCCAGCAATTGCAGCGCGCATGGCGGGCGCGTAGCCATCGCAGGCCGGGCTGGCGACTGATGCTGCCATTTGTGCTGGGGGCCTTGGATGATGCGGAAACCGTATCAGAGGCATTGCGCGCCCGCACCGGAACCTTGTAAACCGCGCCCAAGCTACACCGTAAAAGGACAGAATTCAGATGGCACGACATATTTCGCAGATCGCACTTTTTGCGGCTTTGATTGCGGCTTTGGGTTTGGTGCCCAAGTTTGATTTGTCCGCAGGCGTGCCGATCACAGCGCAAAGTTTGGGTGTGATGTTGGTGGGCTGCCTGCTGGGTGCGCGGCGTGGGGCGCTGGCGGTGCTGTTGTTTTTGTTCTTGGTCGCGCTTGGCTTGCCGCTGTTGGCTGGCGGGCGCGGTGGGTTGGGTGTGTTTATGGGCCCAACCGTTGGGTTTTTGGTGGGTTTTCCTGTGGCCGCCTTTGTGACCGGCTATTTCAGCACCAAATGGCGTGGCAGCGCGCCGGTTGTCACCACGGTGCTGGCCGCGATTTTGGGCGGTGTTGTCGTGCTGTATGTCTTTGGAATTGTTGGGTTTGCTTTGGTCACCGGGCAAACATTGGCGCAGGCCACATCCATCATGTGGGTCTTTGTGCCGGGCGATGTGGTGAAGGCAGGGCTGGCCGGGCTGATCACAGAATCGGTGC
>RFQY01000160.1 GCA_009924775.1 Paracoccaceae bacterium | reverse complement strand
GCTTTGTTGATTGTCTTGGCTGCCTCGGCCAGCTTTTACGAGGCAAAGTTCGGCGTGATCATCGACCGCGAAATGGTGCGCACCATCTTGGAAACCACGGTCACCGAATCGCGCCACCTCCTGACGTTGGACATGGTGACGACCATTGCCCTAACAGGCGTTTTGCCTGCTGTTTTGGTGCTAAAGGTGCCACTGCGCAAACGCCGCTTGCTGCATCAGCTGTGGCGCTGGCCCTTGGGCATGGCGCTGGGTTTTGCCGTGATGCTGGGCTTTCTTTACGCCGATTATAAAACCTATTCCGCCGTCATTCGCGAAAACAAGGCGCTGATGGCCTCGTATCAACCGGGGGCCACAATCTCGGCGGTGTTTAAATACGCAAAGCTGGAATATGGCGGCATCAAAACCGAGGTGCAGCCAATTGCCAGCGATATTCAGCGCGGGCCGCGGCTGGCCCAAG
The DNA here is from genome assembly GCA_009924775.1 of Paracoccaceae bacterium. Taxonomy (GTDB): domain Bacteria; phylum Pseudomonadota; class Alphaproteobacteria; order Rhodobacterales; family Rhodobacteraceae; genus CAJXSO01. The sequence continues at coordinate 5,902 of RFQY01000160.1, read as the reverse complement.
GCGAAAAGCCGGTGGTTTTTGTGCTGTTTGTGGGCGAAACCACCCGCGCGCAAAACTTTGGCTTGGGCGGCGGGCCGCGCCAAACCACGCCAGAACTGGCAAAACGCGATCTGGTTTATTACGCCGATACCACCTCGTGCGGCACGCTGACCAATGTGTCGGTGCCCTGCATGTTTTCGCCCTTTGACGAAAGCAGCTATTCGCGAACGGCCTATCTGAGCTCGGAGAATTTGGTGGATGCCATCGCCAAGGCCGGTTTCAAAGTGCAGTGGTGGGACAATAACACCGGCGACCAAGCCGTGATGCGCTTTCACCAATGGGGCCGGGTGCAGGAAGAATGGGCACCAGAGGCGTGCCAAACCGGGGAATGCACCGATGCTATTTTTCTGCCCTTGATCCGCAAAACGCTGGCAGAGGCCAAAGAAGACACGCTGCTGGTGTTGCACATGATCGGCAGCCACGGCCCTGCGTATTACCTGCGCTATCTGCCGCAACGTGCGGTATTTCAACCCACGTGCAACACCGCGGAATTTGCCGATTGCACCGTTGAGCAGATTGTAAATGCCTATGACAACACCATCGTCGAGGCCGATTATGTGCTGTCGCAAACCATCGATATTCTGGGCCAAGCCCAAAACGTAGATACCGCCATGGTCTATGTGTCAGACCATGGCGAATCGTTGGGCGAAGGGGGGTTATATTTGCATGGTGTGCCCAAATTCTTGGCCCCCGAGGTGCAAACAAAAGTGCCTTTCCTGATCTGGCTTGGCCAATCCTACCAAAGGCGCATGGGCATCACCCATGACTGCCTGCGCCAGCGCCAATCCCAGCCCACATCGCAAGACGCGGTGTTTCACACAGTGCTGGGGCTGCTAGATTTGCAAACCAACGTGCTTGACCCACAGTTGAACCTTGCCGCAGGCTGCCGGGAAAACGGGTAAGCCATGACACAGCAAAAACCGAACATGCCGCGCAACCGCAAGGGGCTGGCGCATATCATCGATGCTGCGCAATTTTCTGCAGGCGGCTTTGCCCGGCTGTGGCGCGAAACAGCCTTCCGATTAGAGCTGCTGGCGGGCGCGCTGTGCCTGATCGGTTTGGTCTGGCTGGGTGCCACGCTGTTTCAGCTGGTGGCCTTTGGCGTGCTGGCCTTGGTGCTGCTGGCAGTCGAGGCGCTGAACACCGCGATCGAGGAAATCGTTGATTACGTTTCGCCGCAATGGTCAGAGATGGGCAAATACGCCAAAGATTGCGGTTCGGCGGCGGTGGCGCTTTTGTTGGTGGCCATGGCGCTGCTATTGGGCGCGATCGCCTATGCAAACCTATGGGGCGGCGCCTGAGGTTTGGCGCTGATCGCTGCGGTGGTCGATTTCCTGCGGCAAACACAAAACCACAAAAGCTGCCAATACGATCAGCAAGTGCACGGCGGCCAAAATCAAAATCGTCAGTCCAGTCATGTTTCTGCTCGGTCATTCCTGTGGTGGGGCGCATGGCGCTGCGCGTAAAACCTGCCTTAAATCGCGCCCAGCTGTGGCGGCTGGGCGCCGGCTGAAAAGGGTGTGCCTATTTTGGTGTCAAATGTAGCCTTTTTTATTGATCAAAAGATAAAATAAGGCACCAGACCACCGCAATTGCGGTGAAACTGATGCGGCAAAATTTCTGTAACTTTCTGTTTTTTATGCATTTAAGCTGAGACTGGCTTGTATTAGCTTAAAGGTGTGAAAGATGCCCAAGGCCCAATTTGAGGCCCGGGCGGCAAACGTGGGAACACCGATATCAATGGCCCTTTCCTTGGCGCAAATCTCGGAATTCAACTTCGAATCGACCATTCCCGACATCGACACGCACATTCAGATGTGGTTGCCAGAAGTCGAAAAAGCGGCGCGCAGCTTTGTTGCCAACGACCGATATCAGGCATTTTTTCTGGCCGCGCTGCGCATGGCGGCCAGCACCAAAAGCCTGAAAGGTTTTAGCGTTCCCAACCTTGCAAAAAAGGCGGGCTATTCCCGGTCTACATTTTTTCGGCTGTTCGAGGGCTATAGCGGTTTTTGATTCAGGGCTATCAGCTGACCTGCCTGTTGTCGGTGAAAGTATACGAAGACCAGCTGCGCAACCGGCCCATGACGCTGGAAGCGTTTAGCAAATTCACCGCCGATATTTTTTACAGCGCCAATTGCACCGTGCCCAACGAGATTTGCACAATGCTGTGGAAAGAGCATGGCAAAAGCCATGCCGAATTTCACCCGCATCTGTCCCTAATTGGCCCAATAGTCACGGATTATCTGCAAAAAAACCCCGCCACTGCGGCGCTGCAACTGGATGTTGACCAGCTGGAAGGCGCAATCAAAATGCTGGATATGGATATCTTGCAAGCGCGGCTGGACCCCAAAGAAACCTTTCCCAGCTGCAAGCAATATCAGCGGCTGCATAAAATGTTTTTGGGCGCGCTATTGGCCATGCAGCACGCTTAGGCGTTCCACAACACCCGGCCCAAGGGGGCAATGTCGTAGCCGGGCATCGCGGCTGCGCGCTTTGCAAAAGCGGCCGATTGGCAAAAGGCGAACAGCCCCTGCATGGCAGGTTCAAACCATGCTTTGCGGTCAACCAAAATGGCATATTCTTCGGTGATAACGGGTAAGAAATGCAGGCCAAACGTATCGGCCACCGCCGCCAGCCCAAAGGCTGCATCGGCATCGCCGCGGCGCACGGCATCAACGGCTTCGTCCTCGGTGCGGGTCACTTCGGCCAGATCCAGCGCGGCCATATTTAGCCCCTGTTCTTTGGCCAAATGCCAAAACAGCCGGTCCGCACCCGAACCGGTTTGGCGCGGCACAAACCGCAGTCCGGCCAAATCGGCCAAACTGCGGGGCGCCTTTACCCCCGCGCGATACACAATGCCGCGCTGGCGGGCGGCAAAGCCGATAAGGGCCACATTTTGTTGGGCCACACGCTGGGCCACAGCGGTGGTGTTCCAAGCGCCGGTTGCAGCATCCAGCACATGCAGGCCAGCGGCCACACCACCAAACCGGGCAAAGCGTTCCAACCCGTCCATAGAGCCGTCGTAAAAACTGGCCAGCCCACAACGCGATTGGCGAATGGCCCAATCCAACAGCGGGTCGTGGCTGCCCAAGAAGATGCTTGGGCGCGGCATATCGGCCTGTGTATCGGAATTTGGGGTTTCGGTGCGCGCGCGGTTGATCCATGCCCGAATGTCGCGGGCGGGAAACAGCAACTTGCCCGTCGCCTTCGAGCACGGCACCTGCCCCGAAGCCGCCAGATCGTAAATTTTGCGTTCTTTCAAACGCAGCAACTGTGCCAATTCCTTGACGGTCAAATATTCATGGTCTGTCAAGTTTGGTTCTGTCATGTCTTTCTGCCACAGGTTTGGGGCAGGCACGTGGCCTGCCCCGTATAGATAGCAGAATAGTTATCAGTTTTTTGGCGCGTTGGGGAAGAACAACTGCTGCCCCGATACCTGATACCCAGCAATTGCCTGCTGGCCCTCGGCTGAAATCAGCCAATCAGCAAAAGTATTGGCTGGCGTAACCTTCACATTTGGGCATTTTTCCGGGTTCACCGGGATCACGCCATATTGGTTGAACATGTCTTCATCGCCCTGCACCTGAACGATGTAATCTTGCTTGTTGGCAAATTTGATCCATGTCGCGCGGTCGGTCATCACATAGGCGCCCATGCCGATGCCTGCGTTCAGCGTAGCGCCCATGCCGGACCCGGTTTCGCGATACCAGCCGCCGCTGCCTTCGGCGGGGTTCACACCGCTGGTTTTCCACAGGGCCAGCTCTTTTTTGTGGGTGCCGCTGTCATCACCGCGCGACGCAAACAGGGCGCCGCTGCTGGCAATTTTGGCCAAAGCAGCCTGCGCGTCATTCATGCCGCCCACACCAGCCGGGTCGCTGGCCGGGCCAACGATGACGAAATCATTATACATCAAATCGGTGCGCTGGGTGCCGTACCCGGCCTCGACGAATTTGTTCTCGGATGCTTTGGCATGCACCAGCAAAACATCCCCATCGCAGTTTTGTGCATTTTTGATGGCCTGCCCGGTGCCCACCGCAACCACATTCACCTGAATGCCGGTTTTTTCCTGAAAGATCGGCAGAAGATAATCGTACAGGCCAGAATTGGCAGTCGAGGTGGTGGATTGCACGATGATCTGCTCTTGGGCCCAAGCGCCACCACTGATGAAAACGGCCAAGGCCATTGCGCTAAGTTTGGTCTTCATTTTCCCCTCCTACGGTACAAGCAATCAGACGACAATTTTTCCGTCTAGGTAATTCCGCGCCGCAGTGCTGCGCGGGTGGTTGAAAAACTGTTGGGCAGGCGTGTGTTCAACGGCTTCACCGCCAGCCAGAAACACCACCTCGTCGGCCATGCGCCGGGCCTGCCCGATATCGTGTGAGATAAAAATGATCCGCGTTCCCGCATCCTTGGCTTGGCGCACGATGTCTTCGATCGCCAAAACCGAAGCCGGATCTAGGCTGGCGGTGGGCTCGTCCAAAAACAACACATCCGGCTGGGTGGCCAGTGCGCGGGCCAAAGCAAGGCGCTGCGCCTCGCCCCCCGATAACAGCCGCGCGGGCTGGCGGGCCTTATGCGCCAAACCCACATGATCCAGCCAATGCTGGCACAGATGCCGGGGCTGGCCGCGGGCGTTAAGCACGAATTCGATGTTCGCCGCCACAGAACGACGCAACAAAACAGGTTTTTGAAACACCATGGCCTGCCGGCGCGTGGCCTGCACTGCGGGCGTGTCACCCCAGCACACGGTGCCAGTGCTGGGTGCAATCAACCCATGCATCAGCTGCAACAGCTTGCTTTTCCCAGCGCCATTGGCCCCCATGATCATGGTGCACCCGCTGCTGGGCAGGGCCAGATTTAGCCCGCGCAACACCGTGGCCTGCCCAAAGCGCAGCGTCACGTCGCGCATAAACAGCCCATTTTGCCCCCTAGACATAGGCCTGCCTTTGCGCCCCAAGGCGCACAGCCTGCACCGCGCCGTTTACCACCAGCGCCAAGACCAGCAAAATCATGCCCAACGCCAAGGCCAGCGCCAATTCGCCTTTGGATGTTTCCAGCGCAATCGCTGTTGTCATCACACGCGTCAAATGATCGATATTGCCGCCCACGATAATAACCGCGCCCACCTCGGCCACAGCGCGGCCAAACCCGGCCAAAGCAACCGTAATCAGCGAATAGCGCGCGTCCCATAGCAAGGCGCGCATGGTTTGCAGCCGCGTCAGGCAAAGCGAGCGGAAAAGCGGCGCATATTCTGCGTGCAGATCTTCGATCAGCTGCCGGGAAAGGGCGGCCACGATGGGGGTGATCAAAATGGTTTGGGCAATGATCATCGCGGTGGGCGTGTAAAGCAGCCCCAAAAACCCCAAAGGCCCCGAGCGCGATAAATGCAAATACACCAACAGGCCCACAACCACCGGCGGCAGCCCCATCAGCGCATTCATCACCACCAGCACCACGCTACGGCCCGCAAACCGCGCCACTGCCACCAAGGCGCCAATGGGCAGGCCAATGATCAGCGCAAGCACGCTGGCGGTGATGCTGACCTGCACAGACAGCAGCACAATTTCCACCAAATCTGCATTACCCGAGAAAACAAGCTGCAGGGCCAGGTGCAGGGCATCGCCGATATTTTGCAAAATATTCGTTCCACTGCATAATTTCCTGATTTCTAGTCATATAGGCAAGAATTTTGCAAGGCAAGCAGTACGCTGGCCAAGGCCGCCCAAAACCGCATGGCGCCGGGCGGGGGCAGTTCTTCGGTATAGGAGGCCTATCTTTCGCACTTGCGGCGCCCCTGCGGCCGATGCAGCGCTTGACCATCGCCAACAATCGGCGCATCTGAAACTGCCCATAGCGGAAGAGA
>RFQY01000159.1 GCA_009924775.1 Paracoccaceae bacterium | reverse complement strand
ACTCAGGGCGTCGGAGTCAATCGTGACGGCGCTTTTGCAGAGTATCTGGTGATCCCGGCGACCAACGTGTTTCGTCCCAACGTTTATATCCCCACTGATTTGCTGAGCATTTTTGATCCCTACGGTAACGCTGTTCATACCGCGCTCTCTTTCAACATGGTCGGTGAGGACGTCATCATCACCGGAGCTGGACCGATCGGCATCATGGCGGCGATGGTGGCGGGGTGCTCGACAGTGGCCGACAGGCCCACCCGCCGCAGGCTTGGCGCCAGTGCTTGCAGGCGCGAGAGCGCCAAGAACAGCTGGTTGCCCCGTTTGCTTTCGGCCAAGGCATGGATTTCATCGATCACAATGCGCTGCACATTGGCAAAGATTTTTGGTGCGTCTGGATAGCTGATCAACAGCGCCAAAGATTCAGGCGTTGTCAGCAAAATATGGGGCGGGTCGGCGCGTTGGCGGCGCTTGCGCGCTTGGCTGGTGTCGCCGGTGCGGTCCTCTATGCGGATGGGCAGGGCCATATCTGCCACGGGCTGGGCCAGATTGCGCGCAATATCGGCCGCCAGCGCCTTGAGCGGGCTTACATAAATTGTGTGCAGGCCCTTGTGGGTGCCACTGGCCAAGTCTGCCAGCGTGGGCAAGAAACCTGCCATGGTTTTCCCGCCCCCCGTGGGCGCGATGAGCAGGGTGGCCGGCGCATGGGCGCAGGCCAGCATTTGGCGTTGATGCGGGTGCATCTGCCAGCCGCGGCTGCGAAACCAATCGTCGATGGCGTGTGGGTAATTGCTCATGCCCCGGATCTAGCGCATCGCGGCGCGCAGGGAAATGCAAAGGCGTGCCGCCTTTGCCCGGCCATTGCTTACAGGCTGGCGATGGCCAGATAGATCATCAGGCTGGTGGCCAAGGGCAGGCCCATGGGAAATTTCGCGCCCGCATCCCAGCTGGCCCAGTCTGGGGCCAGTGCCCGCAGGGCGGTGTGCTTGGCCATGCGATGGGCAAGATAGGCGGCCAGCAAATTGGCCATGAAGATCAGCCCCACCAGCCGCGCATCGGCGGCCCAAACAAAGGGGGCGGCGGCGGCAATAAATTTGGCATCCCCCGCACCAAAAAGCCCCATGGCATTGGCCAGAATACCCAAGATCAGAAAAATTGGCATGGCCAGCAATTGCCAGCCAAAACTGCCCCATGGCAGCACCCAAGGACAGCGCCGCGATTTTCGCGTAAAAACCTGTGAAAAAACCGTAACATGCGGCCCCCTTTTGACCGGCAGTCTGATTGGGCCCGGGTAGGGCGCTTTGAGGTAGGAAGGGGGCGCCCACGCGCGATGGACGCCCCTTTGATTTTCCTTTTCGTGCCGGGGCACGGGCAGGTCTTAGAATGTGGGCATCGTGGTTGCGGCGCCGGTGGCCAGTGTCGAAATGTTGGTGTCCAGCGCGGTGTAGGCGGCAACAGCCAGACCAACCACAGCAGCGGTCAGAACAACCCAGTCAACAGTTACAGCGCCGTTTTCGTCGTTGCGGAAGTTTTTGATGAAGTTTAGCATTTGATATCCCTCCAAAGGATGTTTGGTTACACACACCCAAGCCGCCGGTTTGTTTGGGCGCCACTCTCATCTGGCCCGCCGCCGTCTTGGTATGACCCTATATACCTATCCGAATGGGGCAGCTTTTGGGCGCGATTGGCGCTTTTTTGGAATTCTTAATACTTTCGGGTATAAATTTACTAACCCATTGTTAATGTTGATTAAAAAATTCAAAAATTTTGCGCTTTGGTTCTTTTCTGGGTTTTTCGGCAGAATCGGCACGAAAAAACCCGCCAACACGGGGTTGGCGGGCTGTGTTTTTCCGGCATTTGCGCGGTTTAATCGACGATCGTGGCCTCGGTTGCTGCGCGCAGTTCGGCTTCTGTGACGCCTTCGGCGCATTCCACAAGGCGCAAGCCGCCCTCGACCACGTCCAACACACCCAAATTGGTGATAATCCGGTCGACCACGCCCTTGCCCGTCAGCGGCAGGGTGCACTCTTTCAGCAGCTTCGATTCGCCCGCCTTGTTGGTGTGGTCCATCACCACCACAACGCGGCCAACGCCGGCCACCAGATCCATGGCGCCGCCCATGCCCTTCACCAGCTTGCCGGGGATCATCCAATTGGCCAAATCGCCGTTTTCGGCCACTTCCATCGCACCCAGAATGGCCATGGCGATTTTGCCGCCGCGGATCATGGCAAAAGAGGTGGCGCTGTCGAAATAGGCGGAATGGGGCAGTTCGGTAATGGTTTGTTTGCCCGCATTGATCAGATCGGGGTCTTCATCGCCCTCTAGCGGAAAAGGGCCCATGCCCAGCATGCCGTTTTCCGATTGCAGCGTAACGGTGATGCCTTCGGGGATATAGTTCGACACCAGCGTGGGAATGCCGATACCCAAATTCACATACCAGCCATCTTGCAGTTCTTGTGCCGCGCGTGCGGCCATTTGATTGCGATCCCAAGACATGCTTATGCCTCCTTGCGCTGGCGCACGGTGCGCTGCTCGATACGTTTTTCGTGAGTGCCTTGAATGATGCGATGCACATAGATACCGGGCAGGTGAATGTGATCGGGATCCAGGGTGCCGGGCTCTACGATTTCTTCTACCTCTACCACGCAGACCTTGCCGCAGGTGGCCGCAGGCACGTTGAAGTTGCGCGCGGTCTTGCGGAACACAAGGTTGCCAGTGGTGTCGGCTTTCCATGCCTTTACAATGGCCAGATCCGCCACCAGACCGGTTTCCATGATATAGGTTTGGCCGTCAAAATCGCGGTGGTCTTTGCCTTCGGCAATCACGGTGCCCACGCCGGTTTTGGTGTAAAAACCCGGAATGCCCGCACCGCCTGCGCGCATACGCTCGGCCAAGGTGCCTTGGGGGTTGAATTCAAGCTCCAGCTCGCCCGACAGATATTGGCGCATGAATTCGGCATTTTCGCCCACATAGGACGAGATCATTTTCTTGACCTGCCGCGTTTGCAGCAAAATACCGATGCCAAAATCATCGACACCTGCATTGTTCGAGGCAAATGTCATGTCTTTGGTGCCCGCGTCTTTGATCGCTTGCAGCAGCAATTCAGGAATGCCGCACAGGCCAAACCCGCCAGAGGCGATGAACATGCCGTCAAATAACAGCCCGTCCAATGCGCCGGCGGCCGAGTTGTAGACTTTCTTCATGGATGTCTCCCTCAAACCAAAATGTCTGTGGCCCCTGTTGCCGGGGTGGTGGTGCAGGTATTAGCCCGGCGCCGGGGGCGGCGAAAGTCGTATAACTACGCAGCCGCGCCCCTTCAGTCCTTTTTTGCCGCCTTTTTGGCCGGGGCTTTTTTAGCAGCAGGCTTTTTGGCGGGGGTCTTTTTGGCGGCGGTCTTTTTGGCAGTGGCGGCCTTGGCGGGCTTTTTGCCCCCTTTGGCGGCTTTTTCCGCGATCAACTGCAGGGCTTGGTCCAGCGCCACATCTTCGGGGGTGATGTCTTTTGGCAGGGTGGCGTTGATTTTTTCCCACTTGATATAGGGGCCATAGCGCCCCTCGAAGACGGCAATTTCGCCGCCATCGGGGTGCTGGCCCAACACCCGCAGCGCCTTGGCCGCTGTGCGGCCGCGCCCACCGGGGTTGGCACGCTTTTCAGCCAGCAATTCCACGGCGCGGTTCATGCCAATCTCGAAGACGTCGTTGGGGTCTTTTAGGTTGGCGTAGGTGGGTTTTGCCTCGCCCGGGACTTGGTGCATGATATAGGGGCCAAAACGCCCGAAATTGGCGCTGACCTCGCCGCCTTCGGGGTGCAGGCCCACGAGCCGCGGCAGCGACAACAGCACCATCGCCTTTTCCAATGTCATCTCATCGGCTTGCCAGCCCTTTGGCAGGCTAGAACGATCGGGTTTTTTGTTATCTTCCGTCGCCTCGCCGCGCTGCACATAAGGGCCAAAGCGGCCCGAGCGCAGGCTGATGTCATTGCCAGCCTCGTCTTGGCCCAAAATCCGGTCGCCAGCTTCGGCCGCATCGCCGCCGATGGGGCGGGTGTAGCGGCATTCGGGGTAATTGCCACAGCCCACGAAACCGCCGCTGCGCGAGGTTTTCAAATGCAGCTTGCCCGTGCCGCACAGCGGGCAACTGCGGGGGTCGGTGCCATCGTCGCGCGGGGGGTAGAGCGTGGGCGCCAAGGCCTCGTCTAGCACATCCAACACCTCGGTGATGCGCAGTTCGGATGTTTCGGCGATGGCGGCCGAGAAATCGCGCCAGAACCGGCCCAGCACATCTTTGTAATCGCGCTCGCCCGCGCTGACATCATCAAGCTGCGATTCTAGATCGGCGGTGAAATCATATTCAACGTAGCGGCGGAAAAAGTTCATCAAAAAGACCGTGACGGTGCGGCCTTTGTCCTCGGGGAAAAGGCGGTTTTGCTCTTTGCGCACATATTCGCGGTCTTGGATCGTGGTGATCACGCTGGCATAGGTCGAGGGGCGGCCGATGCCCAGCTCTTCCATCTTTTTCACCAAGGTGGCTTCGGTATAGCGGGGGGGCGCCTGGGTGAAATGCTGTTCGGGGGTAATGGCAGTTTTTGCCAAGGCTTCCGCGGGCATGATTTGCGGCAGGCGCTTGTCGTCTTCATCGACAACCTCGTCGCGCCCCTCTTCGTAGACCTTCAAAAACCCGTCAAACAGCACAACCTGGCCCGTCGCGCGCAGCCCAACTTGCCCATCTTGGCTGCCAATGTCTACGGTGGTCCGCTCCATCCGGGCGGCTTCCATCTGGCAGGCGATGGTGCGCTTCCAAATAAGGTCATAAAGGCGGCGCTGGTCGGCATCGGCCAGTTTCAGCGCGCCGGCGTCTTTATCCATGTCTGTGGGGCGGATACATTCATGCGCTTCTTGGGCATTTTTTGCCTTGTTTTTATACATGCGCGGGCTTTGGGGCACGTATTCGGCCCCGAAGCGGGCGGCAATTGTGCTGCGGGTGGCAGCCACGGCTTCGGGGGCCATGTCGATGCCATCGGTGCGCATATAGGTGATATGGCCTGCCTCGTAGAGGCGCTGGGCGGCGTTCATGCATTGGCGTGCGCCCATGCCGAATTTGCGGCTGGCTTCTTGTTGCAAGGTCGAGGTCATGAATGGCGCAGATGGGTTGCGGCTGGCGGGCTTGGCCTCGACCGATTGCACCTTAAGGTCGCGGCTTTTCACGGCTTGCACCGCCAATTCGGCCTGCGTTTCGTTGGCAATGTCGTATTTATCTAGTTTTTTGCCGGCCAAAACCGTTAGCCGTGCCTCGAATTCTTGGCCGCGGGGGGTGCGCAGCTGCGCTTTGACGCCCCAATATTCGCGGGCTTTGAAAGCCTCGATCTCTAATTCCCGTTCGACGATCAGGCGCAGGCATACCGATTGCACCCGCCCTGCGCTGCGCGCGCCGGGTAATTTGCGCCACAAAACAGGGCTTAGGTTGAAGCCGACCAAGTAATCCAGCGCCCGGCGGGCCAAATATGCCTCGACCAAGGGGGCGTCGATGTCGCGGGGGTTTTTCATGGCCTCGGTGACAGCCGCCTTGGTGATGGCGTTGAAGGTCACGCGGCGCACATCGGTGTCTTTTTTGATTGCGCGGCGCTTGGTCAGCGCCTCTTTCAGGTGCCAACTTATCGCTTCGCCCTCGCGGTCGGGGTCAGTGGCCAAGATCAGGGCGTTGTCGGTTTTCAGGGCCTCGGCGATGGCGCGCACATGTTTTTGGCTGTCGCCACCCACTTCCCAGGTCATGGCGAAATCGTGCTCAGGGTCGACCGAGCCATCCTTGGCGGGAAGATCGCGCACATGCCCATACGAGGCCAGAACGGTATAATCTGCGCCCAAATATTTGTTGATCGTCTTGGCCTTTGCGGGGGATTCAACAACGACAACGGGCATTCAACTTCCTTTCGACTCGCCATACCGGCTATGGCGGGCGAACATGGGCGGCCCGGGCCTGTTTTGTCAATGCGCGGTTTTCCCCGCATTTATTGTGACGCCTCTTGTGGTGCGCTGGGCGGCGCTGCTGCCGGGGGCGCCAGTGCGGGCCCAAATGCGCCCCGGTTTTGTGTTCCGGGCCCGGCTGCGGTGCTTGGGCGCGGGGCGCGCGCGGGGCATGGCCATTGGCCGATCGCCACAGATGTGGCCGGTGGGCTAATGGCGCGCCAGCAAGCCGCCGGGTTGCCGGCTGATCTGGCCATCCAGTTCCAGCGTTGTCAAAGCGGGGGCCACGGTTTGAACCGGCAGCGCCAAATCGCGGATCAGCTGATCTTCGGCCAAGGGGCTGGGGCCGAGGCGCTGCAATATTTGCTGGTGCAGCGCATTGGTTTCGCGCAGGCCCCGGGCAGCGGCGGG
>RFQY01000158.1 GCA_009924775.1 Paracoccaceae bacterium | reverse complement strand
GCAGATTGGCATCCGGCGCTATGGCGGCCCGCTGCGGGTGGGCTGGCCCTACGCCACGGTGGGCGCGCTGCAAGAGGCGGTGGACCTGGTGGTGTACCTGGCAGCGGATGAGACGGCGACCGACATCGAGCGGGCGCTGGCTCGCCAGCTCGCGGAGCTGCTGACAGCCCGTATCCAGCGCACGCCCGCATCCATCGCGCTCGCGCCTGCCGAGTACAGGGGCCAGCCGTGAGGCCGGGCGCCCGTTTGGTGGCTGTGGGCCGCTGGGCTGATGTGCTCCGCGTCATCCAGGCGGCTATGCCCCGCCCCGTGGAGGCATGATGCCCGCCTATGTCGCGATCGTCCCCGGCCACGGCGCGCGCCCCGATGGGTGGGACCCCGGCGCATGCGCGGTGCGGCAGACTGACACCGGCCCCGAGCGGCTCGATGAAGCCGCGCTGGTGCGGCAGCTTGCGCCGCTGGTGCTTCACCACCTGATGGCTCTCGGTGTCAGTGGCGGCATCCACGATGCGCCAACACCATGCCCTGAGCAGCACCCCGCAAAGCACTACCGAGGGCGTGTCGCCGAGGCGCTGCGCTCCGCTGCGGCGCGCAAGGTGGACCGCGCGGTGGTGCTTCACCTGCACCTGAACGCGGGCGGCGGGCGCTACGGTATGACTGTCACCGACCCGCGGAGCGCGAGCTGTGCCGCTGTCGGCGCCAGCGTTGACGCTGAGCTGCGGCGCCTGGCGAGCATCGGCGCGCCGAGCGCGGCGCCGACTACGGATACCTTCCCGCGGGCTCAGGGGCTCATCGACGCGGTGTGGCGTGAGGGCAGCTCGCACCCCACGATGACCATCCACGCGCTGGTGTGCGAGCACCCCGCGCGAGCGCAGGCAAGAGCGGCGCACCGCGCGGCGCGAGCGGCTGCTGGAGCTGGCGCCGCATGCGCTGGTGACCATGGCCACGCTTGTCTCCGCGCTATCGGTGCGCGGTCCCGGCGGGCGGCTGGTGACACCGCGAGAGGCGCGGCGGCTGCTCACAGAGGCCACGGCACTGGCTGAGATGCTGCGTCAGACCCTCGGACCCCAAGGGGAGGAGTGATGGCCACCACCACGCTGCTGAGCCTCGCCGACTACACCGCGCTGTACAACCGTGCCGCCACGGCGCCGGATGCGGTGGTGACCGCGCGGCTGCTGGACATGAGCGCCGCAGTGATGCGCTACATCGGCTGGCCCATCAATGCAGCCGGGGACCTGACCATGGCCTCCACGTCGCACATCCTGACGGTAGGCGATGACTATCCGCTGTGGGATGATGACCGCATCACGCTGCCGATCACGTTCGTGTCGGCTGTCGGCGAGGTGCGTGTGGGCGCCGACACCGCAGGCACCGCGGGTGCCGACTATGACGTACTCACCAGCGGCATCGACTACCGGGCGCAGCTCGCGGACCCGCTGCGGCCCGCGCTGCGGTGGCTGTCGGGCGTCTCGGGCGAAGAGCTACGGGTGGCGTGCACCGCGGGCGTGGCGGCCATCCCAGAGGACCTGCGCCAAGCGGTGGGGCGCCTCACCGCGTGGAGCCTCGGGTTGGACCTGCGCCAAGGGCGCGCCAGCATCAGCGACCCGCAGATGGCTACCACCGCCTACCGCGATGAGGCATGGCCGCCGGACGTGGTGGCCCTGCTGCGGCCCCATCTGTGCCCCCATGTGCGCGCGGTGCGGAAGTGACCTTCGCAGAGCTGGCTGCCGAGCTTGCGGGCGCGCCTGTCGCGCTGCCGCTGGCGCTGGCGCGGGCCGGTGCGCAGCTCGCGGAAGAGGGCCGCGGGCTCGGGCAAGCGAACGCAGCGGCGCGGGTGTACAGCCCCGCCAGCGGGCGCGGCACCCTCGGCGATAGCGTCCGCGGGCGCAGTGAGGCCACCGCCGAGGATGTGCTGGTGGAGCTGACAGCGGGCGAGCCGGGCACACCAGCGGCGGACTATGCGCGGGCTCAAGAGCTGGGCGCGGTCATCCGCCCGCGGCGAGCGCGGTATCTGGCCATCCCGACTGACGCGGCCATCCGTGGCGGTCTGCGCTCCATCCGCGACCTGGCACAGCCCCGATGGGTGCCGCGGCGGGCGGGTGGCTGGCTTGTTTTTGGGCCCGCTGGTGTGCTGCTTTTTGTGCTTACGCCGGGCCCGGTGACGCTACCGCCGAAGTTTTACTTGCGGGACGCTTGGCAGGACGTGGTGCGCATCACCCCTGAGCGTTTGCCGCTGGCGGCCCTCATGGGCCTGGAGGATGCCGCATGAGCCGTGCCGAGGCTGCCGCGCTTGTCTCCCTGTTGGGCGGTGTGACGCTGACTGATAGCGGCCTCACCGGCTCCCCGGTCGCCCTCAGTGGCCGCGTGCGGCTGGTGACCCCGCGTGATGCGGTAGCGCCTGAGGCTGCGCCGGTCTGCTACGTGGTGCTCTCGGGCGTCACCACGGAGCGCGACGGTATCCAAGGGTTGACCAGCGATACCTATGAAGTCCTGCTTCATCTGAGCTACACCACAGAGGCGGAGGCCACCCTGGCAGGCGCTGAGGTGCTGCGGCAGCTCGCGGATGCAATCCTCGGCGCACCGGGCACGCTGGCGCATGATGTCAGCCTGAGCGCCGGTCAGGTGGTGCTGGACCGCGAGCGCGGGCGGGTGGCGTGCTATGCTCGGGTCCTCTGCCGCACCCTGAGGGGTTGACCATGCCGTGGCCATCAGCGTCAAACCGCAAATACCGTGTAGCTGTGACGTGGACCATCAGCAGCACCAATCCGCCAAAAGTGGACTTTGGGCCTGAGTTTGCGGACCTGTGGAGCAGTGTGCAGAGTGATGGGTATGACCTGCTGGCCTGTGATGCGAGCGGCAAGACCGTAGCCCATCAGCGCATCACATGGTCATACGCCAACAAGGGCGCGACTATCCAAATCACCTGCCCAAGCGGGCTCCCCGCAAACGCCACGGTGGGCGTCGTCTACCTGTATTGGGGTGCCGATGCGACGGTGAGCGTGGACCCATCCACCACCGTTAGCGGCACAGCAGCGGCGGGCTTTGCGGTGCCACCCGGTGGCCTCCCCGGTGTCAGCCTGGAGGGCTCCGCGGTCATCCCCGAGGGTAACGGCTACACCGCGAGCGCCAGCATCCTCGCACCGGTGGGCGGCATCACGCTCGCGGTGGCCCCTGTCGCTCTCGCGCTGGCTGATGTGAGCATCCGCGGCGGGCGCGAGCTGGAGGACGTGGAGGGGCTGCGGGTGGAGGTGCTGGATGCTGATGCAAGCGGCGCGCCAGCCTCGCCCGGCACATGGGTTGCGGGCGTGCGGCTGGCTTGGTCTGCTGACCGTGGCGCCGCCATCCTGGCCGCTGTCGCGCCCGCCACCGCCGAGCTTGGCTTGCTGCGCTTGCGAGCTTGGACCACCGGCCCGCAGAGCGGCGGCCTACTTGACCGCGCCCCCACCACCTACGCCCTGCTGCAAGGCGTGACGCCTACGGAGTAACCCCATGTCCAAAATCCTGAGCCGCAACATCAACGCCGGTAGCGTCGGCATCGTCGCTGATGGCGGCAGCACTACCACCTACGGCACCCTCCCCACCACCAGCGACAATATCGCGTGGCTCCGCGTCGCCGAGGTCGGGCTGCAAGAGGCCGTGACCAGCGTGGTGGTCGATGACCTGAGCGGCTCGGGCTCGGGCGTCGAGGGCGCACGCTACGTGACCGCCCGCGAGGTGGCGGGCTCAATGCGGCTCGCGATGACCCATGAGGGCATCGGCGCGGTGCTCGCGTGGACCCTCGGCGGCACCACGTCCAGCAGCGGCGCTGGCCCGTACACGCACACCTACCCCACCGGCATCAACACCCCGTTCCGCTCGCTGGTGCACGTCTACACCGCGGCGGATGGCACCAGCCTACAGAGTGAGTTCGCGGGTTTGCAGGTTGAAAGCCTGAGCCTGGCGATCGAAGCGGGCGGCATCGCTTACGCCACCATCAACGCCCGCGGCTTTGTAGCCTCGCGGTCGAGCACCTATCAGCTCGGTGTGGCTGCTACGCAGACGCCCGCCGCCGATGCCTACGGCACCTCTGTCCCGGTGCTCGGGCGGACCGGCTCTGTCCTGAGCTATGGCGGCAATAGTGTGGCCTGCCGCTCTTTGACGCTGAGCCTCACGCGTCCGCTGGACCGCGCGGTGGACTTCGGCGGCGACTACCCCGCCGAGGGTGTGCTGAGCGGGCCCATCAGCGTCACCCTGGAGGTGACCCGCGCGGCGGACGAAGACGACACCGCCACGATCCGCGCCGCGTTGATGGCCGGCTCTGCGGCTGACTTGTCAATCTCGTTCACCTCGGGGACGAAGGTTGTCTACATCGAGTTGAGCGATGCGGTGGTGACGGCCTACGGTGCGCCGTTCTCGTCTGGCGGCGCGCTGGTGGAGACTGTGACCTTTACCGCGCAGGCTCTGACCACGGGTGACTATGGCTTCCGCTTCCGCATCACCAACGCGGCGGCGGCAGCGGTGACCACCAACGGGACCTGGGCCTGATGAAGCCCGGCGCCGCCATCCTCGCGCGCGCCTTGGCGCAGCCGCCCATCACGGGCGGGCTGTTGCCGGGCATCACCGCGCTGTGGTGGCGAGCGCCGACACCCGAGGAGGAGTGGACACACCGCGAAACGCTGCGGCGGCTGTTGTCGGGCGATGCGCTCGACGAAGCCGCATGCGATGAAGTTGAGGGCTTGCTGGCCGCGCTGGTGTGCGGGTGGTGGGGCCGCGATGCGGATGAAGATGACCTGACCCCGATTGGCGAGCCAATCCCCTGCCGCTTCGCGCATGGCGTGGTCAGCGTTGATCAAGACTGGCCATGGCTCCCCGTCGATTGGCTCGCACCCCATCGGGATGTACTGCTGATGGCCATCGTGCAAGCCATCGCCGCACGCCAAGTTGCCGCCGCAGCCTACGCCACCACGCCACCACCAGCGCCCCCCGAGGGCGTGGCGGTGCCTACCTGTCTTGGATGGGTGGCGCTGCGGCTGGCGCACCTTCCGGCGCTCACAGGGCGCCAAGACTTGCGCGACCGATGCGTGGCGGTCGGGCTTGCCGCATGGCTGGGCGTGAGCGTTGACCGCGACGCCACGCCCGATTGGCTGCGCTTGGCCGCTGATGTGTCGGCGCTGGTGTGCGCGCGGTGGACCGGCTCCGCATGGGAGCCCACCACGCTCGCGGTTCAGCCCTCGCATGAGGGCGGCATCTGGGCGGGGAGCCTTCGCGCCGCTGACCTGTTGGCGCTCTGGCGCGCCGGCATGGCGCCCGCGCTCGATGCGGGTGACCTTGTGCGGCGGTGGCTCCCCGAGTCTCAAGAGGGTGAACGCCCGCGCCCGCTGCCATCGGCGGATGGCGGCGCGCTACCTTGGGCGGAGGATGCCGCTTGGCCCGCGCTGGGCCCCGAGGCGCGCGCATGGGCGCGGGCTGCATGGGCGGTGGCTTGGCAGCGGCAGAGCGCCGCGCTGATGGGGTTGACCGATGGCCGCTGACCGCCGCGTTACCTACCAGCTCGCCATCAAGGCCGGGCAAAGCTCGGCGGTGCTCCGCGCCGTGGCCGCCGATGCAGAGGCCGCAGCCGCGGCAATCGCAAGCCTTACGGAAGCGCAAGCGCGCGCTGCTGGTGCCTTCGCGGGCCTCGGGCGCGCTCGGGCGCAGGCAGGCGCGACCGGTGGCACCGTGGAGGGTGTGGTGAGCCGCGGCAGCGCGGCGCGTGACCCAGAGCAAGCGGCGGCACGGTCCGCTGAAGCCGCAGCGGCCCGCGAGGCGAAAGCGCAGGCGGCGGCGGTGGCAAAGGCACAGCGGGCCGCGGCTGCCGAGGTGCGTGCCGCCGAACGCGAGTTTGAGAAGCAGCGCGCCGCCGACATCCGCAACAGGCTCGGCGCCATCCGCGGAAACGCACAGCTCGAAATCGAGGCCATCAACCGCCTGGAGGAGAAGCTGGCCGCGCTTGGGCGGCTCAGCGCAGACACCTCGGAAACGCTCATCCGACGGCGCGCTGCGGTTGAGGCTGACGCGGAGCGGCAGGCGGCCAGCCTCGCCAGCCGGGGAGTGAGCCCGACACAGGCTTTTGGTGCGCGCGGCACACGACAAACCACCATCGGAAGCGGTGTGCTGTCGGGATTTTTTGACCAGCTTTTTGGCCGCATGAGCGACCAGCAGGGCGGCGGAGCTTCCGCAACCGCGAGCGCCACAGCAAGCGCCTCTGTGCAGGTGCTGAGCGCGCAGCTGGTGAGCTTGCGTGAGGCGGCGGGAAAGGCTGACAATAGCCTCAAGACCCTTGCGGGTGCGCTCGGCGTGGTCAGCCCCGGCGCTGGCGCAGCCGCCACCGCGGCGGGGGACCTGGTGGGCTCGCTGGAGGTGCTGCT
>RFQY01000157.1 GCA_009924775.1 Paracoccaceae bacterium | reverse complement strand
ATGTGGTTTTGCGGTATGGCTTTAACACTGGGATCATCTGGGGCCTAGAGGCGGTCACCTTCCTCTTTGCATGGCTGGTTCTTTTCGGGGTCAGCTACGCGGTGAAGGTCACCGCGCATTTGGGCGTGGATGCACTGATAAACTTGTTTTCCGCCCCCGTCCGCCGCGTTCTGGCCTTGGTGGCAGGGGCCATTTGCATTGCCTATGCGGCGCTGCTGCTGAAAGGGGCTTGGGATTATTGGGCCAATTTTGCCAATCTTCCCCAAACCACGGGGCGCTGGTTTCCCACCGGTTTTGAAGAGATGAAACGCACCTCGTATCGTGGCTGGTACGAAGTGGTCGATATCCCCATGCCAGATTGGCTGCGCTTTATCGAACCGCTGATGAACGAGGGCGAAAAATACGAAAAAATCCCGCGGTTTATTCCCTATTTCATGCTGCCTTTCGGCATGGCCCTGTTGCTGTTTCGGGTGCTGCAAGCGGTATGGAACGTGGCCCGCGGCCATGCCACCAGCCTGATCGTCAGCCACGAGGCCGAAGATGCCATCGACGACGTGCGCCACCTGAACCGCGAGGACTAATCCAATGGAAGTATTTGTTCTTTTCACCATGGTGATCGGCCTCATGCTGATCGGTGTGCCGATTGCAATCAGCCTTGGCCTGTCTTCGATCATGTTCTTGCTGGTGCTCAGCGACACATCGTTGGCCTCGATCGCCCAAACCATGTTCCAATCCATGGCCGGCCATTACACGCTCTTGGCCATTCCGTTCTTCATTCTGGCCTCCAGCTTCATGTCCACCGGCGGCGTGGCGCGGCGCATCATCCGCTTTTCCATTGCGCTGGTGGGGCATTTCCCCGGGGGGCTGGCCATCGCGGGCGTCTTTGCCTGTATGCTGTTTGCCGCGCTGTCTGGCTCGTCTCCGGCCACGGTGGTTGCCATCGGCTCGATCGTCATCGCCGGTATGCGCCAGGTGGGCTATTCTAAAGATTTCGCCGCAGGCGTTATCGCCAATGCCGGTACGCTGGGCATTTTGATCCCCCCCTCCATTGTGATGGTCGTCTACGCCAGCGCCACCGATGTTTCGGTGGGGCGGATGTTCTTGGCGGGCGTGATCCCGGGCCTGATGGCGGGCACTATGCTGATGCTGACAATCTATGCCATCGCCAAAATCCGCAACCTGCCTAAGGGCGAGTGGCGCGGCTGGGGCGAAGTGGCCGAGGCAGGCGCCGAAGCTGGCTGGGGGCTGTTCTTGATCCTCATTATCTTGGGCGGCATCTACGGCGGGATTTTCACCCCAACCGAAGCCGCGGCAGTGGCGGCAATCTACGCCTTCTTCATCGCCAATTTCATCTATCGCGATATGGGCCCGCTGTCGCGCCCCGAAGGCACGCCAAACCTGTCGCTCATGCGCAAGCCCATCGCGCTTGTCACGGCGTTTTTCCACCGTGACACCCGCGATACCCTGTTCGAGGCGGGCAAGCTGACCGTTACCTTGATGTTCATCATCGCCAATGCGCTGATCCTGAAGCACGTGCTCACCGATGAACAAATCCCCCAAGCCATTGCTGGTGCAATGCTAGATGCGGGGTTTGGTCCAATCATGTTCTTGATCATCGTTAACGTGATCTTGCTTGTCGGCGGCCAGTTCATGGAACCCTCGGGCCTGATCGTGATCGTGGCACCGCTGGTCTTCCCCATCGCCATCGAACTGGGCATCGATCCGATCCATCTGGGCATCATCATGGTGGTGAACATGGAAATCGGCATGATCACACCGCCGGTGGGGCTGAATTTGTTCGTCACCTCTGGCGTGGCGGGAATGCCCATGATGCGGGTTGTGCGCGCGGCCGTGCCGTTTACGGCAGTGCTCTTCGTCTTCTTGATCATGGTCACCTATATCCCGTGGCTGTCCACATGGTTGCCCACCACCTTCATGGGGCCCGAGATCATCACAAAATAGCGCCGCCTGCGCGTGCTTTGGGGGCCGTCCTTTGGGGCGGCCCTTTTGCATGGGCAGGCATTCATCTTGCCCAAATACTCCCGCCGGAGGCATCCAACGCCCAAGGCGCGCGCCGGCGCCAATTGTCAGCTGCGCTCAAACGTCCAAAGGGGGGGAAAGTGCAGGTTTCTGTTGCCAGGTACCTGCGAACCCCGCCTTACGCTGCTAGGCGCAAGGACTTAATTTTCGGTCTCTCCGACTGCTTACGCAGCCATCGCTACCGGAGCACGATTGTCGTTTGCAATTGTACTTTTCGGACCGATAACGGTGGTACCTCACCGGGACAAAGCAACATCTTTACGCGTTCGTCGATCCTGTTTCGGCCCCAAGGTCCTCAAACGAAGGAGTATGGTGGAGCCGCCGGGTACCGCCCCCGGGTCCGATCCGTTTATTCCATGCGCGTTTATGCCCATAGTTCCCTAAGGAACACCCCAGATATAGGGGCCCGCGCGCCAGATGAAAAGGGGGGATTGATCTTTGGGTGCCAAGATTGAACTCTGGCCCCGTGGGATGTTTGCAAAAAGGAGATTTGCCATGATCACCCCAGACTATGTGCGCCTGCTGGCACGCTATAATACATGGCAAAACCAACAGCTGCGTGCCTGTCTCGAAGCCCTGCCTGCCGATCAATTGCAGGCCGATCAGGGGCTGTTTTGGGGCTCGGTTTTTGGCACGGCCAATCATCTGTTATGGGCCGATATGAATTGGATGCACCGCTTTGACGGCGCGCCGGGGCATGATTTGGCGATGAAAGACAGCGCCCGTTTATGCCCCACAGTGGCTGTTTGGGCGGCCGAGCGGTTTCGCACCGACGGGCGTATCACGCTTTGGGCCAAGGGGCTGCGCAGCATCGATCTGGCGGGGCGTTTGCGTTGGCATTCGCCGCTGGCCGGAGGCGAGGTGGACAAACCCTTGGGGGAATTAGTGGTGCATATGTTCAACCACCAAACCCACCATCGTGGCCAAATTCACGCAAGGCTTAGCGCGGCGGGGCTGGTTGCGCCGGTCACAGACCTGTTTTTGATGCCAGATACCGCCGCCTAAAACGGCTGCCTAAGCGCGGGGCGATTTTTTACCGCGCAAGCCTTGCGGGGGCGCCCAAGCCATGGGCATAGTTGCGCCAACTCGCGGCCCGCTGTCGGCGCGCCAATCTGGCCCGGCTGCGTGGCTTGGGCATATCGAAGGAAAAGGAAAGACCTATGTTCAACGCTTTGGTGGTGGAAAAGAACGACGAGGGCAAAACCCATGCTGCGCTGCGCCAGATCGATATCGACGCATTGCCACAGGGGGATGTGTTGGTGGCCGTCGATTACTCGACGCTGAATTACAAAGACGGCTTGTGCATTGGGCCGGGCGGCGGTTTGGTGCGCACCTATCCCCATGTGCCGGGGATCGATTTCGCCGGCACGGTCGAGGCCAGCCAAGACCCGCGTTACGCCCCCGGCGATAAGGTGGTGCTGACAGGTTGGCGCGTGGGCGAGGTGCATTGGGGCGGCTATGCGCAAAAGGCCCGCGTCAAGGCCGATTGGCTGGTGCCCTTGCCGCAAGGGATCTCGACGCGCGATGCCATGGCGGTTGGCACTGCGGGGCTGACCTCGATGTTGGCGGTGATGGCGCTGGAAGATCACGGGATGCGTCCCGATCAGGGCGAAGTTCTGGTGACAGGCGCCGCTGGTGGGGTCGGGTCGGTAGCGACGGCAATTCTTGCCAATCTGGGCTATCAGGTTGCGGCCGTTACGGGCCGCCCCGAAACGGCCGAGTATTTGACAGGTCTTGGGGCCAGCCGGATCGTCGCGCGAGAAGAGTTGAACGAGACCGTCAAACGCCCGCTCGAGGCAGAAACCTGGGCCGGATGCGTGGACGCCGTGGGCGGCGCGATGCTGGCGCGGGTGCTGGGGCAGATGAAATACGGGGCCAGCGTGGCCGCTGTCGGGCTTGCCGGTGGTTCGGGCCTGCCTGCCACAGTCATTCCGTTCCTTCTGCGCGGTGTGAACCTTTTGGGCATCGACAGCGTCATGCGGCCCTATGCCGACCGTGTCCGCGCCTGGGAACGGATCGCAACCGATCTGCCGATGGACAAGCTCGAGGCGATGATCCAACCCACCACCCTGTCCGACCTGCCGCAACTGGGGGCCGATATCCTTGCGGGTAAGGTCAAGGGCCGCGTTGTCGTTGACGTGAACGCCTGAACCCAAAAACCGGACGGCACTGGCTATTTACAGGCTGTTTCCGTCCGGTTAATCCTTTGGCGATCCCGCTTTGGCGGGGTCTGCCACAGGTTAGCTATTGGCCTGTCGGCTCGGCTGGAAGACCTGCCATGACACGGGTGTTGCCCCATTTGTCATGGGCGCATCCCCGAGACCGTATGAAAGGGCCACTATGACCAAACTTGATCTTGATTTCGTCCGCAGCCAGTTTCCAGCATTCTCGGAACCGGGGCTTTCCAACCAGAGCTTTTTTGAAAATGCTGGCGGGTCCTATGCTTGCGCACCGGTGATCGACCGGCTGACCCGGTTTTATCGCCAACGCAAGGTGCAACCCTATGGGCCCTATCCTGCGGCACAGGCCGGCGGGGCAGAAATGGACGAGGCCCGCAGCAGGCTGGCAGCGCTCATGGGCGTCAAGACGCACGAGGTTTCCTTCGGCCCTTCGACCAGCGCCAACGCCTTTGTTCTCGCCAACGCTGTGCGCAAATGGCTGCAACCGGGCGAGGTGATCGTCGTCACCAATCAGGACCACGAAGCAAACTCTGGCGTCTGGCGGCGCTTGGCGGACGAAGGCATTGTCGTGCGCGAATGGTGTGTCGACCCCGAAACGGGTCACCTTGATCCGGCTGACCTTGAGGACCTGTTGGACGGCGCGCGGCTGTTGTGTTTCCCGCATTGTTCCAATGTGGTGGCCGAGATCAACGATGTCACGGCGATTTCCGCCCGCGCCCATGCCGCGGGGGCCTTTGTGATTGTGGATGGTGTTAGCTATGCGCCCCACGGCCTGCCGGATGTGGGCGCCTTGGGTTGCGACGTCTATATGTTCAGCGCGTATAAGGTTTACGGCCCCCACCAAGGCATCATGGTGGTCCGCGAAGATTTCGGCATGACGCTGCCCAATCAAGGGCATTATTTCAACGGTGACAGTCTCTATAAGCGGTTTACGCCTGCAGGACCCGACCACGCCCAGATCGCTGCAAGTGCGGGTATGGTGGATTACTTTGACGCGCTGGCAACCCATCACGGGCTTGCGGGTGGCGCGGCGGCGCATGATCTGATGCGGAACCATGAAATCGCCCTGATGCAGCCCTTGCTGGATTACCTTGGTGGGCTGAATTCGGTTCGGCTTCTTGGTCCCAATACGGCTGTGGACCGCGCGCCGACCTTTGCGCTCGAACTTGCTGGTTCGGGCGAGGAGGCGTCGGAAAAGCTGGGGAAATTGGGGATCAATTGCTGGGGCGGTGATTTCTATGCGGTCCGCCCGCTGCAGGCGATGGGCGTTGACCTGGACAAGGGCGTTCTGCGGGTCAGCTTTGTCCATTACACATCGGCCGAGGACATTCAGAAACTGATCGAAGGTCTTGATCAGGTTTTGTAATTTCCTTTGATCCAATCGGCACGCGACCGCGTATCTTATCAAAGTTCTGAAAGAAGTCGCGTGCCCAATTCTCCGATCCTGCTGTGGTTTCGTCGCGATCTGCGGCTGTCGGACCACCCAGGGCTGACCGCTGCACAGGCCAGCGGGCGGCCCGTCATTCCTGTGTTCCTTCACGACGAATGCGTTAACGACCTTGGGGCTGCGCCAAAGTTCCGGCTGGGGCTGTCGGTTCAGGCCCTTTTGGATGATCTATCGCGGATCGGCTCGCGGTTGACCTTGCGGCGGGGGGCGGCGCTGGCGTCACTGCAAGAATTGATCGCCCAGACCGGGGCCACGTCGGTCTGGTGGTCGCGGCTCTATGACCCTGCGTCGATTGCCCGTGACACCGGGGTCAAGGCGGCGCTTTTGGAACAGGGGATCGATGCACGGTCCTTTGACGGGCATGTCATGTTCGAACCCTGGACCGTGACCACCGGCGCGGGCGGCTATTATCGAGTTTACACGCCATTTTGGAACGCGGTGCGCGGTAGACCTGTGGCGGATGTCATTCCCACTGTGTCGCATCTCATAAATCCGGCCCATTGGCCCGAAACCGATACCATCGCAGATTGGAACATGTCGCAGGCCATGCGACGCGGGGCGGCTGTCCTTGGCGCACATGTCACGGTTGGTGAACGTGCGGCGATTGATCGTTTGGGCAATTTTGTTGCCACCAGAATCGGCCGGTACAAAACCGACCGGGATTTTCCGGCGTTGCCTGCGACCTCGGGTCTTTCGGAAAACCTGACCTATGGCGAGATCTCCC
>RFQY01000156.1 GCA_009924775.1 Paracoccaceae bacterium | reverse complement strand
TCTGCGGCATCCACGCGATTAGATCCCTGTCGCTGTCAGCGAGTTCTGCGGATTGTTGATCTGCTGGGTTCGGATGTGGCCGGTCTGACTGTTGCTGTTGTCGGTGTGGCGATGGTCTGGCTGATGTGGCCCTGGTGGTGGATGTGACGGCGGCTGCGGCGATGGCCAGCCGGTGGCATCGGGTGGCCTGCGGCGATGGGATGCGCTGTCTGTCTTGCTACCGCCTGCCTGCCGCGATCTATCCAGGTGTGGCGCGGTGGTGGCGGTGGCTGGTGGTGGCTGGTGTGGCTGCCACCGGCTGGTGGTGGCTGGTGTGGCTGATGCGGCTGCCACCGGCTGGTGGTGGCTGGTGTGGCTGTCACCGGCTGATGCGGCTGGTGAAGAACTTCTCACCCATGGAGAGAACGTGTTACTGTCTGGGGGTGGTCGGCACTGCTGCAGACCACCACCACCACCACCACCACCTGAGAAGAGATGACCGTGATTCGCTCGGCTGAGACCTGGGGCACCTTCCGCCTGACGGCTGAGGCTGTGACTGTTGAGAGCTGCGAGGCGGGGGATGCCGCCGAACGGGGCTGGCTGACCCGTTGGGGCGATCTGGCGGATGAGTATTTCGAGAGCTGCTGGGATCTGAGAGACGTTGTCGACATGTTTGGACGTGGGTATCGGCCGGAAGGTGACGGCGACCGAGTGCCGCGCTGGCTGACGTTTGAGGCGAGTTCCGATGACTTGCTGATGCCTGCTGACGGATGGGCGTTCCTGTCTGAGCTGATCTGCGGTGAAGAAGCGATCGGCGGCTCGATCTGTGTTCATCAGCCCGGGTGGATGACGGAGGCCAGCTGGGTTCGGTTCTGTCGGCTGTTGGGCTGGCGTGGCTGACGGCTGCACTGAGGGCCTGCGGGCCTTCTCTGCAGCCCTCACCGGCTGTCTCACCACCACCACCACCACCACCACCACCATGAAAGCCACCACCCTTGCGCAACTGTCCGCGGCAGACCTACAGGCCGCCGAACTGGCCAGCCGTTCCGGTGACTGCTGCGCTGTTCTGCCCTACTGGCCAATCTGGGCAGCTGCGCAGTTCGCCTCAACTGATAGAAACAAAGAACTCCTGGGGTTTGTTCACGTCTGGCGCGATGGCGACGCATACCAGATCGAATCCACTGATGGGCATCGCGCCTTCCGTTACCGGTTCCCTGCCTATGGCGCCGATGGGATGCCCAGCCTCTGGCGGATCCCTGATGCTGGCGTGCTGCTGTACGCGAAACCGCTCAGGAAAGCTGTCTCCTACGGCAAGCTGCTGACCGTTACGCAAGACCTACGCGCGGTCTTTCACGGGGGAAGGAAGGAAGGTCTGGCTGAGCTGTCTTCTGTGAACCTGTCCGGGTTCTTCTCAGTTCACACAGCAGCCGATTTCGGCAAGGTTGGCAGTTACCCGAACCTCAATCAGCTCTGGCCGCAATCGTTCAGCAACAATCCCGGGAAGCCTTGGGCTTTCAACGCTCGCTATCTGCGCGAATGGTGCGCAGTGGTTGAGAAGTTGTCAGACGACCGAACCGTGACACGTTGCGAGGGCAACGGCGCCACAACGCCGTTTGTGTTCAGCGCGACCTATGCGCCGCGGATTGGCCAGCACGGCGAAACACCACGGCTTGAGCTGCTGCTGATGCCCGTTGTGATCAGGGCCTGACGGCTGCCCAGGGCCCTCCCTGCTGTCTGGCAGGTGGGCCCTCTGCAGCCTTCACCGGCTGTTCACCACCACCACCACCGCAACACAACACCATGGCCACCACCACCACCACGAAAGGGAAGGGGAAGGGCAAGCGTTACGACGGGCCCTCTGCTGATGAGAAACTGTGCGCTGAGCTTGTGCAGCTGCTGGAGAACGGCGTCAATCCGTGGCGCCGAGATTGGGAAGCCTGCGGGGCATCGGGGCAGCATCGGAACATGGTCACCGGTGCGGCATATCGGGGCAGCAATCCGGCTGTACTGGAAATGCAGGCCGCTTGCCGTGGGTATGCCCTGCCGCTGTGGCTTGGCATGGCACAGGCAAAGGGGCTCGGCTGGTATCCGCGCAAGGGCTCGCGCGGCTGCTACGTGCTGAGGCCTCAACTGAACCGCCGCGAACAGATCGGCGAGGATGGCAAGCCGGAGACTGGCCCGGATGGGTCTGTTCTGATTGCGGCTTGGGTCTCCTACAAACCGGCTTGCGTGTTCAACGTTGCTGACCTGGTGGGCAGCACCCCGGAAGCTCAGCAGGCGCTAGATGAGGCGATCGCCGCGGCCACGGGTTCGGTGACGGTGCGGCCTGAGCCTGAGCGTCTGGCAGGCGCTGAGGCCGTGCTGGGCGTGTGGCCGGTGCCGACGGTATGGGGTGGCGATCGGGCCTGTTACAGCCCCGGTGCCGATCGGATCAACATGCCAGCCCGATCAAGCTTCGCCACGGCCGGCGGACTGTATGGGACCTGGGCGCATGAACAGGCACACAGCACCGGCCACCGTGACCGGTTGGCCCGTGATCTGTCCGGTGGGTTCGGGTCTGAGTCCTATGCGCGGGAAGAACTGGTAGCTGAGCTGGCGGCCTTCCTGATCTGCCGTCGGTTGGAGGTGCCATGCCAGGCAGAGAATCACGCGGCCTATCTGGGCAGCTGGGCAAAGGTGCTCAAGGCGGGGCCCCGTGTGCTGTTTAAGGCGCTGAGCGATGCCACGAAAGCCGCTAACGCGATCTGCGGCCCCGATGTGACAGAGGCCGAGGCCTGAGCGCTGCCCGGTGCCGTTCCTGCTGCCCTCTGTGGTGGCAGGTCGGCACCCTGCAGCCCTCACCGGCTGTTCACCACCACCACCACCACGTTATGGCGATGCGCATCAGCACACGACAGCTGCAAAGGGCAGCGGAAAGGGCAGCGGAAGCGATCGGGATCCCGATGGCTGATCTATGGCCAGAACTCACCGCCGGCATCGGCTGGGGGATCTACCGGCGGTTCGGCAACGGACGCCAAACGATCGCCGAGGCGCTCACCGGACGCGAGGCCTTTCAGCTGTTGAAAGGTATTGAAATCGGCGCCACGTTGCGCTGACGCCATCACAGCAGGGGCCCACCAGGGGCCGGCCGGCCGCGGCCATTGGCGGCCGGCATGTTTGCGCGCGATGTGAACGCGCTTCCACCATCACCACCACCACAATCAGGAGATGAGGATTCATCCGCTCACGGCGGCCAGCTGCGCTGCCGTGTTGTTGTTCGTCGCCGGCTGGGTTGTCGGCATTCATCAGCGATTCGGGCCAGGCGGTTACGACGTGGCGCCGGCCGCCATGGGCCAGGGGTGGCAGCCATGAACGGGCCATTACAACGGCTGGCCCTGGGGCTGGCCCTCGGATGGGCCCTCGGATGGGTGACCCGACCATGGCGGCCAGTGCCGGACCCGACGCGGCCAGACCCGACATTGCAACGCCTCCCTGACAATGCACAGACCGCGCCGATTCGCCTTACTGAATGCACACCTGCAGATTTCTGCATCCATGCAAACGATTGAGATTGAGGGACCGGAAGCGGTCCTGTTGCTCACCCTGCTGGGGCCGTTCAGCGATGCCCTGGCCGAACAGCTGGCCGCTCAGGTTCAGGCCGAGCCGGAGGGCTCAACGGCCTGGGCGGATTCGGCCGATCTGCTGGCCGTTGCCACCCGGCTGGTTCACAAGCTGAGCCGCGCCACCACGACCACCACCACCACAAGGCCATGACCAAACGAAACGACGATGTGAACGCGCTTCCAGAAGCCGGCGCGGCTGCGCTGCTGGCGATTGCCGGGCTGCTGCGCGAGCTGCGTGCAACGGATCGACCGATCCCGATCGGCGCGGCTGAGGCGCTGGTGCTGATCGCCTGCGGCATTGATCACGTCAACGATCTGGCAGCGGCCATGGGCGATGGCTCCGGCGGCAATGGCGGGCCCCTGCCGGGGGCAACTGCAAACCGTCTGGTGAGCCTGCTGCGGGGGCGCAGCCGTTACGACGGTGGCAGCTGGCGACATAGCCCGCTGCGGCTGGTGGTGACACGGCCACACCCGCACCGGAAGGGCCAGCAGCTGCTGCTGAGCGAGGAAGGCGCCGCGGTGCTCAACCACCATCTAGGCCAGTACCTCTGTACTAGCCTCCTAGGTGCCACTGGATCCACCGGCGGGGAGATCGCGTCATGAGCCTGCTGCTGATCGCATCGGTTGCAATCCCGGGCCGCCACTGCTGGCGGGAGGTCTGCCTGTATCTGGAGACATACGGGACCCGCAGGCGCCTGCGTCTGCACCGGTGCCAGACTCCTAGGTGTCGTCGCATGATTGGGCCATGGATCTGGATCGATTGGAAAGCTGCCTGGCTGCGTTCGCTGTTCTCAGCCCGACCGCTTTCCCGGTCCACCACGCCCAGGTGTTCCTCTTCCTCGCGCAACGGGGCTCTGCCACGTACGCGGAGATCGAGGAGGCCCTGAACCTCAACAACAGCTCAGTGAGCCGAACGGTCCACGCCCTGGGCCATACCCATCGCAAGGGACACCCGGGCTATGGCCTGCTTGAGGTGATGCGCGACCCCGGCGAGGGGCGTCGTCACCTCGTTCGGCTAACCGCCAAGGGCCAGGCGCTGCGCCGTCAGCTTGAGGCCCTCTGATCACCACCACCACCACCACCACCGCCATGACTGGATCCGTTCGCAAAACCAGAGACGGCAGCTGGGTTGCCGACGTTTCGGTGAACGGCGTGCGCCGCACCGGCAAGTGCAAGACCCGCAGCGAGGCCCTGGCCCGCCGGCGTGAGCTGCTCGATCAGCTGATGAATCAGCACGCCAGCCCGCTGCCATCCAATGGCCTGTTCACCCTGCAGCAGGCCCGCGACCTGTCCCTGCGGGTGCGCTGGGAGGGGCTGGCCTATGCGCGCACCGCCGCGATCTACTCGGCCGAGTGCGTGGCCCATTTCGGCGCCGGGTTCCCGCTGTCCGAGATCACCGCCCAGCTGGTGGACGGCTGGCGCCAGCAGCTGCAGGCCAAGGGCAACCGACCGAGCACCATCAACATGAAGGTCAGTGCCCTGCGCTCGATGCTGGCCGACGCCCACCTGCACGGCCACATCAGCGAGGTGCCGAAGATGCCTCGGCAGCTCAGGCTGGCCAACACCAAGGACCGAGTGATCAGTGACAGTGAACGCGATGCGTTCTGTCGGCACTTCATCGAGCGGGGCCAGCCCGCCGCGGCCGATCTGCTGGTGTTTTTGCTGGAAACCGCCTGCCGCTGGGGGGAGGCCGAGCGCCTGCGCGGAGAGGACGTGGACCTGGCCCGGGGGCGGGTGACGTTCTGGCAGACGAAGAACGGCAAGCCGCGCTCTGTCCCGCTCACCCGCCGGGCGATCGATGCCCTCACGCCTCACCTGCCAGCCGTTGGCAGCCATCGCGTCTGGCCGTTCCGCTACGACCAGTTCAAGTGGCTGTTCGGCAGCGCCAAGGACGCCATGGGCATCGAAGATGCGGCGCTGACCATCCACGCCACCCGCCACACCTGCGCCAGCAAGCTGGCCGCGAAGGGGATCCCCCTGCACCAACTGATGGCCTACGGGGGCTGGACATCGCTGGCGTCAGTGCAGCGCTACCTGCACCTGCACACCGATGCCCTGGCCGCCTGCGTCAGCGCCCTGGAGAGCTGATCTCCCCTCTTACTGTGGATGCGTTCACCGGTTCCGGTTTTCTGCCGCAGCGGTCCGCATCCAGCAGACCAACGCAGACCCCAGAATCTCCGAGATCCGTTGCAACAACTGGCGGGAGCATGGCGGAATTGGCAGACGCAGCGGACTTAAAACCCGCTGCACACTCATGCACCAGTGCAGAACACTGATCGGGCCAGGTGCTGTCGGTGGATTGGCCCGCTCTGCAGGGGTGGGGTGGAATAGATGCTGAAAGCAGCCTGAAATGCGTGCCGAAGCAGCACGGCAGTTCATCCGCAGCTGGTGAACGTCAGCGACAGCGTGATCTGAGAGAACAACAGCGGGCCCGAGATAGCGCCCGCAACATCACCGCCAACCTGGTGGCCACCGGCAGGGAAGCCAGCACCGAACACGGTCGCGCCCTGTTCCGCAAGCACGCCGAACAGGTGAGCGTGGGCCTGGGTCTACTGCTTGAGGAGCTGCTGGCCAACCCGCACCGCGCTGGCCAGCACCTGTCCTGCTGGCCACTGCTGCTGCTGGTGAACCGTGGCCCCCGATCGGTGGCGCTGCTGGCCCTGTCGGTGGTGATCGATTCGATCAGCCAGCCGCAGCCGCTCACCAAGCTGGCCGGCGCCATCGGGCGGGAGATCGCGGATGAGGTGAAGGCGCTGCGGGTTGAACAACAGCGTGGGGTGGCGATGCTGCGCCTGGTGCGGCGACGCCTCGGGGCCAGGGCGCTCAGCGATCCCAAGGTGCTGAGGCAGCTGCACCTGAGCGCCAATGGCTGGGATGCCGAGCAGCGGCGCGAGATCGGCCTGCTGCTGCTGAATGTCATCGAAACGCACACCGATCTGGTGGTCGTTCGCACGACAACGCACCGCGGCCGACGGCAGCGGCTGGTGG
>RFQY01000155.1 GCA_009924775.1 Paracoccaceae bacterium | reverse complement strand
CTGGCCCCCATGGGGCTGGATGCAGGCCCGGTTCTGCCCGCCCGCGAATGGCGCGAGATGTATGCCGCACTGGATGGCGCGGCCGTTGCGGCCATTCACCCGTTTTACGCCGCCACCATCCGCGAATTTCAGGCCGCAGGCCGGCCCATCGTTGGCTCGGCCCCGGTTGGGGTTGAAGGCACGCGCGCGTGGCTGGCCGCGATCGGCGCTGCGCTGGACATTCCCGCAGATCGGGTTGCGGCGGCCCAAAACGCGTTTTTGCCCGCCATCAAGGCAGCGCTGGCCGCAGCCCCTGTAACCGGGCGCATCACGTTGTCAGGCTATGAAGGGTCGGAATTGTTGGTGGCGCGCCTGCTTATCGAAAGCGGCGCCGATGTGGCCTATGTGGGCACGGCCTGTGCCGCCAGCAAATGGAGCGCCGATGACAGGGCTTGGCTGGAAAGCCGCGGTGTGGCGGTGAAATTCCGCGCCTCGCTGGCCGATGATCTGGCCGCCGTTGACGGGCTGTCCCCCGATCTGGCCATTGGCACCACCCCGGTGGTGCAACATGCAAAAGAGCGGGGCATACCGGCGCTGTATTTCACCAACCTGATTTCCGCCCGCCCGCTGATGGGCCCGGCAGGTGCTGGCAGCTTGGCCGAAGTGATCAATGCCGCAATCGCCGGACGCCCGCGTATGGATAAGATGCGCGCCTTTTTCGAAGGCGTGGGCACAGGCGACACCACCGGCATTTGGGAAGGTGCCCCGAACCTGCGCCCCGAATTCCGCGAACGCCAATTGAAAAAGCTGGAAAAAGCCCGCCGCGCCGCCAAAGCCGAGGAGATGATCTGATGCTGATCGAAGATCATGATCGTGCGGGCGGCTATTGGGGGGCGGTCTATGCCTTTACCGCCGTCAAAGGCCTGCAAGTTGTGATCGACGGGCCCGTGGGCTGTGAAAACCTGCCCGTGACCTCGGTTTTGCACTACACCGATGCCCTACCCCCCCACGAATTGCCCATCGTCACCACAGGTTTGGGCGAAGAAGAGCTGGGCCGCGACGGCACCGAGGGCGCGATGCGCCGGGCGTGGAAAACGCTGGACCCTGCCCTGCCTGCGGTGGTGGTGACAGGCTCGATCGCGGAAATGATCGGCGGCGGCGTCACGCCCCAAGGCACCAATATCCAGCGCTTTTTGCCCCGCACCATCGACGAGGATCAATGGCAGGCGGCCGACCGCGCGATGACGTGGATCTTTACCGAATTCGGCATGACCAAAGGCCGCATGCCCCCCGAGGCCAAACGCCCCGAAGGTGCGCGCCCGCGGGTCAATATTTTGGGCCCGATGTATGGCACGTTCAACATGCCCTCGGATTTGGCCGAAATCCGCCGCTTGGTCGAAGGCCTTGGCGCCGAGGTCAACATGGTGATGCCCATGGGGGCCCATTTGGCCGAAATGCGCAATTTGGTGAATGCCGACGCCAATATCGTGATGTATCGCGAATTTGGCCGCGGCTTGGCCGAAGTTTTGGGCAAGCCTTATCTGCAGGCGCCCATCGGGCTAGAATCGACCACGCTATTCCTGCGCAGCTTGGGCGAAATGCTGGGGCTGGACCCAGAGCCGTTCATCACCCGCGAAAAACATTCCACCCTGAAACCCGTGTGGGATTTGTGGCGCTCGGTCACGCAAGATTTTTATGCCACCGCCTCGTTCGCCGTCGTGGCCAACGAAACCTACACCCGCGGGCTGCGCAACTATCTGGAAAACGATTTGGGCCTGCCCTGCGCCTTTGCGGTGCCACGGGTGGCGGGACAGAAAACCGATAATTTCGACGTGCGCGCGCAACTGGCTGAAAAACGGCCCCTCGTTGTGTTCGGGTCGATCAACGAAAAAATCTATATGGCCGAGGCAAAGGCAGGCTTTGGCCCGGCGCCCTCGTTCATTGCCGCCAGCTTTCCCGGCGCCGCCATTCGCCGCCACACCGGCACGCCCTTTATGGGCTACGCTGGCGCCACCTATGTGCTGCAAGAGCTGTGCAATGGCCTGTTTGACGCGCTGTTTCACATCTTGCCCTTGGCCAGCCAAATGGATGCAGCCCCCGCCACGCCCAGCCGCATGACGCGCAGCCTGCCGTGGTCAGAGCAGGCGCAAACCGAATTGGACCGGATCGTTGCAAAACACCCGATCTTAACCCGCATTTCCGCCGCCCGCCAACTGCGCGACGCCATAGAGCGCGCCGCGTTGGATGCCGGGGCCGAGGAAATCAGCAGCGATCTGGTGCGCGGCGCAAGCCTCGCCTCAGCCGCGCCATGAGAGGAGAAGAAAAATGACTGATCTCCGCGTAAACGGGGCCCGGCCCCGGGGCGTGCCAACGCACAGCCTGGAATACGATTTCTATTTCGCAACCGTCTTTGTGGTAGCGCTGTTTGTCGGGGTGCAAACCTGGACTTGGCGGCTGATCACCCAGCGCCGGTTGCCGAAAAACGGGCCGATCAAGCGGGCTTTGAAAGACGCCCATGTGATCGCCCCGATCATATTCCGCAGCTGACACTGCGGGATGCAAGTTCCCGTGGGCCAGGGTCTGCGGGAGAGGTGCCCGGCGCAAGCCGGGGCCATCCCAGCCGCAGGGGGTGCGGCGCAGTCTGATATCCGGAGGTTATTATGACTGGAAAATCTGATCTGTCCTTCACAGGTCTTACCGATGAGCAGGCCCAGGAACTGCACTCGGTCTATATGAGCGGGCTTTGGCTGTTCGTCACCATCGCGGTGATCGCTCACTTGGCCGTGTTCATCTGGCGTCCTTGGTTCTGAGAGGATTGAAGCATGAGCAAGTTCTATAAAATTTGGCTGATCTTCGACCCTCGCCGCGTTTTCGTGGCCCAAGGCGTCTTCCTGTTCCTTCTGGCAGCGATGATCCATCTCGTGCTGTTGTCCAACGACGGCTACAACTGGTTCGAAATCGCAGCGCAGAAATACGGCCGCTAATAGCGCCAAGCGCGCTCTTTCTGCGGGCGAAATTTGTCCCGATTTCGCCCGCAGATTCCCATTAAACCCTGACGGCCCTTTGGCCGGCAAGCTTACGCGGAGGGAAGCATGGCACTGCTGAGCTTCGAGCGGAAATACCGCGTGCCAGGCGGCACGTTGGTCGGCGGGAACCTGTTCGACTTTTGGGTCGGGCCCTTCTACGTCGGTTTTTTCGGGGTCACGACGATCTTTTTCGCCGTCCTCGGAACGCTCTTGATACTTTGGGGGGCCGTGCTGCAAGGCACTTGGAACCCCTGGTTGATATCAATCAACCCGCCCGCCCTGGAATATGGGTTGGGCATGGCACCTTTGAAAGAGGGTGGTCTATGGCAAATCATCACGATTTGCGCTGTGGGGGCCTTTGTTTCTTGGGCCCTACGCGAGGTAGAGATTTCGCGCAAACTGGGGATGGGGCTGCATGTGCCCTTTGCCTTTGGCGTGGCAATTTTTGCCTATGTGACACTGGTCGTTATTCGCCCACTGCTTATGGGGGCTTGGGGCTATGCCTTTCCCTATGGGATTTGGACGCATCTCGATTGGGTGTCTAACACTGGCTATACTTATGGCAATTTCCACTACAACCCTGCCCATATGATCGCGGTAAGTTTCTTCTTCACCACGACACTGGCGCTGGCCCTGCATGGCGCGCTGATCTTGTCTGCCGCCAACCCCAAGGACGGCGAAAAGATGAAGACCCCAGATCACGAAGATACCTTCTTCCGCGATCTTATCGGGTATTCGGTGGGCACGCTGGGCATTCACCGTGTGGGCCTATTGCTGGCTTTGAACGCAGGCTTTTGGTCGGCTGTTTGTATCGTCATCTCGGGCACCATCTGGTTCGACCAATGGGTTTATTGGTGGGATTGGTGGCTGGAACTGCCTTGGTGGGCAGATATCGCAGGAGGCGTAAATGGCTGAGTATCAGAACATATTTACCCAAGTGCAGGTTCGTGCCGCGCCCGAAATGGGCATGGTAGAAGATGTAGACCTAAGCAACCGCACCAAAAGCGCCAGCTTTTCCAACCTCATGGGTTGGATCGGCAACGCGCAGCTTGGCCCCGTTTATCTGGGTGCCATGGGTGTGCTTAGCCTTGCGGCCGGTGCCGTTTGGTTTGTGATGGTTGGCATGTGGTTTTGGTATCAGGCGGGCTTTAACCCGGCGGTATTTATGCGCGATCTTTTCTGGTTGTCGCTAGATCCACCGGCACCCGGCTATGGCCTGTCGATCCCGCCCATGGCGGAAGGCGGCTATTACCTGATTGCCTCGTTCTTTTTGCTGATCTCTGTGCTCAGCTGGTGGGTGCGCACATGGTTACGTGCCGAGGCACTGGGCATGGGCAAACACGTGGCTTGGGCATTTTTATCGGCGATCTGGCTGTTCATGGTGTTGGGCTTTTTCCGCCCCATCTTGATGGGCTCGTGGTCCGAGGCCGTGCCCTATGGCATCTTCACCCATCTCGACTGGACCAACCTGTTCAGCCTGCAATATGGCAACCTGTTCTATAACCCGTTCCACGCCCTTTCGATTGCCTTCCTTTATGGCTCGGCCCTGCTGTTTGCGATGCATGGCGCGACCATTCTGGCAGTTAGTCGGTTTGGCGGCGACCGCGAGTTAGAACAGATCGTAGACCGGGGCACCGCCTCGGAACGCGCGGCGCTGTTTTGGCGCTGGACCATGGGCTTTAACGCCTCGATGGAAGGTATTCACCGCTGGGCGTGGTGGTTTGCAGTGCTGTGCACCCTAACGGGCGGCATCGGCATTCTGCTGACGGGCACTGTTGTGGATAACTGGTCGGACTGGGCAGCCATTCATGGCTATCGCCCCACCTACTAAGAGGATCAAGACATGGCTGAACATGACTATATCCAAGAAACACCCACCCAGCGGCTAAGCCGGTGGATCTTTTCCGAGATGATGCGCGGGGCGGCCTATGCGGCAGTGTTCGTGCTGGGGCTTGGGCTGCTGTTGTGGGGGATTTATCTGGTTGGGTTGCTGCTGCCGGAAGACAGCAAAACCGCACCTGGCCCGATGCCTTATAGCGCCATCAGCGCCCCCGTTGACAGCGCCAAGGCATAAGCGATTGGCCCCCGCCCGACGCAGCAGTTTCGGGCGGGGCCCACAGAACCGGGGACACCGGCCCTTTGGCCCGCCCCCAAACCAGGTTTGGCCTGTCAACAGGGCCAAACACCCGGGCGAGTGACGCCCGGCTCCCTTCCTGGTCTCCAGGAACTGGTGCCGTGCGGTTTTGCCCACGGCACCATTTTTTTGGCGCTTTGCCAGCCAAGGCCGCCAACACCAGACCCAAAAGGAACCGCGCCATGACTGCACAGGCCCAAAACAGCCCGACACCGCACCTAGACCGGGTGGCAGGCCCCGCCGATCTGCGCGATTTCACCGATATCGAATTGGCCCATCTGGCCCGCGAACTGCGCGACGAGACCATCGAAACCGTCAGCCGCACTGGCGGGCATTTGGGCTCGTCTTTAGGGGTGGTGGAATTAACCGTGGCCCTGCATGCCGTGTTTCGCACCCCCTTTGACAAGCTGATCTGGGATGTGGGGCACCAATGCTACCCGCATAAAATATTGACCGGCCGGCGCCACAAAATGGCCAGCCTGCGCCAAGAGGGTGGGATTTCCGGCTTTACCAAACGCACCGAAAGCCCGTTTGACCCATTTGGCGCGGCCCATAGCTCGACCTCGATTTCCGCGGCCTTGGGCTTTACCATAGGCCGCGACATGGGCCAGCCGACAGGCGATGCGATTGCCGTGATCGGCGATGGTTCGATCACCGCGGGCATGGCCTACGAGGCGCTCAACAATGCCGGCGCCGAAGGGCGGCGGCTGTTTGTCGTGCTCAACGACAATGCCATGTCCATCGCCCCGCCAGTGGGCGCGCTGAGCCATCATTTAACCCATATCGACAGCCCCGCCGAAAAGCTGCGCGACATCGCCGAAGGGCTGGTGTCCACCCTGCCCAGCCCGCTGCGCGACTTGGCCCGCCACGCCCGCGAAACCGCCTTTGGCCAGCGCCCCCCCGCCACCATGTTTGAACATCTAGGTTTTACCTATGTCGGGCCCATCGATGGCCACAGCATGCCAGATTTGCTGGCCACGTTCCGCGCCGTGCGCAACCGCGCCGAGGGGCCGGTTTTGATCCATGTGCGCACCCAAAAAGGCAAGGGTTATGCCCCTGCCGAACAGGCCGATTGCAAATATCACGGCGTTGCAAAATTTGACGTTCAATCAGGCAACCAACGTAAATCCAACAGCAGTGCCCCCAGCTACACCGCCGTCTTTGGCCAAGCCCTGACACAGGCCGCCGCCCAAGATCCGTTGATTGTGGGGGTGACCGCAGCCATGCCCAGCGGCACCGGGCTGGATATTATGGCCCACCGCTTTCCCAGCCGTGTCTATGATGTAGGCATCGCCGAACAACACGCCGTCACCTTTGCAGCCGGGATGGCCGCCAGCGGGCTAAAGCCATTTTGCGCCATCTATTCCACCTTCTTGCAACGCGCCTATGACCAGATCGTTCACGATGTGGCGCTGCAGGGCCTGCCTGTGCGCTTTGCCATCGACCGCGCCGGGCTGGTGGGTGCCGATGGCGCCACCCATGC
>RFQY01000154.1 GCA_009924775.1 Paracoccaceae bacterium | reverse complement strand
CTGACCACCTATAACGAGGTCGACATGTCCGGCATCATGGAGCTGCGCAACGCCTATAAAGACCCGTTCGAAAAGAAGCATGGCGTGAAAATGGGCTTTATGTCCTTCTTCGTGAAAGCCTGCTGTCACGCCCTGAAAGAAGTGCCCGAGGTGAATGCCGAAATCGACGGGCAAGACATTGTCTATAAAAACTACGTCCATATGGGCGTGGCCGTGGGCACCCCCAGCGGGCTGGTTGTGCCCGTGGTGCGTGACGCCGATCAAATGGGCTTTGCCGCTATTGAAAAGAAAATCGGCGAACTGGGCCTGCGCGCCCGCGATGGCAAGCTGAGCATGGCCGAAATGCAGGGCGGGTCGTTTACCATCTCGAACGGTGGCGTTTATGGCTCGCTTATGTCCTCGCCCATTTTGAACCCCCCGCAATCGGGTATCTTGGGCATGCATAAAATCCAAGACCGCCCCGTTGTGGTGAACGGCCAGATCGTGATCCGCCCGATGATGTATCTGGCGCTGTCCTATGACCACCGCATCGTGGATGGCAAAGGCGCGGTGACCTTCCTTGTGCGCGTCAAAGAGGCGCTGGAAGATCCCCGCCGCCTGCTGATGGATATCTAATACCCTCTCAAAAGGGGCGCGGCCTGCGCCCCTTTTTTGCAACCAACCGGCCAGTTATGACCCAGCACAGCACCGCCCTTGCCGCCTGTATGCGCAACGAAGGGATCTTCGTGCTAGAATGGCTGGCCCATCATGCCAGCCTTGGCTTTGCGCAGATCATGGTGGTGACCAACGCCTGCAGCGACGGCTCGGATATATTGCTGGACCGGGCCGCAGAGATGGGGTTGGTGCACCATATCCGCCAAACGGTACCCCCCGGCATGCCCCCCCAAGACAGCGGCATGGATGCCGTGCTGGCCCAGTGCCGGGCCAATGGTATCAGCCATGTTTTGCATATCGACAGCGACGAGTTTCTTGTGCTTGACGTGCCTTTGGCGCAGCTGATGCGGCAAACTGCCGCGGCCGATGTTGTGCCAATCCCATGGCGCATGTTTGGCGACAATGGGGTGGTGCAGTGGGTGCCGGGTGATTTGGTGACAGAAAAAAACACCCGCGCCGAAGCCGCCCCAACCCCCGGCACGACCAAGTTCAAATGCCTCTTTCGCGTGGCCAGCTTTGCCGCCGCAACCGATCACGCGCCGCGCCAACCCTTGGTGGCAGATCCCGTGGTGCAAACCCCAGATGGCACGCACCTGTCAAATGCCACGCTGTTTCAGGCGCGCAGCAGCCGCTTTCGGCCCCATGATCTGGCTTGTGCTGCGCGCAATGCGCGGCTGCATCACTATGCCGTGCGCGCCCAAGATGTGTTTTTGATGAAAAACGATCGCGGCGATGGCCAAGGCAAAGAGGGGCATGGCAAGTATCAGCTGGGCTCGGCATGGCACCGGCAGGCCAACCGCAACGATGTGCCCGACACCAGCTTTGCCCCCTATATGCCCGCCCTACAGGCGACTTTGGCCCAGTGGCGCAGCGACCCGGTGTTGCGCCGCCTTGAGCGCGACTGCCAAGACTGGTTTCTCGCGCGCCGTGCGCAGGTACTGACCCCCGAAACACGCGCTGCGTGGCGCCAAGGAAAGGCCTTACAATGACGTCCGAGTTAACCGTTCTGGCGCTGGCGGCCCTGCTGCAGATTGTGCAATTTGTGGCCTATTCTGTGGCCGCGAACCTGCAGGTTGGGCCGCGCTATGCGATGGGCCCGCGCGACACGCCCCGCAGCCTGACAGGGCTGGCCGGGCGCCTGCAGCGGGCCTTGACCAACCATTTCGAGGGGCTGATCCTGTTCACCATTGCGGTGCTGGTTGTGCATTTGTCAGGCAGCGCCAATAGCGCCAGCGCATGGGCCGCTTGGGCCTATTTGGGTGCGCGCGTGGCCTATGTGCCAGCTTATGCCTTTGGCCTGTCACCTTGGCGCAGCCTGATCTGGATGGTTGGGCTTTTTGCCACCCTCACCCTGCTTTTGATACCCTTCTTTTGATAACCACACCATGGCGGGCTGCGCCGGGCCACCCCCACGCCCCGCCCCATGAAAGGACATGATCCATGGCAAACTATGACGTGATCGTAATTGGCGCGGGCCCGGGCGGCTATGTGGCCGCCATTCGCTGTGCGCAATTGGGGCTGAAAACCGCCTGTGTCGAGGGGCGTGACACGCTGGGTGGCACCTGTTTGAACGTGGGCTGCATCCCCTCGAAGGCGCTGCTGCACGCCAGCCATCAGCTGCACGAGGCCGAACATAACTTTGCCACCATGGGCCTAAAGGGCAAAACGCCATCCGTGGATTGGAAGCAAATGCTGGCCTACAAAGACAGCGTGATCGAGGGCAACACCAAGGGCATCGAATTCCTGTTCAAAAAGAACAAGGTCGACTGGATCAAGGGCTGGGCCAGCATCCCTGCCGCGGGTCAGGTCAAGGTTGGTGACGAGGTGCACACCGCCGCCAATATCATTATCGCCACCGGCTCAGAGCCCGCCACCCTGCCCGGCATCGATGTGGACGAGAAAACCGTCGTCACCTCGACCGGGGCGCTAGAGCTTGGCAAGATCCCTAAATCGATGGTGGTGATCGGCGCCGGTGTGATCGGGCTAGAGCTGGGCAGCGTCTACAAACGCCTTGGCACCGATGTGACGGTGGTGGAATATTTGGATGTGATCACCCCCGGCATGGATGGCGAGGTGCAAAAAACCTTCCAGCGCATGCTGAAAAAACAGGGGCTGAATTTCGTGATGGGCGCGGCTGTGCAAGCTGTGGCCAAGGCGCGCGGCAAGAACACCGTGACATACCAGCTGCGCAAAGACGACAGCCAGCACAGCATCGATGCCGAAGTGGTGTTGGTGGCCACTGGCCGCCGCCCCTTTAGCGATGGTTTGGGCCTGCAGGATTTAGGCGTTGAATTTACCCAGCGCGGGCAAATCAAAACCAATGCGCATTGGCAAACCAATGTGGCGGGGATTTATGCCATTGGCGATGTGATCGAAGGCCCGATGCTGGCCCACAAGGCCGAAGACGAGGGCATGGCCGCAGCCGAGGTGATTGCCGGCAAACATGGCCATGTGAATTACGGCGTCATTCCCGGCGTGATCTACACCCACCCCGAGGTGGCCAGCGTGGGCGCCACCGAAGAACAGCTGAAAGCCGAGGGGCGCGCGTATAAAGTGGGCAAATTCTCGTTCATGGGCAACGGCCGCGCCAAGGCGGTATTTGCCGGCGACGGGTTTGTCAAACTGCTGGCCGACAAAGACACAGACCGCATTTTGGGCTGCCATGTGATTGGCCCAGCGGCGGGCGATCTGATCCACGAGGTTTGCGTGGCGATGGAATTTGGCGCCTCGGCGCAAGATCTGGCGATGACCTGCCATGCCCACCCCACCTTTTCCGAGGCCATGCGCGAAGCGGCCTTGGCCTGTGGCGATGGTGCCATCCACGCCTAAGGCAGAAACCACAAAAAAGGCGCCCCAACGGGGGCGCCTTTTTCTTACGCCCGCTTGGGCAGGGCATATGGCCTAATCGGCAACGGCAAACCCCGCCTCGCGCATTAGCGCGTTCGAACGCCCCTCGATGCTGCTTTCCAGCTGATCCATGAACGCATCGCGCCCCAAGCCCGGGGCGATGGGCGGCAAAAATTCCACCACCGCCAAACCCGGCTTGCGGTAAATGCCGGTGCGCGGCCAAAACACGCCCACATTGGTGGCCGCGGGCACACAGGGCTGGCCCATTTGCTCGTATAAGACCGCGGTGCCCACCTTGTAGGGCGCCTTTACCCCCGGTGCCACCCGCGTGCCTTGGGAATAGATAATCAACTGCCCGGCGTCGGCGTGGCCCTTTTTCACGTCTTCGCTCATCTTGCGAATGGCCGCGCCGCGCTTGCCCCGGTCTACGGCCACGCAGCCAAGGCGCACGGCATAGATGCCAATGATCGGCGTCCAAAGAATTTCGCGCTTCATGATGAATTTACCCGAAGGCACGGCGTTAAAGATGATCAGAATATCAAGAAAGCTTTGATGTTTGGCCGCCAGCAGCACCTCGCCCATGGGCACCTCGCCGCGCACCTCGGTGTGCAGGCCCACCATCCAGCGCGCGGTCCACAGCACCCAACGGCAATACGCCTTGCACCCGGCCCGCGCGCCCCGGCGTGCCGCCAGCGCATAGGGCAGATAAAGCAGGCCAATCACCAGCATCATCACATACATTTGCCCCACAAATACCAGTGACTTTATCCAACGCCATGCATAGGCCATGTTAAGGCAGCTCCTTCAATGTTGTGCGCGCCGCAAATTGTGTGGCAGCAAAGGCCACGGCCCCAGCCAGCGGCGGGATCACCAGCAGCCACAGCCAGCCCAACCCCTGAAATCCCAGCCCAGTGAGAAAGCCACCCTCGTCTTGCGCGGCGGGCAGCAGGGCAATGGCCAGCCCCCCCAAAACACTGCCCACAAACGCACCCGAAATGGCGCGCAAGGTAAAACGGCGCACAAAGGCCTGCGCGATATAGCCATCGCGCGCCCCCACAAGACGCAGCACCGCGATCACCTGTGCATTCGCGGCCAGCGCGGCATTGGCGGCCAAGGTGATCATGGCCGCCATGGTGCCAAAGATCAGCACAATTGCCACGCCCCCCAAAAGGCGCAGCCGGTTGGCCGCTTGCACCAGCGGTTTGCGCCAGCGGCTGTGGTCGTCCAGCACCGCGCCGGGCACCTCGGCCGACAGGCGCAGGCGCAGGCCTTGGGCATCAAAACCGGCGCTTGTTTCCACAATTTCGATCAACTGCGGGATCGGCAGGGCCTCGATCGGCAGATCAGGGCCAAACCACGGCGCCAGCAGCGCGCGTTGCTCGTCTGGGCTGAGGGCGCGGGCGGTGGCCACCCCCGGGGTTTGGCTTAGCACGCGCAGGGCCGCGGCTGTTTGCGCGGCGATCTGTTCGGTCGGGGCAGAAATGCGCAGCGTGGCAGTCCGGGCCAATTCATCGCCCCAGCGCACCGCCATACGGCCCGTGGCCAGCGCCAATGCCAGCGCAAAAACCGCCAAAAACGCCATGGCAGCGGCGCTAAAGACGGTCAGGCGCGCGGTATAGCCCGTGGGCGGCACCATGCGGTCGGCCTGTGGGTCGCCGGTCAGGAACCGGGTCAAATGGGCCAGATCAGGGCGCCTCATAGGTCAGCCCCCGCCAGATGCAACCGCCGGTTCGAGATGCGCAAGACCCGCGCCTGCACTTGCCCCTTGGCGGCGCGGATCAGGTTCAGGTCGTGGGTGGCAATCATAATGGTCTTGCCCATGCGGTTCAGTTCGACCAACAACTGCAGCAGCCGCTGCGACATCTCCCAATCGATATTGCCTGTGGGTTCGTCGGCCAAAATCACCTCGGGCGACATAATGACGGCGCGCGCCAATGCCGCGCGCTGGCGTTCGCCCCCAGACAGCTGCGGCGGGTGGGCATCGGCCCGGCCCTTCAAGCCCACCCACCCCAGCAATTCACGCAAATTTACCTCTTGGTCCAGCGTTTCACGCCCAGACACCATCAGCGGCAGCGCAACGTTTTCAGCCACGCTAAGATGGTCTAAAAACTGCACGTCTTGGTGCACAACCCCAATTTTGCGGCGCGCCAAAGCGATATCGTCGCGCCCCATCTGCCGCAAATCGGTGCCAAACAGCTGCACCCGCCCGGCACTGGGCAGCAAGGCGCCGTAGCAAAGTTTCAAAAACGTGGTCTTGCCAGCGCCCGACGGGCCGGTCAGGAAATGAAACGAACCAGGCGCAAGACGCAGCGAGATGTCGCTTAGCAATTCGCCACCGCCATAACTCATGGCTACATTTTCCAACTCGATCACGCGACAGGCCTCCTGCTTGCGTTCTTGTGCCACGATGGCTGGCGGCGATGCAATCATCATAGATTGGGAATGGCGGGGTTGTTTACACTTTTCCCGCCGAAGACAAGCACATATAGTTCGGCTGTAACGGTGACGGATGTGTTCCTATGTCAGGGGGTCTGATGAGACTGGTTTGCCCAAATTGCGGCGCACAATACGAGGTGCCAGAGGATGTGATCCCTGCCGCTGGGCGCGATGTGCAGTGCTCGAATTGCGGGCATACTTGGTTTGTGGCGCATCCAGACAGCGCAGATGCCACAGCGATGGCCACCGAAGTTGCGCCAGAATGGGAAACCCCCGCATCGCAGCCCGCAGCGGCCGATGACAGCGCCGCCTATGATGGCGATTTGGGCGAATGGGAAGAACCCGAAGACAGCAGCCTGCACCCCAACGCCCCAAGCGCGCCCAATGCCCGCCGCCCGCTGGACCCAAATATCGCGGAATTGCTGCGCCAAGAGGCCGAACGCGAGCAGCGCCAGCGCGAAGCGGCGCGTAGCCCGTTGGAAAGCCAGCCAGACCTAGGGCTGCAGCCACCCGAAGAAACCCCTGAAATACGCCGCCACCGCGAAGCGACCGAACGTATGGCCCGCCTACGCGGTGAAGACCCGCAAAAGCCCGCCCAAAGCGGCGCAGGCCCGGTAGAAAGCGCCGCCGCTGCCGCCGCCGTGGCCGGTGCAGCGCCACCACGCCCCACACATCCACGCACACGCGGCGCCAGTGCCCCCGCAGCCGGGCGCTGGCTGCGCTC
>RFQY01000153.1 GCA_009924775.1 Paracoccaceae bacterium | reverse complement strand
TCCTCGATCTGGACTCGCTCGGTCTTCATGCGACCTCCTCAGGCTGCGCCTTGCATCGCT
The DNA here is from genome assembly GCA_009924775.1 of Paracoccaceae bacterium. Taxonomy (GTDB): domain Bacteria; phylum Pseudomonadota; class Alphaproteobacteria; order Rhodobacterales; family Rhodobacteraceae; genus CAJXSO01. The sequence continues at coordinate 6,613 of RFQY01000153.1, read as the reverse complement.
CGAGGAACGCGATCTTCTCGAACGCCTCCGACTCGTACTTCCCGCGCAGAACACCAGCGAAGTCGATCGCCGCGGGCAAGCTCACGAACTGCGGATGGATCCACCAGTCCTCTACAGGAACGAGGAAGAGGCCGTCCTCAGACTCGGCGAGCATCCGGACATCAGCAGCGGCCATGCGGTATCCGTGCCATTCCATGATGCCGCGCATCGCCGCGCGGATGGACTCGTTCCCCCGGTAGAGATCATGCTCGACGCAGGCGACCTTGAACTTCACGCGGCAGAGAGGAAGCGAGGCGAGCCGGCGCAGCGTCAACTCCGGCGGCTCGAGGTCCAGCGAGAGGAAGTCGATCACACTATGCCGACGGATCTCCTCGTCGACAGACGGATCGAATGCATCCTTATACACATTCGATCGAGTGCGCTTTGCTCGGAGTTCGTTCTCCGTCGCGATGTCCGCGACGAGGCCGCTCCATCCGCGCTCCTCGAGCGCGAAGGTATTCGAGCCTGCGACCGGATCTCCTGCACCGAGGTCGACGAAAGTCCCGTTCGCCTTCCATCCGTTGCAGGCAATCGCAAAGGCGTCCTGATACGCCTGCGAGAAGCTCTTCAGTTCTTCCTCTGCCATGCTGTCTCCTATGCCGCGAGGATCTCGTCTCTCCGCGCGGCTGTCAAGATCGCGATCTGAACGAGGTAGTCCATGCCGGCGATCGTCATCGGATCTCCGCTGTCGATCTCCTGCGCTCCCGTCGCGAGCGTCAGGAACCTCCAGACGATGCCGTCGGAGACAGCCCTCGAGCGCACCAACTCGAGCTCCGATTCGGTGAAGCTCATCGAGTGACCTCCTCCTCGAATGTGAGATAGTCAGCGTACATCGTTCGCGCCGTCGTCCCGAGCGCCTTCACGATGCCGCAGGCGACGCCGCACGGGTTCGCCGATCCAGTGACCGCGATCGTCGAGATCGTCGCGACGAGGGATCCATTTATGAAGTACTGGATCGGCCCTCCGCTTCGCGCCATCCGGATCTCCATCGCGTACCAGGTCGACGCCGCGACGGTGATCCCGGTATCGGCCGTTGCGCTTGTTCCTCCCGTTGCCTCGGCTGCGTACGCTTGCCACTTTCCGGAGTTCGCATTGTCCCGGTATCGGATCGTCGCTCCGATGCCGGCCGTGTAGAAGTTTGCGAGGGTACTGGTGAAGCCGAAGTTCAGCGTGTAGCGATTCGTCGCATCAGACAGCGACGAAGGAGTCTGTATCGCGGTCCTCGCGATAACGGTTCCAGCGTTGAAGATGATCCCGTCCTGCGTCGCCGAGCCGATCGTCGCGCGTCCGGTCGTCGTCGTTCCGGTCGTCATCGTCGCGACTCCGAAGCGATTCGCAGCGCCGAGGCTCAATGTCGTGAACGTGATCGCGGCCGAGGTTCCGGATACTGCCGAGGTGAACGGCGCGACCGAATCAAGATCCGAATGAAGGAAGACGGTCCGTCTCGGATCGAAGCGGTCTCGAGTTGCCGGATAGGTCTGGATCATTCCTTCTCCACGAACGACGGAGGGACGAGGTACCAACCTTCGGGGATCGAGACGCTGTTCCCTGAGAGCTGCCAGTCTCCCTCGGGCGTCAGGACATAGACGCGACCAGATACCTCTGGACCGATGCGAACCGGACTTGATTCAGGGACGAGGACCGCGCGAGGGGAGCATCCTACGAAGACGGTCGCCAGCGCGACGTAGAAGAGAGCGATCTTGTGGGGCATCGGTAGCCTTTCCGGAATCGTCTGCGAAGCGCTCGAGGAGCTTCGCGACGAGTGCGACGAGGAAGAGCGTCACGCGCTCAAGCATCCTCGCCCTCAAGCGCCTTGACGCGGTTGCGCAGGCGCTCAAGTTCGTCTGCGGCTTCTTTGATCTCGTCGCGGATCTCAGTCCAGAACGTATAGATCGGCGCGTCGGAGATCACGCGGAGCCGCTCCTCGAGCGTATCCGCGCGAGCCATCCGCCGGCGGAGCTCGAGATTCCCCTCGAGGAGAGCCTCGAGACGCCGCGTCATCGGATTCCCTCTTGCTGCGACGAGACCTTCGCGTCTCGCGCCATGATGAGGCCGATTCCGGCCATGATCGCGGCCGCGACTGCGCCCCAGTCCGCGACGGTCGTCGCGTCTCCATCGAGTTCAGCCTTCGCCGCGCCGGCGACGGCGACGAGAATCGCAAGGAGTCCAGTCAGGGTGGTCCGCCATGATGCTTTCGAGATCATCTGGTTCCTTTCATCGGATTCTTTCCTCGAGGTGTCCGAGCCTTCGCTGGATCTCCTCGAGCGTCTTTGTGTGCGTCGCGTCCGCGACAGCCGCGGATGCCTGCGCCCTCGCGAGATCGTTCACGGTCGCGGCGAGCTTGTCGATGTCGGTCCTGGCCTCGTCGACCGAGGCCGACTTGACTCCCATCGCGTAGATGAGTCCTGCGAAGCCGACGATCATCGTAGCGATCTGTCCGACCCCGACAACCGTGCTGAGATTCGTTCGTTCTGCCATGCCTTCTAGATCGGCAGGTTCCCCATTTTGTATGCGGTCTCAAAAGAACACCCGCGGAGATGCGGCCGCGGGTGTCCCGGAGGAGTCAAAGGATCGACCATACAAAGATGCCGATCGCAGCGACGGCCATGATAGCGAAGAGAAGACAGCCGGCAAGAATGGAGAAGTCCTCCTCGACGCGCTTCATTTCCTCGAGACGGTCTGGTTCCTCAATCATCGTCTTCTTCCTCTTCCTCGTCCTCGTCTTCGTCCTTCTCCTCTTTGTCCTCGAGCTCGTCGATCCGCTCGCGGACCCATCTCATAAGTCCCTGCACGGTAAGCATGTTTCCGATGGCAGTCGACTTTATCTCCGTCTTCCTCCGGCGCTGCTTCGTCCAGACGACGATGACCGCGTCGGCTCCGAGTGACTCGATCGCTTCCCGAGCGAGCTGCTCCATCGCCTGCGCTTCGATGCACGGGATCGAAGGCTTCGACGGCTTCTTCGGCTCTGGTGCCGGATCCGTCACTTGGCCGGCTCCACTGAGTACCGGATCTTTCGGACATCCTCGATTCGCTCGATCCAGACTTTCAGCCACCAGGCTCCGAGGCTCTGCGGCATAAATCCTTTCTCAACCTCCCATCCATCTCCTACTCCGAGGTTGCGCTTGTATCCGGGAGACTTTATGTGGAGTTGTTCGTCACGGCTCACGGTATCCGAGGCGCTGATTCGCGTCCTCGCGAGCGAGACATAGAACTCGGTATGTGTATGTCCGCTCCAGACGATCTCGGCGTCGGGATAGGTGATCGCCATGCGATTCGACTGGATCACGCCTCGCGTCACGGGAGCGGATCCGCCGTATCCGTGATGGTACGCGATCGTCAGCGCTCCGATCCTGCTTCCCTTTGCACGGACTCGTATCCGTACAAAGCCGGAATAGGTTCCAATCTGGAGGAGCGGAGCGGCCGGCTTCAGCCGAGCGTATAGGCGCTCCGTGAGGTTCGTGTCGTTATGTCGCGAGACAGAAGTCTCATGATTCCCCGGCGACATGAGGAGCCAGCGCTCCGCGAACGGAAGGTAGCGCTCGACGGCGACGTCGATGAGACGATCGAGGTACGGGCCGTGCCTGTACTCCTCTCTCAGCGCCTCGCGGTCCGCTCTCTTATCGTAGCGGCCCTGCATACAGTCGAAGAGGTCTCCGATGTCGAGAATGTATGCCCCGAGCGCCTTGGCCTGCTCGAGGTGCCTGCGCTCGAGGTCTCGGTCTGAATGGACCGCGTCATGATGCGCGTCGGAGCGTAGAAGGAACCAGAGAGGATCCGACGAGTCTCCGCACTCGTCGAGCTCGAGGACGATCACGGACGGCGACTGCCGGCGGCTCCTACTCACGTTTCCCCCCCTAAGGAATCTCTCCGATTCTGGCGATCTTCGCGGCGAGCGTCCGCACCTGCTCGAGGTCGACGAGAACGAAGAAGCGGGTGTCTCCGTCCTCGCGCAGAAGGACGACCGGGATCTCCCCATCCCGCGCGTCCTCTTCAGCCTGCTCCATGAATCTCAGGCACCCGTGAGAGGCTCTGGCCTTGACCTCGAAATGAACGCCCTCGAGCGTCGTCGTGAGATCGGCGTCGCCGGCCTTGCCGCAGAATTGAACGGATCTGCGAGCCTCGCAGAGGAGCGCCGAGGAGACTGCCTTTGCGGCCTCTCGCTCGATGCGCTTTCCCTTCTGCCGCGATAGAGATCCCATACGCCTCCTATCGGCTCATCGGAGCTTGCGGTCGCGGACTTCTATTCGGTCGTCCTCGAACTCGATCGTCCGCAGGGTCTGGATTGTGAGCTCGAGGTCTAGCCTCGAGAGATGCAGGATCGCGAGCGTCTGGCGGTATCCGTATTCGTCCGGCCTGTTCGCGCAGAGCCTGAGCTCTACGTCGTACTGCGTTCCGATCCGGATCTCAGCGACGACCTTCGCCTTGTGGTCCTCGATGCTTTGTCCGAGCAGCGTCTTCACTCCGTCGCGCATGGCCTCGGAATGGAACTCGACTTCAGACTCGCACTCGATCGTGACCATTCGGATCCTCCATGCGCCGTAGCCGGCGCGAGATTCGGTCGCAGTCCTGAAACGCGTGATAGTTCATCCAGAGACTTACGGTCGAGATGATGAGGGATATCGTCGCGAGGATGACGGCGGCGTCGTTCATCGGTCCTCCGCGAAGAGATCCGTCCATCCTCTGGACTGCGCGTACTGCTCGAGTTCTGCGGAGACCTTCTCCGTCGCGTTCGTCGACGACGCGCGGAGGAGACATATCTCCTGTCTCGCATCGTCGCGTTCCTCGCGCAACTTTCCGGCATCGCCGGATAGTTGGCGGAGCCGTTCGATCTCGTTCGATGCTTCGAGACAAAGTCCGTAGAAGAGTTTCCCGCCGTCAAAATCGCGAACAAGTCCGCATAGAAACTCTCCCTCGTCGAACCTTCGTAGACGAATCACGATGTCATCGCTCATCATTCCTCCTCCCTTCCACGTCGGTCGGATGCCATCCTCCAGAGGTCGCGAGCGGAGATCCTGATCGAGTCCCGTCCCTGCGTTCGAGCGGCGGCGATCATGTCCTCGAGGTCGCTCGCGTCGACATCCTGCGGCTCCTCGACGTTCTGCATCCATGCGGCCAGCTTCCTCTGCTGCTCGTCGAGTTCCTTACGCAGCCGATCTATCTCCGCGGATGACTCTCGGAGCATCCGGAAGAATCCATACTCATAGACGGAATCGCTCACCGGATCACCTCCCAGACGATCGAGGGAGATCCGGTCGTCGATGGCCGTCGCCGGCCAGAGTCGCGGACGAGTCCCTGCGCGACGAGTTCTCCGCGACGCTTGCCGATCGAGGTCTGCTGCATTCCTGCGAGATCGGCGAGCTCGAAGTCCGTCAGCCCTTCAGGATGATTCCGCAGGATCTCGAGCGCGAGAGCGCGACTCTTCCCGGCGGAGGATGCTGCGCTCCGTGCTGCGGCAATGCTTGTATCCCGATCCGGTACGCGGTGCATCCCGGTCGTGTCGAATAGTGAGCCGGCCGGGGGCCGTTCCGTCTCGCGTCGCTGGTACGCCTTGTCACTCATGTCGTCTCCTTCTGCGGCTCCTGCCGCTCGTCTTCTCTTCGCACAATGCGGACGGCTCGATCGAAAGCGAGCGTAATCCGCGCTCGGTTCCCGTAGGGAAGATGCGCGATCTCGATGAATCCGAGATGCCGGCCGTCGATCTCGAGATGGATCTTGTCTCCTTCGTAGACTCGACGGGAGATATATCCGAGGTTCGGATCGCGCTGTTCCCGATGTTCGCTCATCGCGTCTCCTCTGCCGAGTCTCCTGCGCGACCGGGGAGGGAGACCTCCCCGGTCGCAGCTCCGGGAGACTGCGCGTCCTGCGCTTCCGGCGCGCAGATGGTATCGCGATACTCGACGAGATGCGCGACCCATCGCGACGCCTTCCACTCGTTCTCATCCCGGATACGGATCCTCGAGATGATGGCCTCGAGGCCGTCGACGACGGCGGTCGTGAGGTACGGTCGCTTGAGCTGCTTTCGCTTCGTCTTCACTTGATGACGAGGCGAGTGCCTCGCTCCATGATGTTTGCGAACGGGAGGGACTCGCCGGCCTCGAGCCGAGCGCGGATCGCATCCTTGTCTGTCTCGACGACGGTCTTCCGCTTGACGGCCCACTCGGGAAGCTCATCTGGTCCGACGCGAATGTCGATCGGCGCTTTACCGCCGTTCTTCGCGACCGAGACGCGGAAGCGCTCGGTCTGGATCGGTCCAAGGCTTCGCGCCTCGAGGACGAATCGCAGCCGCTCGCGGAGCGCCTTCGCCGCGTTGTCGTCGACGCGAGCGAGATCGCGGAGCCGATCGGACTCGGCCTGTCGCGCGGCCGCGCGGACCTCAATCTCGGTGATGAGGCCGCAATAGTTGTCGACCTTGCCGGAGAGGTTCGTCGATAGTTCGGCCTCCCACGCCTCGACTGCGGCGATCGCCTCGGGAGAGGAGAGGTCGCCGCCGGCCTCGACGAGAAGCGCCTCGAGCGCTCGGAGATCGTCGGAGATTTCATAGAGCGTCTGGTTCATTCTGCGGTCTCGATTGGTG
>RFQY01000152.1 GCA_009924775.1 Paracoccaceae bacterium | reverse complement strand
GGCGCGCGGCGGCGCGGCGGTCACGGTCATCCATGAACTGGTCAAATTCGGCCTTGTCCTTGGCTTCGCGCAGCCGCTCTAGAAAGCTTTCAAACTGCTCTTGCTCTTGCTCAAGGCGGCGCAGCGTATCGGCCTTGTAGGCGTCAAAGGCGCTGTTGCCCGAAGGTTTCATGGCGCCATAGGCGTGTTTTGCCATGCGGCGGTTGCTGCGTTTGCACGAGGTCATCGAAAACATGTTACGGTTCCATCGGTTGGTATAGGTGATGTAAAAAACAAGGGCCAAACCCACGGGCCAGAAGAACACGAAGCCCAGCACCATGGCTGCAATCCATGCCCCCCGGCCCTTGCGGTCAAGCCAAGCTTCGGCGCGGCGTGCCCACCCCAAAGGGGCGGCTTCGGTGGCGGGAATATCGGCGGCTAGGGTCATCTTTGATCTCCGGTTGTAAAGTTAATGCCTTTTACATTAGCCAAGATGGGGAATGGTTTGCGCCTGCGCAAGGGGGGATGTAAAACTTTTTAACATTGCCGATGAAGAAAATTATAAATCCATTTTTTAACAATAGTTTAGAAAGGTTTTTGGCGCCAGAGCTCGACGATTTTCACCGGGTTTTTTGGAATTTATTGGGTAAAATCGGCCACCACGGCCCCGCACAGGCGGGGCAAATCTTGGGGGCAAAGGGCAAAAACATGGTTCGGCGTGCCCGCTGCGGCCCAAACCTTGCCAAAGTCCATCAAGCGCGGGTCGGCCCATGCCCGGATGGGCGATAAATGCCCCACCGGGCTGACCCCGCCGATGGCAAAGCCGGTTTGCGCCCGGATCAGCGCAGCATCGGCCTTGCCCAAGGGTTGGCCTGCCAAGGCGCTGGCTTTTCGTGGGCAGACTTGGTTGCCGCCTGCGGTCAGAAACAATACCGCATCGCCGCTGGTTTCGGCGCGAAAGATGATGGATTTCGCGATCTGGTCCAAGCCGCATCCCACCGCATCGGCGGCCTCTTGGGCGGTGCGCGCCCCTGTGGTTTCAATAATCGTGGGTGTCAGCCCCGCGTCCTCTAGCGCGCGCCGCACCCGTGCCATGCTTTTGCTCATGCTACGATGCCCCTGTTTGTTGGCGCCAAAGTGCACCACAAAACCGGCCAGTGCAATCTTGGCATATTGCATCCCGCGCAGCCCCGTGGCCAAGATACGCCATGAATTTTGAAAGCCGTATATCCCGTATGCCTGTGCCCTTTGACGCCGAACGTGGCCGCGAGGCGCGCGTGGCTGTGGCGCAACTGCAAGGCGATCTGGCGCGCCTGATCGAGGGGGCCTGCGGCTGCAGCCCCTATCTGAAAACCTTGGTCGAAAAAGAGGCCGCATGGCTGCCCGGCGCGCTAGAGGCGCCAGAGGCGGCGCTTGACGCGGTGCTAGACGCCATCATGCAAGCCCCCCCCGATGTGTTGCCGGTGCATTTGCGCCAAGCCAAACGGCGGGTGGCGCTGCTGGCGGGCTTGGCTGATTTGGCGGGCGTTTGGCCATTGATGCAGGTGACCGGCGCGCTGACGCGGCTGGCCGATACGGCGGTGCATGCGGCTTTGCGTGCCTGTGTCGGGGCCGAAATTCGCCGCGGTAAATTGCCCGGCGCGCAGGCACAAGATGGCGAAACCGCCGGGGGCATGGTGGCGCTGGCCATGGGGAAAATGGGCGCCTTCGAGCTGAATTACAGCTCGGATATCGACCTGATCTGCCTTTTTGATGAAACCCGCTTCGCCCCTGATGCATGGATGGAGGCCCGCGCCGCCTTTGTGCGCGCCACCCGCAAGATGGCGGCGATGCTGTCGGATATGACCGCCGAGGGCTATGTTTTTCGCACCGATCTGCGCCTGCGGCCAGACCCGGCGGTAACCCCCGTTTGCATGGCCATGGGGGCGGCAGAAACCTATTACGAAAGCTTGGGCCGCACATGGGAGCGTGCCGCCTATATCAAGGCGCGCCCCGCAGCGGGCGATCTGGCGGCGGGGCATGGGTTTTTGAAAACCCTCACGCCGTTTGTGTGGCGTAAGCATCTTGATTTCGCCGCCATCCAAGATGCCCACGACATGCGCCTGCGTATCCGCGAACATAAGGGGCTGGGCGGGCCCATTACCCTGCCGCGCCACAATATGAAGCTGGGGCGCGGCGGGATCCGCGAGATTGAATTTTTCACCCAAACCCGGCAATTGATCGCCGGTGGGCGCGATCCAGAATTGCGGGTGCGCGGCACGCTGGACGGGCTGGCAGTGCTGGCCGCCAAGGGCTGGGTGCCAGACCAAGCCGCAGATGTTTTGGCGCGTCATTACGTGGCCCACCGCGAAGTGGAACACCGGCTGCAAATGATCAACGATGCGCAAACCCACGATCTGCCAGGCAATGACGAGGGGTTCCAGCGCTTGGCCTGTTTTATGGGTATGGCCAAAGACGACTTGCTGCGCCAGTTGACCGCGCGCTTGACCGAAGTGCATGATCTGACCGAAAGCTTTTTCGCGCCCGATGCGGGCAGCGCCGCCCCCCCTGCCGCCGTGCACAGCTTTAACCCCGAAATTGTGGCCCGCTGGGGCAGCTACCCGGCCCTGCGCTCGGCCCGGGCGGTTGAAATTTTCGAGCGGCTCAAGCCAGAATTGTTGCAACGCTTGGCCCATACCGCCCGCCCCGACGAGGCGCTTTTGGCCTTGGATGGGTTCTTGGCGGGGCTGCCGGCGGGCGTGCAGCTGTTTTCGCTGTTCGAGGCCAACCCCCAACTTATTGATCTGTTGGTCGATATCGTTGGCAGCTCGCCTGCTTTGGCCAGCTATCTGTCGCGCAATTCTTCGGTGTTTGATGCGGTGATTGGCGGCGCGTTTTTTGATGCATGGCCCGGCACTGCCGCCTTGGCGGCAGAATTGGCGCACCGCCTGCACGCCGAACCCGATTACGAGGCACGGCTGGATATGGCGCGGCGTTGGGCCAAGGAATGGCATTTCCGTATCGGTGTGCACCACCTGCGCGGGCTGATCAACGCCACCGAGGCGGGCGCCCAATATGCCGATCTGGCGCAGGCCTGTTTGCAGGCATTATACCCGCAGGTGGTGGCGCAATTTGCCACCAAACACGGCCCTCCGCCGGGGCGTGGGGCTGCGGTGCTTGGCATGGGCTCGCTCGGGGCGGTGCGGTTGGGGGCCACGTCGGATCTGGATTTGATCGTGATCTATGACGCCGCCGGGGTCGACACCAGCACCGGGCGCCGCCCGCTGGCCACGCGCGCCTATTACGCGCGCCTGACGCAGGCCTTGGTCACGGCTGTGACAGCGCTGACCTCGCAGGGGCGGCTATACGAGGTGGATATGCGGCTGCGCCCCTCGGGCACGCAGGGGCCTGTGGCCACCTCTTTGGCCAGCTTTGAAAGCTACCAGATGTCTGATGCGTGGCTGTGGGAACATCTGGCGCTGACACGCGCGCGCGCCGTTGCGGGCGATGGTGGCCTTTGTGCCGATGTCGAGGCGGTGCGCGCCCGTGTCTTGGGCCGGGGCTATACGCCGGCGCAGGTGCTTGCCGAGGTGGCACAAATGCGCGCCCGCATTGCCGCGGCCAAAACCCCCGATGGCCCATGGGATGTCAAACTGGGGGCGGGGCGGCTGCAAGATATCGAATTGCTGGCCCAAGCGGCCAGTTTGGTGGCGCGCTATCCGGGCCGCGATTTGGCCGCAGCCTTGCAGGCTGGGGCGGGGTTTGGGTTGTTTACCCCCCCCGAGGCGCAAACGCTGATCGAGACCTATGATTTATGCTGGCAAATCCAGTCGGTTTCGAAACTTTTGTCGGACAAAGCGCTTGATCTGTCGGCCTTGGGCGAGGGGGGCGCGGCCATGCTGCTACGCGAGACAGGTGCCATATCGGTCGATGATCTGGCGCAACGGCTGGCGCGCGCTAGTTTGCGTGCAACGCAGGTTATCAACCGGGTCGTGGGGCAAACCACTGAGGGGGCAGAATGAAAAAGGGTGATGAAAACGACCCAAAGGGCCTGATTTTCGAGGCCTATCGCATCGACGGTATCACCTTGCCTGAATGCCGCACGATTTTTTTGGATTGGGCGCTGAGCTTGCCTGCCGAAAAAGAGGTGCAGGCCACGCTGCAAATGCTGTTGGCGCAGTACCAGCCCCAAAACCCCGCGCACCCGATGACGCAGGTCATGACCGAGGGGTTAGAGCAGGCCGTTCGCCCGCGCCGGCGTGGCGGATGGCGCGCACGCCCCCGCGCTTAGGGCTGGGCGGGGCTGTCGCGCTCGGCTGTGGCTTGGGCCAATAGCCAGCTGCGAAAAATCTCGGCATGGGGGTGCTGGCGCCCCTGTTGCGGGCTCAGCAGCCAAAAGCTTTCGCTGGTTGGTACGGGCAGGTCGAACGGGCGCACCAGCCGCCCGGCTGCGATCTCGCGCGCAACCATCGTGCTGCGCCCCAGTGCCACGCCACCACCATGCGCCGCCACTTCGTAGCTTAGGGGCGAGGTGTCAAACTGCAGCCCGGCCCCGGCATCGGGCACATCGGTGCCGGTGGCGGCCAGCCATGTGGCCCAGCCCTGTTGATAGCCCATGACATGCAGCAGGGTTTGGGTGGCCAAATCAGCGGGGCTGCGCAGGCGCTGGGCGATTTGGGGCGCGCACACAGGCTGCATGGTGTCCCATGTCAGGCGGTCGCAGCGCTGGCCGGGCCAATGGCCCAAGCCATAAAGAATATCCAGATCATATCGCAGCCCCTCGGTGTTTTCGTTCCAAACCGACGAGACAATGCGCAAGGCCACATCGGGGTGGGCTGCCTGAAAGCGTGGCAGCCGGGCGCCCAGCCACCCCAGCGCATAACCCACCGGCGCGCGCAATGTCAGCACTTCGCCGCGGCGTCGGCCAAACACCTCGGCGGTGCCCTCGCCCAACCGGGCAAAGGCATCTTGCACCTTGGGCAGATAGGCCGCCCCGGCCTTGGTCAGGGCCACGCTGCGTGGCAGGCGCTCGAACAGCGGCTCGGCCAAGTAATGTTCTAGGTTTTTGACCTGTTTAGACACCGCCGCCTGCGTCAGGTTCAGCTCGGCTGCGGCGCTGGTAAAGCTATGGTGGCGGGCCGTGGCCTCGAAGGCCCGCAGCCAGCTGAGGGGCGGTAAAGCGTAGGTCATGGCAAGATCTCCCGCTTTTGTTATGGGCCATTGATCTGGCGATGCGCGCAATCGTGCGACATCTGGCAGCTGAAAAACGGTGTGGCTTTGCTATTCCGCAGCTGGGGGCTTAGGCCCAAAATCTGTTGTTTGTCGAAAGCCCAAACAGTGGCGTAAGCGCAGATCAGCAGCCCATTTGCCCCAACGCTTCCCCAACAAACGGAGCATGACATGTTTTCGATCAGCCCCTCGGCCCGCCTGCGGCCCTCGCCCTTTTTCGATGCCACCGTGGCCGAAGGCGTGCGTGCCTTTACCACCTATAACCACATGTTGATGCCCACCTCTTATGGCGACCCGCAGGCCGAATATTGGCGCCTGATCAACGGGGTCAGCCAATGGGATGTGGCGGTGGAGCGGCAGGTGCAGCTGAAAGGCCCCGACGCCGCAGTTTTGGCGCAAATTCTGGCGCCACGTGATTTGTCGCGCCAAAAGGTGGGGCAGGGCAAATATGTGCCGCTTTGCAACCATCACGGCGTTCTGATCAACGATCCGATCTGCCTGAAACTGGCCGATGATCTGTTTTGGCTGTCGATTGCGGATAGCAATATCTGGTTTTGGGCGCAGGCCATTGCCGCCGAACGCGGCCTGAATGTCGAGGTCAGCGAGCCCGATGTCTCGCCCATGGCCATTCAGGGCCCCAAGGCCGAAGATGTGGTGGCCCATGTCTGCGGCGATTTCGTGCGTGATCTGAAATATTTCTGGTTCTCAGAAACCACCATCGGCGACATTCCCGTTGTGGTGCAGCGCTCGGGCTGGTCCAAACAGGGTGGGTTTGAAATCTATCTGCGCGATGGCAGCCGCGGCACCGAGTTGTGGAATATTTTCAAAGAGGCGGGCCAGCCATGGGGCATTGGCCCGGGCAACCCCAATTGGTGCGAACGTATCGAATCTGGCCTTGTCTCATACGGTGGCGACAGCGACACCACCACCAACCCGTTCGAAGTGCGGATGGGCAAATACGTGGATCTGGATGTGCCAGATGATACGATCGGCATTCAGGCGCTGCGCCAGATCGCGGCAACAGGGGCAAAGCGCCACACGCTGGGGCTGGTGCTAGAGGGCGACACGCCCATCGCGCCGGGCTTTAGCTGGAACCCGATTATGCAAAATGGCCGCAAAATGGGCGATCTGACCAATGTGGTGTTTTCGTTCCGCCTGAAAAAGAATATTGGCTTTGCCTTGGTGTCGGCGGATCTGGCCATTGGTGATGTGGTGCAGTGCCAGATTGGCGGCACCAGCCATCAGGGTCGTCTGACCGATCTGCCGTTTCTGTAAGCCCAACCCATAGGAGACCCCATGCACAGCAGCTATGAAAACCTAAAGGTCACGCGCCATGACGATGGTGTTTGGGTGGTCACTTTGGCCCGCCCGGCCAAGCGCAACGCGCTCAATGCCGAAACGATCGAGGAACTGGTGGCACTGTTCTCGGGTGCCCGTGCTGCGGGCGCCGGGGCGATCGTGCTGAATGCCGAGGGCGATCATTTCTGCGCCGGTCTCGATCTGGTTGAACACCACCAAGAAGACCGCAGCCCCGAGGCGTTCATGCATATTTGCCTGCGCTGGCACGAGGCGTTTAACAAGA
>RFQY01000151.1 GCA_009924775.1 Paracoccaceae bacterium | reverse complement strand
CGCAGCAGCCTGGCATTCACATTCATTAACCTTATGGCCGAACGCCGACCTAGGTGGCTGGTCATGGAAAACGTCACAGGTTTATTTAGCTCCAATAACGGCGCTGACTTCGCCCGACTTCTCAGTGAAGTGGTCGCATGCGGGTTCAATTCAGTCGCATGGCGTGTATTTGATGCCAGGCATTTCGGAGTCGCCCAGCGACGCCGCCGTGTGTTTATTGTCGCAAGTGTTGGAACCGACTGCGCCCAGCAGGTTTTGTTTGAGCAGCAAAGCCAGCGCGGGAATCCTGCGACGGGCGACCAGGCGGGGAAAAACCCTGCCACCGGCACTGCAGGCAGCTTTGGAACTGACAGCCAGCGGGGAAGCGCCACACCAGGGGGTACGCCGACTGACGCCGACCGAATGCGAGCGGCTGATGGGGTGGCCCGACGGCTACACGATAGCGGCGAAGTGGCAGGGCAGGAAAAAGCCGACACCCTAAGGGTCGGAAATTTTGAACTGTTTGACATGCCTAGCGATGCCGTAAGCCCAACGCTAAATGCGCTACGGGCGCGTGACACGTTCACCTATGACACGGCTAGCCCACTGGTTGGCTATAACACCAGGGCTGATGACAAAGCTGGGAACTTCAGCATGACTCAGTCAGACTGGGCTAACACCATTGGGGCGCTGTGGCCAGGGGATACTACCCAGCGCAGCCAAACCATTGTGGCACCAGCGGTGTTTAGGAAGTCAGCCAGGGTAAGCGCACCAGGCACCGCCGAAACTTGGGTGAATGATGGGGTGGCTAACACCCTAAACACTTTTGACGTCGGTGACGTACGCACCACCCACGCCGTAGTCGGCGGGTCGGTTGAAGATGACCCAACCCTGCCACGTGAGCTTGACAATCACCGTTACCGCTGCTGCGGCAATGGGGTGGTTAGCCCAGTGGCTGAATGGATTGGGCGCAGAATTGTTGCGGTTGATGCCGCAACTGATTGGGGGAAGTATGACATTGCTAAAAGCTGACAATAGCCCTTGGCACGTGCAGGGGAAAATTCGAATTGAAACTACTGATGATGGTCATATGCTGTACACATATAAAGCGGTTGAAATTCCTGGTTTTGTGTTTGTATGGGGCAGAACTGGCATTAACATTGAAGTTTGCTATGAACAATGGAATGACGATGACGCAATGTATGTGCAAAGTAGCTATGACAGCATTGAATTTGTTAATGACGATGGCTTCACTGAGGGCGACCAGTTGGCAACAATTGGCTGGCTTGCACAGGATTGGTATAACCAGCACCTAGGCTGGCTGAGTGAGTGCGAATATTGCGGTAGTCACAGTATCGAAGGGGGGAAGTAATGGCAAAGCGCTTTGGTTTTATTCGGGCGGCCCAGCGGTCGCCTGGCTGGTTGGCCGCTAGGCAGGCTGGCATTGGTGGCAGTGACATTGCCGCCGTCATGGGGGTTAGCCCCTACAAAACAGCCTGGCAGCTGCACCATGAAAAACTGGGGCTAATCGACCCAGCGCCGGTTGGCGCGGCCGCTGACCGTGGCGTGCGACTTGAACCCGTGGTGGCAGATTGGTACGCCGACACCACAGGGCGTAAGCTGCGACAGTCACATGGCATTGTGTTTTTGAAGTCACACCCCTGGGCCATGGCGTCGCTTGACCGCACCGTGGTGGGCGACCCAACCCTGCTGGTTGAAGTCAAAACGTCAGCTAGCCCTAGGTGGGGTATGTGGCCAGTGCCACCTGAAGTGGTCGCCCAGGCGACCTGGCAGGCTGGCATTTATGGCGCGCAGGCGGTTGACATTGCCTGCCTACTGGGTGGGCTGGTATTCAAAATTGAACGGGTTGACTTTGACCAGGCGCTGTTTGACAGCATGCTAGCTGCGGGTGAGCGCTTCATGGCTGGGCTGAAGACCGGCACCCCGCCTGAGCTTGACGGGGCTGACGCCCAGGCGTTTGCAGCGCTGACGCCACAGGCGACTGAATCCTGGGTGACGGCGACCCCTGAGCTGCAGCGGGTTATTGACCAGTACCGTGAAGCCACCGCTGAAGCCCACTTCGCCAGCGAAAAGGTTGACGCCCTTGAAATAATCCTAAAGCAGGCCATAGGCGAAAACGCTGGCCTGGTCGGTGAAGGGTTTACCGTGAGCTGGCGGCAGGCACGCCCTAGCGAAAAGGTGAACTGGGAAGCTGTGGCTGCCCACTTCAAACCGACGCCTGAACTAATTAGCACCTACACCACTGAGCGCCCAGGCAGCCGGCGCTTTGTAGTCAAAATGGCAGGCGAATAATGGCGGCGCCAGTCGTGGTGACACTGACCGACCAGGAAGCCTACGCAGCAGCCCAGCTTGGCTGCAAGCGCAACATTCGCAGCGTGTACCGTGGCGGTCGACATAGGGCTGGCTGGGTTGGCCCAGCGTGGAATAACGCGGTACTTGGGGCTATGGCTGAAGCTGCGGTGCGTAAGCACTTTGGTCTGGCACTTGACCCCAACCACGTTGACGTGTATACCAACCAGCCTGACGTGCCGGTATTTGGGGGGCTTGAAGTGCGCTGGTCGGGCCAGTCACGGCTAATAATTCGGCCTGAGGATAAACCAGGGGCGTACCTGCTAGTGACAGGCGACGCCCCCGAATTCGCACTGTGGGGCGTTGGCATGCAAGCTGACGCGGTAGTGAAGCCACTGGTAGTGTTGGCCGCTGGCCGCCCTGGTGTGCATGTGTTGCAGGCTAATGAGCTGCAGCCAGTGAATGATTGGGCAGCTGCCCAGGAAGGTACGGGGGTAATCGAATGACCAACCAGGAAATTTACGCGGCATTGGCCGCACCATTCCCACCTGAGCTGGTAAAACAGCGGGTAGGCGCCGGTGGCTTGACCCTGAAGTGGGTGCCAGCTCGCGCTATTGCCGATAGGTTGAATATGGTGCTGGGTGCCACGGGCTGGGATTTTAACCTGCACGCCACCGACACTGAAAACGTGGTGCTGGCCACGTTGACCATTCGCCTGCCTGACGGCAGCAGTGCCTACCGCAGTGACTATGGCTACCAGACTGGCGGCAGCGGGGAAGCGCTTAAGGAAGCCAGCAGCGACGCCCTACGCCGTACAGCCAGCCTGTTTGGCGTAGCTTCATACCTATGGGGAGCTGAGGGCAGCAGCGCCCCACAGCGTGGCGCTACGGTGCCAGTTGCAGCCCAGGCGCCTGCGCCACGGCCAGCACTTGACCCAGCGCGGCCACTGACTGATGACCAGGCGGTAGCCCTTAAAGCTGCCATGCTGTTTGGTGGGGGCGAATGCCCAGGCTTGAAAGCTTGCCGTTTTAGTTAGCACATGGGGGTGGCGGCGGGTTACGCCACCCCCACCAAATTGAAGGGGGAAACTATGGCGTGGTTAAAGTTTGATGAGGGCATGGCCCATGATGAAAAGGTGCTAGCCCTGCCCACTGACAAAGCTCGCTGGGCATGGGTGTGCATTTTGCTGGGCGCTAAGTCGCTGCGACCGGCAGGCCAGTACAGCAGCATGGCGCAGCTGCGGGCGAAGGTAGGCGTTATGGCAGCTAGCCAGGTGCCGCACCTGTTGAAAACTGGGCTGCTGGTTGCAGACATTGACGGGGTTTTAGTAATTCCTGGTTGGAAACGTTGGCAAATTGACCCAACTGCCAATGACCGACAGCAGCGCCACCGTGCGCGTTTGGGCAGTTTGTCACGTGACAATTCGCGTGACGTCACGTATGAGAATAGACAGACAGTAGAAAATACCCCCTATATCCCCCAAAGGGGTAAGGGGCGACTTGCACCACTGAGTGAAGTGCTGGGGAAGGTGGCTAGGAATGGGTGACGTAGCGCTGATTGGTCAGGCAGGTGTCGGTAAGTCGACATTGGCCAAGTACCTGGTATACCGCAATGGGTACGTGCGTATGAGCATTGCCGACCCCATAAAAGCTTTGGTGCATCAGGCATTCCCAGGGCTGGGTAAAACCGACGTGGTGCCTGGGCTTACGTCATATGGCCAGCCAATGACGGTGCGGCAGCTGCTGCAGCGCGTCGGGGCTATTGGGCGTGAAGCTCACCCTGACCTGTGGCTAAAGATTTGGGCTACCAGGCGTGACGGGCTGGCTGGTCGGGCGGTGGTCACTGATGACCTACGCCTGGTGAGGGAAGTGCATTACTTGCGAGCGTACCGACCTGGCACGCTCATTGTGCTGCTACACGCCGACCCGTCAGAATTGGCCAGCCGTGCCGGCGAAGTGCCGACCGACGAAACTGAAGTGCAACCGCTAATGGCTGACTATGACCTGAAGCTAAACACCAGCGAACTTACGCCTGAGCAGGTGTATGCTGCCGTGGTTGAAGCCCTACGGGCTAAGGGGGAATGATGAGCGTGTGCCTATCTGAACTTGAAACGTTTGCCGCAATGGTGGGGTTCCGTTACGCCAGCGTCAGCATTGAAGTCGGCACTGGGAAGGTGACCCTGCAATGCGAAGACCGTGACGGGCAAACGTTGACCGCTGACGGCACTGACATTGACGGCGCTATGGCTGCCATGATGGTCAAGCTGGGCGCCCTAATTGAAGGGCAGGGGAACTAATGGCTGGGGTCAAAACTAAGCGTGCCGGCGCGGCACGGCCAACGCGGTTCACGCCTGTCGATTGCCACACCTGTGGGCAGCAGGTCGCTAAGCTGGCTGAAGCCCACCGACTGCTGGCCATTCGGTTTGAGGGTGCCAAGTCGGCACGCAACTACACCTGGCAGCACCGTAAGTGCGCCAGCACAGGGGGAAAATAATGGCACGCACGCAGCGCACGTTTGACTATGAAAAGGTAGCCCTGGTGGTTATTCAAGATGGCACCCACTGCTGGGTGCAGTCGGTTGACGGTGAACCATGGGCAAAGCTGTCGGTTGAATCGCCTGACCTGCCACAGCCGCCAGCTGGGCATTTCTGGCTGAAGACCTGGTCAGAAAACAAAAACATTACCGCCAACATGTTTGCCCGTGGGTTGCTTGACACCCCAGGCGACGCCATGCCGGTCAGCCAATGGGTGGCCGTCATTGCAGCGAAGGTGGTGCCTGATGCCGCTGTATGACTACCGCTGCGATACCTGCCTAAAAATTGTTGAACGCCTAGCCCCCATGGTTGGCGAAGCTGCCGTAAAGCACGCGGTATGTGGGGGTAAACTAGTGCGGGTATTCACCCCAGCTACTGCTGGCGTGGTGTACAAAGGGGCTGGTTGGGCGAAGACTGACCGCAGGAAGGGGCGACGGCCATGACATTTGAAGGGGTCGGTGCCGTGCTGGCACTGCTGAACTTCGGCATAGCCGCCCTCATTGGGCTGGCGCTACCAGGCACAGCTACCCATTGGGTGCGCCTGGCTATTGCACTAACCATGTTTGCCACAGCTTTGACGTCAGGCATTTACCTAGGGCGGTTGACATGGGGCGTGTAAAAAACCTGGCTATTGACGACGCCAACGCCAGGCGCGGCCGCAATAATCGACAGCGCGGCCACGGGTTTGAACGCCGCCTAGCTGCTGAATTGCTTGAAGCTGGGCTAGCCGGTAAGCGTGTTGGCCAGTACCTAGGCGCCACCGACGTGGCAGCTGATGGCTGGGTAATACAGGCCAAAAAGGGTGGCGCGTTTAGTAACCGCTACTGGGATTGGTTGACCCAGCTGAAGCCCCAGGCTGATGAGCGGGCAGCGTTAGTGGTGGCCGACGCGCCAGGAAGCGGTGGCCGTGAACGCCGGCTGGTGGTGCTGTCATGGGAAGACTGGCTGCAGCTTGCCAAGCAGGCGAAGCTGTGAACGCCCTAGCCGCTGTTGGTTTGTCGGTTATAGTCGCCTACGGTAGCGGCGCTGGGCGTGCGGCGGCAGTGCCGCTACCACCACAGGCAGCCTGCATGGCGCCTGCATTGGTCGCAGGGCCGCCTGTGCCACCCAGCGATAGCCCGACCGTAATGGCGGGCGTGGCTACCTGGTATGACGCGACCATGGGCGGCAGGCAGTCAACCTGGTACACCCGTGGCGGCATTGAGCTGTACGGGGCGGCGGGGCCAGCACTGCGAGCTGTTAAACAGCACTACTGGCGCACCGCATGGCCTGTGCTAATTACCAGTACGCTTACCGGCAAGTCGGTAGTGGTGCAAGTGGCAGTTCCCAAACACCACCCTTAAAGCCGCTAGTGAAGCTGTGGCTGAACGCTGCCAGACTTCACCACGCACCGTGCGCTGCTATATCAGCGGTGAACGCCGACCTAGCCGCCTGTTTAGCACCCTATTCGCTGAAGCGTATGGCCCGCTGCCAGCGTCAGCATGGATTGAATACGTACGGCGCCAGCCAACGGGCGACGCCCGCACCGCAGCCCAGGCAGGTGAACTGGCTGAAGTGCGGCGTGAAGCCCTGAAGCTACAGCGCGTCATTGACCGTTTCTGCATGGCATGCGTTGGCGCTGAAACGATTACTGAAGCCCGCTGCTGGGATAGCACCTGCGGCCTGCGCTCAGTAAGCCGCGCTGAGCTGTCACCTAAAGCCCTGCGTGAACGCCCAATAGTGGTTGACAATCGTGGCTAGGGTTCCCACATTCCCGCATGGTGTTATTGTTGGCCGACGCCAGCGTAGGCTGGCACCAGCTGGTGGCGTGCTTCCTCCCACGCCACCAGCCCTACACCGTGTAGTGCCGGTGTTTGACATTCCCCCTGGCAAGCCAGCTGACGCTGTTGCAGCCTGGCGGCCAACTATGAACTACCTAATGCGTATTGCCCTAGCTGAACGAATCGACATAGACCGCATTGCCCTGCATGACCACCCAGCTGGCACCATGGCGTGCTTTATGGCGCAGGCTGCCTGGGATAGTGAGCGGGTCATTGAACTATGTGGCCG
>RFQY01000016.1 GCA_009924775.1 Paracoccaceae bacterium | reverse complement strand
CCTCGCCCCACCACCAGCCCTTATACTGTTGAAAAGCTGCAAGGCCACGCCGCCATGATGGTATTTGCCGCACTTGTTGCCGGCTCGAATTCGCTGGGCAAATTGATTGCACACGATATCGACCCGGCCGCGCTGACCGCGGTACGGTTTATACTGGCTGCGGTTTTGATGGGCGCAGGCATGGCAGCCATTGGGCACCTGAAACTGCACCATTTCCATGCGCCATGGCGGTATGTGCCCTTGGGGGCGGCCTATGCCGGGTTTTTCGTTTTAATGTTTCATGCGTTGCAACGCACAAACCCGGTGTCTACCTCTGCCATTTTCACCATGATGCCGTTTTTTGCGGCCCTCATGGCATGGGGGTTTTTGGGAAAAAACAGCAGCGGGTTGGTTTGGGGCGCCTTGGTTTTGGGGGCGTTTGGGGCGCTTTGGGTGGTTTTTGGTGGCTCGGCGCAGGCGGTGGCGGGTTGGCATCTGGGGACGGGCGAGATGCTGTTCATGCTGGGTACCGCCTCGCATGCGGCCTATGCGGTGATGGTGCCGCATCTGCGCCGGGGCGAGCCTGTGGCCGCGGTCACGCTGGGCGTGGCGCTCAGCGGGGCGTTGATATTGCTGGTGCTCTACGGCCCCCGCATCTGGGCCACCGATTGGGTGGGCCTGCCGCTGCGGGTGTGGGCCGTGCTGATCTATCTGGCGGTTTTTGCGGGCATCGGCACGTTTTCCCTGATCACCTTGGCCGCCGAACGGCTAAGCCCCGCCAAAGTGACCGCCTACACCTATCTTACGCCGGTTTGGGTGGTGGGGATCGAAATGGCCATGGGCCACACCATACCCCAGCCCATGGTGCTGCTGGGGGGGCTACCCATCGTGGCGGCCCTGCTGCTGCTGTTTTTTGAAAACCCCGCCAGCGGGGCGGCTGCGCCCTTGCCCAAAACAAAACAGCGCTAGCGGCCTTTGAAATTGGCGGGGCGCTTTTCCAAGAATGCCGCCATGCCCTCTTTTTGGTCTTCGGTGGAAAACAACATCTGGAACAAGCGATTTTCTAGCACAAGCGCCGTATCCAGCGGGGTGTTGGCCCCCTGGCGCACCGCTTCGCGGATGGCCTGCACGGCCAAGGCGGGCTGGGCCGCGATGGTTTCGGCCAGCGCCACCGCATGAGACATGACATCGGCATCTGGCACCACCTCGCTGACGATACCCATGGCTTCGGCCTGTGCGGCGCCAAAGATATCGCCCGTCAGCAAATAGCGCAGCGCCTTGGCCTTGCCCGCCGCGCGCAACAGCCGCTGGGTGCCCCCTGCGCCGGGCATGATACCCACCTTGATTTCGGGCTGGCCAAATTTGGCACTGTCGCCCGCAACCACGATATCGCACATCATCGCCAGCTCGCAGCCACCGCCCAGCGCCATGCCGCGCACCGCTGCGATGATGGGGGTGCTGGCGGCCTCGATCGCCTGTTTGACAACGGCCAATTTCGCAAACACGTCTTGCAGCGGGGCCGCCTGCGCCAGTTCGGCCAGATCAGCCCCGGCAGCAAAGGCCTTGTCATCGCCCGTCAGCACAATGCAGCGTATCTCTGGCGCGGCATCCAGTTGGGCAATCGCTGCGGCAATTTCTGCGCGCAACGCCGTGGATAGCGCATTGCGCCGCTCGGGGCGGTTCAGCCGTATCACACCCACCCGGGCGCTGGGGCGCTCGATAATCACCATAGACATGCAGTTTCCTTCCCTGTCGATTCCCACCCAAGGCAAAATGCCCCAGCAGTGGCTGCCCCGGTCAAGATGGCGCAATTATCAAACAGGGCAAGCTATTGCGCTTGCGCATGAATTCGCGCCTATCTAGGCTTTTGGCAGCGGCTCGCAGGGGCCTTGGCCAGATACGGCACCCGGGGAGGTTATTGGATGACATCGCCACAACGATCGCGGCGCCAGACCTGCCCTTTGCAATGAACACAGTCCAGCCCCCCCAGATACCGCCACCCATTTGGCTAGGCCCATCGGCGCTGTGCCTGATCTGTGTCAGTCTTGCGGCCATTGGCGGGGTGTTCACATCATGGTCGTTTTTGATGTGGCCCGAGGCATTGGGCCTTTTGGCCTTTTTCGCGTTAGAGTTTCGCGGCCTGTCCAAAATGGCGCGGTTCTTGGTGGCGGTGTGCATTGCAATGGTGGTGTTTGAATACGCCACCGAACGGTTAGATCCAGACATCACGGCGCAGGCCATCAACCGCGCGGCATTTATGGCGTTTTTCTTGAATTCGCTCAGCTTTTTGCAGCATGCTGCGGGGCGGGCACCGCTGTTGCGCGCGTCGGGGCATATTTTGGTGCATCAGCCACCCGGGCGGCGGTATTTGGTGTTAACCTTTGGCGCCGCCCTGTTTGGGATGCTGTTGAACCTTAGCGCCATTGGCCTTTTGGGCACGATGATTGCCAAAGGCGTGGCGCCCGGCACCACGGCCGAAGACCAGCGCATCGCCGCGATCCGGCGCAAGCGCATGACATTGGCAATGATACGAGGGTTTTGCTCGATTCCCATGTGGTCGCCCATTACCGTGACAATCGCGCTGATCACCGCCGCCATACCGGGGCTGAAATGGGCCGAAATTGCAATTTATTCAGCCCCCCTTGGGGTGTGTTTTTTGCTGCTGGGCTGGGGTTTTGACCGCCACGCCTTCCCGCAGCGCGCGGGCGATGCACGCCCCGATGCCCCCTCGCTGCGCGGCTTGGTGCCGCTTTTGGCATTGGCGGTGGCCGTGCCCAGCTTGGCCTTGGGCCTATCGCAAATGTTGGGCACCAGCATGATTGTGGCCCTGCTGCTGGCCCTGCCGGTGATTTCGGCGGGCTGGCTGTGGCTGCAAGAGCGCGGGCACCCCGGTGCCATTGCCCGGGTGGGCCACGAAATTGGGCACAATATCTTGCCCAACCTGCCCAATATGCGCACCGAGATCACGCTTTTTGCCTGCTCGGCCTTTTTGGGGGTGATGGTGGCCAATATCATCGACACCCAAGCCTTGGGCCACGCCATTACCACGGCCGGCCTGTCCAGCGGCGCCACGCTGGCCATCTCGGCATGGTTGATCGTTGGCTTGGCCATGGTGGGGGTAAACCCCATTGTATCGGTCACCATATTGGCGGGCACATTGCCAAAACTGGCAGCCTTGGCCATCAGCCCGGTGGCAGTGGGGGTGATGCTGGTTTCGGTCTGGACGATTTCGGTGAACACCACACCCTACAGCACCGCCGTGCGGCTTTCGGCGCGCATGATCGGCACCGCCACCCCCGGCCAAATTGGCCCCCGCTGGAACGGCAGCTATGCCTTTAGCATGCTGTGCCTTTTGTCGGTGCTTTTGCTCAGCTTTGGCTAGCGCAAAATCCGCAGCGAACGCATTGCCATTCTGGGCAGCCAACCCTACGGTTTGGCGCAGCAATGCCAGCCATAAGGACCCAAACGATGACCAAGATCAAAGCCGCCGTATGCCATGCCTTCAACGAACCCATGGTCATCGAAGAGGTAGAGCTGCGCGCGCCACAGGCGGGCGAGGTTGAGGTCAGCATCGATGCGGTGGCGGTGTGCCATTCGGATATCTCGCTGTGGCAGGGCGGGTTTGGCGGCGCCACGCCAGCGGTGTTTGGCCACGAGGCGGCAGGCATTGTCACCGCGTTGGGCGCGGGCGTAAAGGGGCTGGAACTGGGCGATAGCGTGGCGGTCACGCTGATCCGCGCGTGCGGCGAATGCCCCAGCTGTGGCTCGGGGCACCCAACAGTGTGTGAAAACCCGGGCGATGGCAAAAACAGCCCCCTCAGCACCCCCCAAGGCGATGCGATGTGGCAGGCGCTGTTTACCGGCGCCTTTGCGGAAAAGGTGGTGGTAGATCAAAGCCAGCTGGTGAAGATTCCAGCCGACATGCCCAAAGATGCCGCCGCGCTGATGTCTTGCGGTGTGATCACCGGGGTTGGCGCTGCGGTGAACACGGCCAATATTCGCCCCGGCCAGAATGTTGTGGTCATTGGCGCCGGTGGCGTGGGGCTAAACGCCATTCAGGGCGCGCGCCTTGCGGGTGCGGCGCGCATCGTTGCGGTGGATATGAACTCCGGCAAGCTGGAAGCGGCAAAAGAATTTGGCGCCACCCATGGCGTATTGGCCGAAGGCAAGCCCTTCAAAGAGGTGCAAAAAATCTTTGGCGGGCGCGGGGCCGATGCGGTTTTGGTGACGGTAGGCGTGGCTTCGGTTTACGATCTGGCACCGCGCTATTTGGCCAACCGGGGCAAGGTGGTAATGGTTGGCATGCCGCATTTTGGCCAAATGGCCAGCTATTCGCCCTTGCTGATGGCCGATATGGGGCAATCGATTGTGGGCTCGAAAATGGGCGATGTGGTGATCAAGCGCGACATCCCTTGGATGGTAGACCTGTATAACCAAGGGCGGCTGAAACTGGACGAGCTGATCACCGGCCGCTGGCCGCTGGAACAGGTGAACGAGGCCATCGCCGACACCATGGCAGGCCACGCCCGGCGCAACGTGATAGTCTTCAAATAATCCCCGTGCCGGTTAGGACGCGGCATGGGCGTTCGGGGCTAGTCGCGCTCGATCGCGATGGCTGTGCCCTCGCCCCCCCCAATGCAAATAGCCGCCACACCGCGTTTCAGCCCACGGGTTTCCAATGCGTTCAGCAAGGTCACGATAATCCGCGCCCCCGAGGCGCCGATAGGGTGGCCCAGCGCGCAGGCGCCACCGTTTACGTTGACCTTCTCGCGCGGGATGCCCATTTCGTGCATAAACGCCATCGGCACCACGGCGAAGGCCTCGTTCACCTCCCACAGATCGACATCGTCAACAGCCCACCCCAAGCGCGCCAACAGCTTTTGCGCGGCGGGAACGGGCGCGGTGGAAAACCACGCGGGCGCCTGCGCATGGCTTTGATGGCCCAAGATCCGCGCGCGCACCTGTAACCCCTGCTCGGCTGCGGCCTCTTCCGACGCCAAAACCAGCGCCGCCGCCCCATCAGAGATGGACGAGGCATTGGCCGGCGTCACAGTGCCATCTTTGCGAAAGGCGGGCTTCAGCGTGGGGATCTTTTCAGGGCGCGCCTTGGCGGGCTGCTCGTCTTCGCAAATCTCAACCACACCGGTGCGGGTTTCCAGCGAAACGGGTGCAATCTCGGCCGCAAAAGCACCGCTTTTTTGCGCCTCTAGCGCCCCGGTCAGCGACCCGATGGCATAGGCATCTTGGGCCTCGCGGGTGAATTGGTATTTCTCGGCGCAATCTTCGGCAAATGTGCCCATCAGGCGGCCTTTGTCATAGGCATCTTCCAACCCGTCAAGAAACATGTGGTCGATCACCTGCCCGTGGCCAATACGGGCGCCCCCACGCATCTTGGGCAAAAGATACGGCGCGTTCGACATCGATTCCATGCCGCCAGCCACCATAGTTTGCGCGTGCCCTAGCGCGATTTGATCGAAAGCCATCATCGTGGCCTTCATCCCCGATCCGCACATTTTGTTAAGCGTGGTGGCGGGCACATCTTCGCCCAAGCCGGCTGCAAACCCCGCCTGACGCGCGGGCGCCTGCCCTTGGCCTGCGGGCAAAACACAGCCCATCAGCAGTTCGTCCACACTGGCACAGCCCGCCTGCGCCAGCGCCGCGCGAATGGCCACCCCGCCCAACTGGGCCGCTGGCACACCATCGAACACTCCTTGAAACCCACCCATTGGGGTGCGCGCCGCACCTGCGATAACCACGGTTTTCATGGCAGCCTCCTGTTTGCTTGGGTCATGCATACCGAATGGTAACGAATACTGTCTAGCCTGCGGCGCATGATTGGTATTTCTACAGGGGTTTCACCATGGGTCTGCGTGCGCAACACAGCAATGGCTTTTGCCTGTTACAGGTGGAAGACAGCCGCATAGATGCGGCAGGCGCCATCGCCTTTAAAGAAGCCGTGCGACAGGCCAGCGAGGGCGGGCAAGACGATGTGCTTCTAGATCTTGGCGCGGTTGATTTCATCGATTCCAGCGGTTTGGGCGCGGTTGTGGCCGTGATGAAGGCGCTGGGCCCCGACAGGCGGCTGCATCTGGCAGGGTTGCGCCCGGCCGTGGCCAAGGTGTTTCGCCTGACCCGTATGGATAGCGTATTTACCATTCACGCAACCGTTGCCGATGCGCTAAAAGATGCAGCCTGATCCCACCCAAAGGCTGCGTATGGGGAAGACGGTTTTTAGCCTGTCCTTCACCGCCACACCGCTTGCTGTGCGGCGCGGATTACTGGCATTTGAAACCTATCTGGCGGGCCTGCCCATCGCGTCAGAGCGGCGCGACAGCATCTGCATCGTGCTGGCAGAGGCGCTGAACAATATCACCGAACACGCCTATCCCAATGCCACCGGGCCAATTTGGCTGCGCGCGCAGGTGCAGGGCCACCAGTTTATCGCCACGCTGCGCGATCGTGGGGCCGCCCTGCCGGCAGGTTTGTTGCCACAACCTGGCCCCGGCACCGGCCACAGCGCGCCCAACCCCACGGATCTGCCCGAAGGCGGGTTTGGCTGGCACCTGATCCGCAGCTTGGCCGATGGGCTGGACCACGCCCGTTTTGCTCAGTGGAACGAACTGCGCATCATCTTTCGCAATGCGGTACCCAGCCCACCCCTGCCTTAGGGGCGGCAGGCATCCAAATGCGCCACATGCCTGGCTGGCCTTTCATGCATTGGCAAATTGCAATTCCCTGCGCGGGCCCTAAAACTTGGGAACGAAGAAAAGGGAAACGAGGGGATACCAATGCGCGATTTTCATAGCCCGGGCCGATCGGCCGTGATGGCCACCAACGGTATGTGCACCACATCGCACCCGCTGGCCGCCCAAACGGCCATCGACATATTGCAGCGTGGCGGCAACGCCATGGATGCCGCCATTGCCGGCGCCGTGCTGCTGGGCATTGCCGAACCACAAATGACGGGTATCGGCGGCGACTGTTTTGTTCTGTACAACCAACCCGGCCAAGACACGGTGCTGGCGCATAATGCCTCGGGCCGGGCGCCGGCTGCGGCCAATGCCGCCGATCTGCGCGCCCGTGGGCTGGATGTTGTGCCCCTGCATGGCCCCGAGGCCGTGACCATCCCCACAGCGATAGCAGGCTTTGCCGATCTGGCACAGCGCGTGGGCAAGTTGGGGCTTGATGCGCTGCTGGCCCCCGCCATCCACTACGCCGAACATGGCATCCCCGTGGCCCCGCGCGTGGCCTTTGACTGGCCCGAGGCGGCCAAATGCCTAGGCCCAACCGCCCAGCGCCACTTTTTGATTGATGGCAAACTGCCCAAGCCCGGCCAAATTTTCCGCGCCCCCGGCCAAGCCGAGGTGCTGCGGCGCGTGGCCCGCGATGGCGCCCGCGCCTTTTACGAGGGCGAAGTGGCCGCCGATATGGTGGCCGCGCTTCAGGGCTTGGGCGGCGTGCATACCGAGGCCGATTTTGCCGCAGCCACGGCAAACGCCAGCACCCCCGTGGCGGGCACCTATAAGCAGATGGAATTGGTCGAGCATCCGCCAAACGGCCAAGGCGCCACCGCAATTTTGATGCTGAACATCCTGTCGCATTTCGACATTGCGGGCATGGACCCTTTCGGCAGCCAGCGCGCCCATATCGAGGCCGAGGCCGCAAAATTGGCCTATGACGCGCGCAACCGCTTTATCGCCGACCCCGACCATACCACGCGCCTAGACCATATGCTGGCCCCCGAAACCGCAGCGCAGCTGGCCGCCCTGATCAACCCAAATGCGGCCATGGCAGCGGCGGCGCCCATCAGCGAATCGGTGCATAAAGACACGATTTACATCACCGTGGTTGACCGCGACAGAATGGCCGTAAGCCTGATTTATTCTATTTTCCATGGCTTTGGGTCGGGCATCGCGTCAGAGAAATTTGGCATTTTGCTGCAAAACCGCGGCGCGGGCTTTACCTTGCAAGAAGGCCACCCCAACGAACTGGGCGGCAATAAACGCCCGATGCACACCATCATTCCGGGCATGTTGCGCGAGAATGGTAAAATCGTGATGCCATTTGGCGTGATGGGCGGGGCCTATCAGCCCAATGGCCATGCGCGCTTTGTCTCGAATATGGTTGATTTTGGCATGGATCCCCAAACCGCCATCGATGCACCGCGGTGTTTCTCGGACAGTGGCATCATGAAGGTAGAGCGCGGCTATAGCGAAAAGGTGCGCAGCGAATTGGCCGATCTGGGCCATAAGGTAGAGGTGCCCGATGGCCCGATTGGTGGCGCACAGGCCATCATGATCCACGATAGTGGCGTGCTTGAAGGGGGCTCGGACCCGCGTAAAGACGGCTGCGCCTTGGGCTATTAAGCGGCTATGTAACCAAGTTTGGCACTGGCCCGCATGCGTGGGCCGGTGCCCCCCTACTCGCCCAGCTTGGCGTGCACCTCTTCCAGGTCGATCTCGCCGATTGGCATTTTGTTGCCGGGGTTTTCGAAATCATAGCGAAACAGCTGGAAATCTTTTTTGTAAATTTCATAGACCAGATGCATCGACAGATCGTCGAAATAGGCCTCGACCGGATGCGCGCGTTTGGGGCCATGCCCCTCGGATTCGTTAAAGCGCGGCACCTTGGCCAGATCTACGGCATGCGGCGTTTCGATGGCCCCCAGCACCGTGGCCATGCCAGCGTTGAAATCTTCGGTCCAAAAAATGTGGTTATAGCGCCCCCCATTATGGATGAAGGTGCTGATATGGCCCGACATTGCCGACCAATGGATATCGGGCTCCATCGGGCGACGCCAGCGTATGGTATCGCGGGCAAACAGCAAAAACCGGCGAAACGATTGGATTTGGTCGAATTCAAACCCATCTTCGGGCGCGCCCACCTCGATACCATATTTCTGCGCCAACATCGGCACTAGGTTCCCACGGTAGCGCCGGCCGTTGCGCTGAATGCCGCAAATTTTATCGAAAAACGACGACAGTATCCGCGTGTAAGGGTTGCGCACGCAATTAAAGGCGTAGCTGCGTTGCGCCTTTACGTTTTGCTCGATCAGCGGCTGGCTATCGGCCAAGGCCCATTTATTCAGCCCTTCTGTGGCATCGTGAATATCGCCATCGAAAAAGCGGCCATGGTCGGAATAAAACATAATCTGCCCAATGGTCGAGCAGGCGCATTTGGGCACCACCCGATACACAACGCTTTCGCTTTCGGTCATCCACGTGCCGGGAAATCCCATAAACCCAACCACCTCTATAAAAACACTCGGTCCCTTGGCTGCACTGGCCACAAAACCCTGAAAGAGGGCTGTTCAATCGCGCCCCGATCCCTTTTAACTAGATAAGTTGTACCAGTAAACAGAGGCTTCAGGCACCTGATGTCGAAAATCGCCTTCATTCTTTTGTGCCACAAAGACCCAAGCGCCATCATCAAGCAGGCCCAAGGCCTGACTGCGGCAGGCGATTATATCTCGATTCACTTCGACGCCCGCGCCCGGCCCGAAGAGTACCGCCAGCTGCGCGATGCCTTGGATGAAAACCCCAACATCACTTTCGCGCAAAAGCGCATCAAATGCGGCTGGGGCGAGTGGAGCTTGGTGCAAGCCAGCCTAAACGCCATCGAAAGCGCCATGCAGGCCTTTCCCCGCGCCACCCATTTTTACATGTTGTCAGGCGATTGCATGCCGATCAAATCGGCGCATTACATCCACCGTTTTCTTGACCAAGACGATTGCGACTATATCGAAAGCTTTGATTATTTTGAAAGCAATTGGATCAAAACCGGCTGGAAAGAAGAACGTCTTATCTATCGCCATTGGGTGAACGAGCGCACGCAAAAGTGGCTGTTTTACACCATGTTCAAGGTGCAAAGGCAGCTGGGCCTAAAACGCAGCATTCCGCAGGATCTGCAGGTGCAGATCGGCAGCCAGTGGTGGTGCCTGCGCCGCCAAACCATCGAACAGATTTTGGAATTTTCCAGCGCCCGCAAAGATGTGATGCGGTTTTTCAAAACAACATGGATCCCCGATGAGACATTTTTCCAAACCCTCGTGCGCCATCTGGTGCCCGAACGCGAAATTCGGGCCCGCACGCTGACCTTCTTGCTGTTCACCGATTATGGCATGCCTGTGGTCTTTTATAACGACCATTACGATATGCTGATCTGCCAAGATTACCTGTTTGCACACAAAATCAGCCCCGAGGCCACGCATTTAAAGGCCCGGCTTTCGGCGCTGTTTTCGGCCGGCAGCTTTCAGTTCAAAGTATCGAACGAGGGGCGCAACCTGTTTCAGTTTCTCACCGGCAGGGGCCGCATTGGGCGGCGTTTTGGCACGCGATTTTGGGAAACCGAATGCAGCCTTGGCCGCGACCGCGAGTTGATGATTTTGGTCTGCAAGAAATGGCATGTGGCCAAACGGCTGGCCGAGCGCATTCGCCGTGTCACCGACCTGACGGCGATTGATTATCTCTTCAACGAAGAAAACACCCCCATGCACGATCTGGGCGGCCTGCAATTGGGCTTGGGCAAGCGCACCCGCCACCGCCGGGCGCTGCTGCGCATGCTGTTTGATTATTACGATACAAACCGCTTGGTGCTGTGCATCGACACGGGCAATTTGGATCTGTTCCAAGATTTCTGTGGCGACCGTGCGCTGACGCGGCTGTTGGAAATTGAATGCACATTTACCGATGAATACCTGATCGGGCACGCCATGCGCGTGGGCTTGGCAGGCCCGCAAACCCCGCCAGAAACGCTGAACCGGCTTTTGCCCACAATCCGCAACGACATGGCCCACGAAAGCGACCGCTTGCACGACCAAGAGTTTGCCAATCACTACCGCCTGCGCCAAGATAGCACCATCGAAGAGCGTATCGAACCGATTGCCAAATTCCTGTCTCTGCCCGAAGACAAGGCACGCGAGATCGCCGAAACCGATTATCTTTTTGCCGACTGAGGACACAGATGCCCTACAGCTATGACCCGCAAAACATTTTTGCGAAAATTCTACGCGGGGAAATCCCTAATAAAACCGTGCTGGAAACCCCGCACAGCTTGGCCTTTCACGATATCGCCCCACAGGCGCCCGTGCATGTTTTGGTCATCCCCAAAGGGCCCTATGTGACCTATGATCATTTCGCCAACGAGGCCAGCGCCGAGGAAATCGTGGATTACACGCGCGCCATTGGCGAGGTGTGTAAAATGCTGGGCGTCACCCCCGGCGCGGGCGATGGCGGCTACAGGTTGATTGCCAATTCAGGCGATGCCGGCGTGCAAGAGGTGCCCCACCTGCACGTGCATATCTTGGGCGGCCGGGTGATTGGCCGCATGGTCAGCCGCAGCGCCTAAGCGCGCTTAGCTGCCACGATAGGTAGAATAGCCAAAGGGCGACAGCAGCAGCGGCACATGGTAATGCGCCGCAGCATCTGCCATGCCAAACCGTATGGGCACCGCATCCAGAAACAGCGGCTCGGCCCCGGCTTGGCCCGTAGCACGCAAATAATCGCCCGCCTCGAAAACCAGCTCGTATGTGCCCGTGGCAAACTGCTCTTTGGGCAGAATTGGGCTATCCGTGCGGCCATCGGCATTGGTCACTGCCTGCGCTATTTTGCGGCGTGTCTGGCCATCCAACGCGTATAGGGTGATGTTGATGCCTTGGGCTGGCATGCCGCGGGCAGTATCCAAAACATGGGTGGTCAGGTAACCATCGGCCATAAAGCGCCTCCTTTTTCGCCAAGCGTATCGAAAAAGCAGCAAATGCAAAGACTGCATATGCCCAAAACATCCCAAGGAAGTGTTTCAACAATTTTTTGAAAATGCTGGCCTGCTGCCTGATTTACACGTTAATCAGATAAACAGGGGTGCGCGATGAACCGCTACCAACGCAACATGATTGGCTATGGGCCAGATGCCCCAGATGCG
This sequence comes from Paracoccaceae bacterium, assembly GCA_009924775.1. GTDB lineage: Bacteria > Pseudomonadota > Alphaproteobacteria > Rhodobacterales > Rhodobacteraceae > CAJXSO01. Next base: position 16,782 of record RFQY01000016.1, on the reverse strand, counting down.
GCATGGCCGAATGGGGCCAAAATTGCCGTTCAATTCGTGCTCAATTATGAAGAGGGCGGCGAGAACTGCGTTCTTCATGGAGATGCCGCCTCTGAGGCGTTTTTATCCGATATCGCAGGCGCGGCCCAATGGCCCGGCAAGCGGCATTGGAACATGGAATCCATCTACGAATACGGGGCCCGCGCCGGGTTTTGGCGCCTGCACCGGCTGTTCACCGGCGCCGATATTCCCGTCACCATCTATGGTGTGGCCACAGCCCTTGCGCGTAGCCCCGAACAGGTAGAAGCCATGAAAACCGCAGGTTGGGAAATTGCCAGCCACGGGTTGAAATGGGTTGAACACAAAGACAAGCCCGAGGCAGAAGAGCGCGCCGCCATCGCCGAGGCTGTGCGCCTGCACACCGAGGTGGTGGGCCAGCGCCCGCGGGGCTGGTATACGGGGCGCTGTTCGGAAAACACTGTGCGCTTGGTGGCCGAAGAGGGCGGTTTTGATTATGTGTCAGATACTTATGACGATGATCTGCCCTATTGGTTGCCCGTGGGCCAAGGCCACCAACTGATTATCCCCTATACGCTGGAAGCCAACGACATGCGCTTTGCCACCGCGCCGGGGTATATCACGGGCGAGCAGTTTTTCACCTATCTCAAAGATGCCTTTGACGTGCTTTATGCCGAAGGTGCCGCCGGGCGGCCTGCGATGCTTAGCATCGGTTTGCATTGCCGCCTGATTGGGCGGCCCGGCAAAATTGCCGGGCTGATGCGCTTTATCGACTATATCAAAACCCATCCCGATGTCTGGTGCCCGCGCCGCATTGATATTGCCGAACATTGGGCCAAAACCCACCCGCCCCGCACGGGCCTGTCGCCCAGCCAAATGGACCGCGCCACATTTGTGGAAACCTTTGGCGGCGTGTTTGAACATTCCCCTTGGGTGGCAGAACGCGCCCATGCGCTGGAACTGGGCCCCGCCCATGACCGCCCCGCAGGGTTGCACAATGCCTTGGCCCGCGCCTTTCGCAGCGCCACCCATGCCGAACGGCTGGGCGTGCTGCAGGCCCACCCCGATCTGGCGGGCAAGCTGGCACAGGCCAAGCGCCTGACCGCCTCGTCCAGCGCCGAGCAGGCCAGCGCTGGGCTTGATGCCCTCACCGATGCCGAGCGCGAAGACTTTACCACGCTCAATACCGCCTATGTGGAAAAGCACGGCTTTCCCTTCATCATCGCGGTGCGCGACAACACAAAGGCCAGCATTCTGGCCGCGTTTCAGCAGCGTGTGGCCAATGACACCGAAACCGAATTCGCCACCGCCTGCGCACAGGTCGAACGGATCGCCCGCTTGCGCCTAGAGGACATGCTATGAGCTACGCCTTCCCCCCCGCTGGCCTGCCAGACCAAACCGTTAACCCCGAAGGCACCGCCATTTTCACCGACAGCTACGCCGTGTTGCCCGCCATCACGATGCGCGACATTGTGACCAGCTATTTGCCCGGCTGGTCCGGCACACGGGCATGGATCATCGCCCGCCCGCTCAGCGGGTTTGCCGAAACCTTTGCCCAATATGCGGTCGAGGTGGCACCGGGTGGCGGCAGCACCACCCCCGAGCCTGATACCATGGCACAGGCCGCCATTTTGGTGGCAAGCGGGCAGATGCAGCTTGTGATCGATGGCACGACCCACCAGCTGGGGGCGGGCGGCTATGCCTATATCCGCCCCGGCGCGAAATGGGCCGTGCACAACAGTGCCGGCACGCCCTTGCAATTTCACTGGGTGCGCAAACGCTATGAACCCGCGCCCGGCATCGATTGGCCCGACAGTTTCGTGACATCTGACCAAGAAATGCCTGTGAACTGGATGCCCAATACCGATAAATGGGGCACCACCCGCTTTGCCGACCCAAGCGACCTGCGCCACGATATGCATGTCAATATCGTCACCTTCCGCCCCGGCGGGCGCATTCCCTTTGCCGAAACCCATGTGATGGAACACGGGCTTTACGTGTTGCAAGGCACAGCGCGCTATTTGCTGAACAAAGACTGGGTCGAGGTGGGCCCGGGCGATTTCATGTGGCTGCGTGCCTTTTGCCCACAGGCCTGCATTGCCACCGGCGACAGCGATTTTCGTTATCTGCTGTATAAAGATGTCAATCGCCACCCCGGCTTGGCGCTGTAGGGGGTGCCGATGATCCGCCTTCGCACCGAACCGTTGACGCCGCAGGCCTTTGCGCCTTTTGGCGATGTGTTGCAGGCCACGGGCACACCCGACAGGCTGATCAACAACGGCTATTGCGGGCGCTGGCACGATATGGCGCAGCTTGATTTTGGCCCCGGGGGGCGGGCCGGGCTGAACCTGTTCAAAGCCCAGCCGCGCAGCCTGCCCTATGTGCTGGATCTGCTGGAACGCCACCCCGAGGGCAGCCAGGCCTTTGTGCCCATGTATGAAACCACTTGGCTGGTCACAGTGGCCGAAGATGCGGGCGGCACCCCGGTGAACCTGCGCGCCTTTCTGGTGGCACCGGGCCAAGCCATCAACCTGCATCGCGGCACATGGCATGGCGTGCTGACACCCTTGGCAGAGCCGGGGCTTTTTGCCGTGATCGACCGTATCGGAAGCACGGCCAATTTAGAAGAATATCCACTAACACCACATTATGTGGTAGAGTAACTGCACCAAGCCCCAACAGAAGGGCACACAACCAACAAGGAGACGAAGGGAAATGGCAGATACGACACTGGGTACAGCAGATCAGCTGCGCGACCCAAATTACACCCCACCGCTGGCCAAGGCGATACCGCTTGGCATCCAGCATGTGCTGGCCATGTTTGTCAGCAACGTCACCCCCGCCATTATCGTGGCGGGCGCTGCGGGCTTTGGCTTTGGCTCTAACAGCCCCGATTTTCCAAACATGATCTACATGATCCAGATGTCGATGCTGTTTGCCGGCATCGCCACGCTGTTTCAAACCATCGGCATGGGGCCTGTTGGCGCCCGCTTGCCCATTGTTCAGGGCACCTCTTTTGCCTTTTTGCCGGTGATGATCCCGGCAGTGGCGGGCCAAGGCGTGGCCGGGCTGGCCGGGCTGATGACCGGCGTGGTGATTGGTGGCATTTTCCACTTTATCTTGGGCACCTTCGTTGGCCGCCTACGGTTTGCCCTGCCGCCGCTGGTGACAGGCCTGATCGTGCTGATGATCGGTTTGGCGCTGATCAAGGTGGGCATTCAATACGCCGCAGGCGGCGTGCCGCTGATTGGCAAGCCAGCCTTTGGCAGCATGGCCATGTGGACCCCTGCCTTGGTGGTGATCGTGGTGACGCTGGCGCTGAAATTCTTTACCCGCGGCATGATGTCGGTGGCCGCGGTGCTGATCGGCCTGATCGCGGGCTATGTGGTGGCCTATTTGATGGGGCAGGTCAATTTTGGCAACGTCGCCCGCGCGGCGGCTTTTGCCCCACCGATGCCCTTTAAATGGGGGATCGAGTTTAACAGCGCCATCATCATCGGCATGTGTTTTATGGCCGTAATCTCGGCAATCGAAACCGTGGGCGATGTCAGCGGCATCACCAAGGGCGGCGCTGGCCGCGAGGCCACCGACAGCGAAATCAGCGGCGCCACCTATGCCGATGGTTTGGGCACCGCGGTGGCGGGTGTGTTTGGCGGGCTGCCCAACACCTCGTTCAGCCAAAACGTGGGCCTGATCTCGATGACGGGCGTCATGAGCCGCCACGTGGTTACCTTGGGCGCCATCTTCTTGATTGTCTGCGGCTTGGTCCCCAAAATCGGCGCCATCGTGGCCACTGTGCCCATCAACGTGCTGGGCGGCGGCGTGATCGTAATGTTTGGCATGGTATGCGCCGCGGGCGTAAACATGCTGTCCGAGGTCAGCTGGAACCGCCGCAACATGGTGATTTTCGCGGTATCACTTTCGGTAGGGTTGGGCCTGCAGCTGGTGCCAGAGGCGCTGCAGCACATGCCCTCGACCGTCAAAGTTTTGCTGACCAGCGGTCTTTTGCCCTCGGCGGCGCTGGCCATCATCTTAAACCTGATCCTGCCCGAAGAGCTGGATTAATCACTCCCAAGCAACTGCACAGGCCGGCGCCCAGCGCCGGCCTTTTTTGATGCCGTAGTTTCAACTGATTGACGCCACCCCCACCCCGGCGCACAGTCGCCACGCGTCAGGAGAAACACATGAACACCAGCGCCCGCGCCTCTATTTTTACCCCCGTATTGGTGGCCGGCTGCGCCATTATCGTGATCAGCTTTGCGGTGCGCGCCAGTTTCGGCGTGTTTCAAATTCCCATCGCCGAAGAATTTGGCTGGTTGCGCAGCGAATTCAGCCTAGCCATCGCTATTCAAAACTTGGCTTGGGGCATCGGCCAGCCGCTGTTTGGCGCTTTTGCCGAAAAGCTGGGCGACCGCATGGCCATTTTTCTGGGCGCCTTGATTTATGCAGCCGGTCTGGTTTTAAGCTCGTTCGCGGTTACGCCCGAGGCGCATCAAATGCTGGAAATACTGGTGGGCTTTGGTGTGGCGGGCACCGGCTTTGGCGTGATTTTGGCGGTTGTGGGCCGGGCCAGCAGCGATGAAAACCGCTCGATGAGCTTGGCCATCGCCACCGCCGCCGGGTCTGCCGGGCAGGTATTTGGCGCGCCCTTGGCCGAATGGTTGCTGGGCATCGTCAGCTGGCAGACGGTATTTTTGATCTTTGCCGCGGCGATTTTGGCTTCGCTGTCGTTCTTGCCGCTGATGAAATCGCCCCCCGCCAGCAAGGCGCAGCTGGAAGAAAGCATGGGCACAATTTTGCGCCGCGCCTTCCGCGACCCGTCTTATACATTGATCTTTCTTGGGTTTTTCAGCTGTGGCTACCAGCTGGCCTTTCTGACCGCGCATTTCCCGGCCTTTGTCACTGAAATGTGTGGCCCCATCGTGCCCGGGGGGATGCTGGATAGCCTTGGCATCAGCACCACATCGGCCTTGGGGGCCGTTGCAATTTCGTTGATCGGGGTGGCCAATATTGCCGGCACGCTAACCGCAGGCTGGCTGGGCAAGCGCTATTCCAAGAAATACTTGCTGGCTGGCATCTACACGGCCCGCACCATTGTGGCGGCGGCCTTTATTCTATTTCCCATTACGCCTGCCACCGTGCTGATTTTCTCGGTGACGATGGGGGCGCTGTGGCTGGCCACCGTGCCCCTGACCAGCGGTCTGATCGCGCACATCTATGGGCTGCGCTACATGGGCACGCTGTATGGCATTGTGTTTTTGTCGCACCAAATGGGCAGTTTTTTGGGCGTATGGCTGGGGGGGCGCATGTATGACACCTATGGCGATTACACCTTTGTCTGGTGGGTCGGTGTGGGGGTTGGCGCCTTTTCTGCGCTGGTGCATCTACCCGTACGCGAGCGCCAAATCATGGCGCCCGCCTAACGCCATGGCTTAGTTGCCAGCGGCCTGCCATGCCCGCAGGATATAGCGGCTTGTCATCAAATCCAGATGCGCCCCGCCACCATTTTTGAACAGGGTAATTTCATCTGCGCTGTGGCGCTGAAATGCCTGTGGCTGGTAATAATCGGCCAGCACATGGCTGCGCTCGATAACGCCGCTTTCGATTGGTGTTTTGACCTCGCCGATATGGCCCACGGTGGTGTCGTAGCTATCAACAAAGACACGCGCGCGCAGCAGCGCCTCGTCGTCTGCCTCGCGCATATCGGGGCGGTAGGCGCCGATCAAATCGATATGCTGGCCGGGCTGAAACCACGCACCGCGCAAAAGCGGCTCGGTGCTCATGGTGGCGCTGGTGACGATATCGGCAGCGCGCACGGCTGTTTCCAGATCTTGTGCCACCTGCATGCCGGGGAATTTCGCCGCCATCGCATGGGCCGCAGCCGCGGTGCGGTTCCAGATGGTAAATTGCGCATCGGGAAAGGCCGCGCCATAGGCTTCGCGCAGCGAATGGCCTACGGTTCCAGCGCCCACAATCAAAATATTGCGGCTATCGGGGCGCGCCAATTTACGCGCCGCGCACAGCGAGTCGCCCGCCGTTTTCCATTTTGTCACTAGATGAAAATCTACCAGCGCCTCGAGCGTGCCATCACGATCTGAAAACAGCGTGACCGCGCCATTGACCATCGCCACCCCCTGCGCCGGATTGCCCGGAAACACGCTGGCCGATTTCACCGCCAGCCCCATGCCATCGATCCATGCTGCACGGTTAAGCAGCGTATCGGCATCGCGATAAAGAAAGATGTCATCCACCTTGGCCTTGGGCAGGCGGTGCCCGGCATCCAGCGCATCGGTCAATTCCAGCCAATCCAACAACGCTTGGCCCTGATCAAATGGGATGAAAGGAACAGAAATGCCGCTCATGGTGGTTATCCTTGCACGCACAGGCCAAGGCCGTGCAACGCATCGGCCAGCCCTTGGGGGGAGTGAAATAGATGGGTGTGCCAGCCGCGCGCCGCTGCTGCCGCAATGTTTTCTGGCCGGTCATCGGTGAAAAACAACGCAGGCCCACGCAGGCCAGATGCCTCTTCCAGCGCCTCGTAAATTTCGGGGTCGGGTTTGGCCACACCCAGATGCCCCGAAATGACCCGGCCATCGAAATCGGCCAAGAACGGATAGGCCTCTTGCGCGATATCAAACGTCTCTTCGCCAAAATTCGACAAGGCCCAGCAGGGCATACCCTGCGCCTGCAGCCGCTGCATCAGCTGCACGCTGGCGTCGATTGCGGGGCTGGCCATGGCCAGCCATTCATCGTGCCATACCATGATTTGGTCGGCATGTGCGGGGTGTTCTGCGGCCAAGTCTGCGATTGTGGCATAAAACGGGGCGCCGTGATCGATGGCCAGATTGGCCGCCTCTAGCGGCACATCGGCAAACAAGGCTTGGCGCGCGGCAGGGCCGATGCGGGCATCATAAAACCCCTGCGGATCCCAGCGGATCAACACATTGCCAATATCAAACACAACCCCCTGAATTGGGCTCATTTCGCCCCCTTTGCCATGCGCATTTCGCGCTCTAACGCCTCTAGAAAGCGGCTGCGATCGGCCTTGGAAAAGGCGCGCCCACCGCCTTGCATAAAGGGGTTTGCGGCGCGCAGGTCGGCCATCAAATCGCGCGTGGCTAAAATGTTACCGATATTGGCTGCGCTCAGGGCTTGGCCATCGTGTTTTAGCACCCTTGCCCCATTTTCCACGCAGCGCGCCGCCAGCGGAATATCGGCCGTGATCACCACATCGCCCGGGCCTGCGCGCTCGGCGATCCACATATCGGCCACATCGGGGCCTTCGGGCACGATCACCACCTCGACCAAGGGGCTGGCCGAGGGGCGCAAGCCGCCATTGCTGACCAGTTTCATCGCCACACCGTGCCGCTGCGCCACACGTTCGGCCTCGGCTTTCACGGGGCAGGCATCGGCATCGACGTAAAGGGTCACGAATACAGCGCCTCGGCGTGGAAGCTGATGTGATCTTCCATAAAGGTCGATACGAAAAAGTAGCTGTGATCATAGCCCTTTTGCAGTCGCAAAGTGGCGGGCAGGCGGCGCGCCATCACGGCTTGGGCCAGTGCCTCGGGCTGCAACAGATCGATGAATTGATCGCTGGCACCGGTGTCAACCAGCAAGGGAATATCCAGCCCCACGTTGCGCATCATCAGCGTGGCATCGTGCTTGGCCCATTCGGCGCTGTCGGGGCCCAGATAGGCGCCCAGCTGTTTGCGGCCCCAATCGCCATTGCTGGGGTGGCAGATCGGCGCAAAAGCCGAAACCGAGCGGAACCGCCCCGGCAGGCCCATGGCCAATGTCAGCGCCCCATGGCCGCCCATGGAATGGCCGGTAATCGACTGGCGCTGCGGGTCTAATGCAAACCGGTCAAACACCAGCACGGGCAGATCTTCGGCGATGTAGTCCCACATTTTGAAATGCTGCGCCCAAGGGGCTTGGGTGGCGTTTACGTAAAACCCGGCACCTTGGCCCAAATCATAGGCATCGTCATCTGGCACATCGGCGCCGCGCGGCGAGGTGTCTGGGAACAACACTGCAATGCCCTGCTCGGCCGCCCATGCCTGCGCACCGGCCTTGACCATGGCGTTTTCATGGGTGCAGGTCAGGCCCGACAGATACCACAGCACCGGCACGGGGCCATCTTGGGCCTCGACGGGCAGAAACAAGCCAAAGGTCATATCGGTGCCGGTGGCCTTTGATGCGTGGCGATATACGCCCTGCAGCCCCCCGAAACACGCGTTTTCCGATATCGTTTCCATGCAGCACCCCCGGTCTTTGAACTTGCCCATTGCTAGCCCAGCCAGCCCTGCGGGGCAAGGTTCACATGGCGTTGACCCAGGCGATCACGGCGGAAACCGTGACAATCGAAAACGCCGTCGAGATCAAGATCGAGGCCGAAACGCGCTGCGGCGCGACACCGTAGTGCTGGGCCAGAATATAGACATTTCCCGCCACCGGCAGCGCGGCGGCAGCAATCATCACACCCGCCGCATAGGGCGCCACCGGAAACAAAACCAAGGCAGACAAGGCCACAGCGGCGGGGTGCAGCACCAGCTTGGCGGTGCTCAGCCATAAGGCCACGCTGACGCGCTCGGCCGATTTGCTGGCCAAAGAGGCGCCAATGGCAAACAGCGCACCGGGCGTGGCAGCAGCGCCCAAGATTGCCATAAAATCATTCAAGGGCGTTGGAATGGGCAGTTGTGCAGCCGACCATGCCAGCCCCACACAAATGCTGACGATCATGGGGTTTTTTAGCAAACCAAGGCCCACAGTTTTCAAAATGGCCCATTGCACACGGCCATCACGCCCACCCGTGATCAAAATAACGATCAGCGATCCAAAAACGATCAGATCCACCGCCAAAACCTGCATCACAGGCACGATCGCGCCCTCGCCCAGCAGCATGACCAGCATGGGAATACCCAAGAACCCAACATTGCCAATCACCGCGCATTGCGCCTCGATCGCGGCCTCTTCCACGCTAAGCCCGCGAATAAAGGCCACAGCCGTTGCGATGCCATAGACAAAGGCCGTGGCCCATAAATAGGCCATCATGAATTGGGTGTCGAAGATATCGCCAAACGACAGGTTCGCGGAAAAGCGAAACAGCATGGCCGAAAGCGCAAAGTAAAATACGAACTTGGTCAGCCATGCCGTGGCCTCGGGCGTAAAAAAGCGGGTCACCCCTGCCCCATAGCCCAAGCCAATCAGCGCAAAAAACGGCAGTGTTTTCAGGAAGATTTCGACCATGCCGCAGTGGTAGCACCCCCATTGGCCACGTCAATGGGCACCAATGCGGCCTGATCGCGAAAAAGCGGCCTAAAACAGGCCCGCATCACGCGCCAACAGCGCGGCTTGGGTGCGGTTCGAGGCGCCGATCTTGCGGTAAAGCGTTTTCATATGCAGCTTTACCGTTGGTTCCTGCACATCCAGATCGCGGGCGATTTCTTTGTTCGATTTGCCCTCGGTCAGGCCCTGCAGCACCTGCAATTCGCGCTTTGACAGCTTTTCTGCCAATTCGTTTGCGGGCACTTCTTCTTCTGCGGTCATGAATTCAAGGGGGGCATATTGCTCGCCCATGGCCATGAATTTCACGGCATTGACCAGGGATTTGGCGGTCAGGGTTTTAGGCAAAAACCCACAAGCCCCCTGCGCCAAGGCTTTTTCGGCAATGGCGCGCGTGGCGACACCAGACATCAACGCCACTTTCACACCCGGATAGGTGCGCAACATATGTTCCAACCCGTCCAGCCCGTTCATGCCCGGCATGTTGAAATCCAGCAGCACCAAGTCATAGCTGGCATCGTTTTGCAGCGCACTGACAGCCTCGGGCAGGTCTTTTGCGCAGGTGGTCTGGATATCACCCTGGGTTTCCAAAAACATCACCAGCGTGTCGCGCAACAGGTCGTGATCGTCGGCAATTAATATTTTCATGTTCGTTCTCGCCTTAAAGGCAGCGCACCAAGACAGGCACACCCATACAAAAGTACAATTCTGATACTGTTGGCTGTGAATTCGCCATCATAGGTTAAGTAGCCCAACACTTCCGATGAATGTAAGTGCAAAATCCCATCATATCATAGCCTTTTTTGGAAAAAATTAGGCAAGCCCCCAAAATCAACTACCCTTTTGAATAGTCATATATACGTTTTATACAATGCAAAATACTTTAGAAATATCCTAAGCTCGAAAGTGCCCGCTAAGGGGTGACAGCCACGTCCGCGGGCGTGGCTGGCACAGTTCCATCCGGGATATAGAACAGAGCTGCCGCCTGCAATCCGCCGCTGAACCGTTAACAATATGTGAACTGTATCCCGCCTGTGCCAATGTCTCATCTTTCCGCAGATCTCCCTGATACCATCAGCAAACGGCGCCCCTTTGTCATATTGCTGATCGTGGTGGTTGTTCTGGCTGCGGCAACGACCCTATCGCTATATATCGACCGCAAAGTCGAAACATTGCGCCAGACCCGCCAGCAAGATGTGCATCTTTTAGCCGCGAAGGTGCAAAGTGCCCTGCTTGAACTAGAGGTGCAAACGCTGCGCGCGCAGCTGGGCCAAGGGCCCAACCCGACCAAGCTGCAAGAGGCTTTTGACACCTACAGCGCCTTTTTAACCAACTTGCACAACGCCCCCGATTACGCCCAAGCGCTGCAACAGCCCACGCTGCAGCGCCCTGCCATGGCATTAAAGGCCGCGCATGATGAAATGGCGGCCGCCTTTACCCGGCAGGCCACACCGGGGTTGATGGCGCAAATTCAGGCGCAAAAGGCCAACGCCACCGCCCTGCGCGATGCGGCAAAAGCATGGCGGCTGGCCAGCGGGGCGCGCGCCGATGCCAACCTAAGCCGCACGTTGTAGCGCATGGGGGCCCTGTCGATTGGCATGGTGCTGGTGCTGTCGGCCCTGACCATTTCGCTGTTGCTGCTGTCGCTACAGGCCCAACAGCGCGCCCGCCAAATGCGCGAAACCGCCAATCGCCTGACCACGATATTGGAAACCTCGTTGGATGCCGTGGTGGTTTTTAGTGCCACAGGCCGCATTTTGGCCATCAACAGCGCCGCTGAACAGATGTTCGAATTCCAACGCGCCGAGGCGATCGGCGGCAAAATGACAGATCTGTTGGTGCCTGCCCTGCACCGCGAGAAATTTCTCAGCACGATCCGCGATTACATGCTGAACGGCCAATCCGACATTATCGGCGCGGGTCGAATCAGCATGACTGCCATGCGCAAAAGCCGCGCGATTTTCCCCATCGAGTTTTCGATCGATCAAATCGGCGGCTCTGACGAGCCGATTTTCGTAACCTTCATCCGCGACATCACCGAACGCCGCGCAACAGAACTAACGCTGGTCGAGGCGCGCGACAAAGCCCTGGCAGGCGAGCGCGCCAAAGCCGAATTCTTGGCCGTGATGAGCCACGAAATGCGCACGCCGCTGAACGGGCTTTTGGGCACGCTGGGCCTGCTGCAAGACACCCCACTGTCTGACCAGCAGCACGCCTATATCAGCAACATGCAGGCATCGGGCAAATTGCTGATGCATCATGTCAATGATGTGCTTGAAATCTCCAAGCTTGAGGCGGGCAAGGTGGCCATCACCAACACGCCGTTTTCCCTGCACGACATGCTAGAGGAAATCATCCAAGGCCAAGCCCCGCAAGCGCAGGCAAATGCCAACACCCTGAATGTGCACTGGGTGTCGCAACCGGTGCCCTATATCGTCTGCGACCCGGTGCGCCTGCGCCAGATTTTGCTGAATTTGCTTAGCAATGCACTGAAATTCACCAAAAATGGCGCCGTCACGCTGGAAATCGAAACCTTTGGCAAGGCCAATAGCGAAGAGATCGAATTTCGCGTCATCGACACCGGCATTGGCATACAAGAGCAATATCTAGAACAAATATTTGGCGATTTCGAAACCGTCGATGGCACCTATGGCCGCGCCACGCAAGGCACTGGGCTGGGCCTTGGCATTTCGCGCCGCTTGACCCGTGCGATGGGTGGCGAGATTGGCGTTGAAAGCACGGTAGACGTGGGCAGCGTGTTCTGAGTGCGCCTGCCCTTGGTGCGCAGCGCCATTCCGGTAGAAGAACAGGCTGCCACGCAAATGGTGGAAAACCTGCCGCCATTGGATGTGCTTATCGTCGAGGACAACCAGATCAACCGCGTGGTGCTGCGCGACATCTTGCGCTCTGAGGGGCACAGCGTGACCGAGGCCCAAGATGGCCAACAAGGGGTGCAGCAGGCCCACTCTCACCGTTTCGACGTGATCATGATGGATATCAGCATGCCGGTGATGGATGGGCTGGCCGCCACCCGCGCCATTCGCAGCGGCGATGGCCTGTCGCGCGCCACCCCCATCGTGGCCGTGACCGCCCATGCCTTGGCCGAAGAGATCAAAGCCTTTATCGCTGCGGGCATGAACGAAGTGATCGGCAAGCCCATTTCGCGGGGCGAACTGATGCAAAAGCTGGCCAAATGTTGCGCGAATGCCCCAGAGACGGGCCAGAAACCACAGCCCAAGGCGCCGCCACAGCCGCCCCAAAAAGGCGCGCAGGCCAGCGGCCAAAACCTGTTGGACGAGGCACAGTTTCAGGCGCTTCTCGATGATCTGGGCCCCGAGATTGCAGGCAAGCTACTGGGCCGTTTTGCAGAAGAGGCGAACGCCACAATCGCCCATGTCAGCACGGTGTCACAGGCGCCCCAAGACACCTTGGATGTGCCCGATCTGATTGGCCGGCTGCATAAAATGGCAGGCTCGGCCGGGGCCATGGGGGCCTTGGCGCTGCATGCCAAATTGGCGCAACTGGAACAGCTGGGAAAAACCGGCGCGCTGGCGCAGTTACAGGCCGAATTGCGCGGCCTGCCCGATATTTGGCACCAAACCCAAGCCGCCATTTCCGCCCGCCTTTAAGCCGCCCCTCGACAGGGGCCGCGCAAATGCCGATACTGCGGCCAAATTTGCAAAGTGGGCGCCATGACCAAAACACTGCTTATCCTGAACGGCCCAAACCTGAACTTGCTGGGCACACGCGAACCCGATGTTTACGGCCACGAAACCCTTGATGACGTCAAAGCGCGCTGCCTTGGCTTGGCCACGGAACTGGGTGTCGGGATTGATTTTCGCCAATCCAACCACGAAGGCCAGCTGGTAGACTGGGTGCAAGAGGCCCGTGGCATGGCCGATGGCATTGTGATCAACCCTGCGGCCTATACCCATACATCGGTGGCGATACTGGATGCGCTGACAATGTTTCAGGGCCCGGTGATCGAGGTGCATATCTCTAACATCCACAAGCGCGAAGCGTTTCGCCACCACTCTTTCGTGTCGGGGCGTGCCGATGGCGTTATTGCCGGCTGCGGCACCGAGGGCTATTTGCTTGCCATGCGGCGGCTGGCCAGCCTGCTGGGCGCCTAACCCACCACCACAGATTGCACCTGCGCCACAGCCTGCTATAGCGCATTAAACCACATTTTCGCACATCAGGGAGACATCCATGTCCAACGCACAGCTGGAAGCCACGATCGAAGCCGCATGGGATGCGCGCGATACCATCACCCCCGCCACCACGGGTGAAACCCGCGACGCGATCGAAGCCACTTTGGCCGCCCTAGACAGCGGCACCCTGCGCGTGGCCGAACGCCGCGACAGCGGGGAGTGGCACGTCAACCAATGGGCCAAGAAAGCCGTGCTGCTGGGGTTTCGCCTGAAAGATATGGAATTGCAGGCCGGTGGACCCCAAGGCCACAGCTGGTGGGATAAGGTTGACAGCAAATTCAAAGGCTGGGGCGCGGCAGAATTTAGCGCCGCAGGCTTTCGTGCCGTGCCCAATGCGGTGGTGCGCAAATCAGCCTTTATCGCCAAGGGCGTGGTGTTGATGCCCTCGTTTGTCAACTTGGGCGCCTATGTAGACGAGGGCACGATGGTCGACACATGGGCCACCGTTGGCTCTTGTGCGCAGATTGGCAAGAACGTGCACCTGTCTGGCGGTGTGGGTATTGGGGGCGTGCTGGAACCCATGCAGGCAGGCCCCACCATTATCGAGGATAACTGCTTTATCGGGGCCCGCTCCGAGGTGGTCGAGGGCTGCATCGTGCGCGAGGGCAGCGTGCTGGGGATGGGCGTTTATATCGGCAAATCCACCAAGATCGTCGATCGCGAAACCGGCGAAGTGATGTATGGCGAAGTGCCGCCCTATTCGGTGGTTGTTTCGGGCTCGATGCCGTCGAAAAACGGCGTTAACCTGTATTGCGCAGTCATCGTGAAACGGGTCGATGCGCAGACGCGGTCGAAAACCGGCATCAACGAATTGCTGCGCGACTAAGCCACAAACGCGCAGAATTTACATATTGGGGGGGCAGCCCCCCAATAGGGCAAGACAGGGAAACGCTATGAAACGTATCAAAGACATGGTGGCCGAAGCCAATGCACAGGTTGCACATGCGCCTGCCACCGAAATGATGGCGCTGCACGGTCAAGAAGATGTGCTTTTCGTCGATCTGCGCGATCCGCGCGAATTAGAGCGCGACGGCATGATCCCCGGCGCCTTTCATTGCCCGCGTGGGATGCTGGAATTCTGGATCGATCCAGAAAGCCCCTATGCCAAACCACAGTTCCAATCGGGCAAGCGTATTGTGTTTTATTGCGCCTCTGGCTGGCGTTCGGCGCTGTCGGCGCGCACAGCCCAAGACATGGGCCTGCCCAATGTCAGCCACATCACAGATGGGTTTTCCGGCTGGAAAGCTGCCGGCGCGCCCGTGGGCCAACGCACACCGCATGGCGAAAGCTAAAGCCAAGGCAGGCGGTGGGGCTTAGCCCTCTAGGGCCCAGCCATCGGGCGTAAAGCCATGCTGCAGCGCAACACGGGTGGCGGTTTCTTCTGCCACCCAGATGCTTTGCGCAGAAACCGGCTGGTCGGCCAATGTGGCCACAAGATAGGGCTGTTCGCCCTCGTCCACATCATCAACCCAATCGCACATGAAATCTGCCTGCTCTAGCGCCGCGGCCAGACCGGCCCAATCGGCGGGCTGGGTGGCGGCCACGAAGAAGAAATCCAGATCCGCCACATCGGGCAGGCCACCATCGCCGATCATTTCGGCAAAGGCATCAAAGGTTTCGGCCCGCTGGGCTGCAAAATCGTGGGACACGCGGGGTTACTCCTGCTCGGCCAAGAAGCGTTCGGCATCAAGGGCAGCCATGCAGCCCATGCCGGCGCTGGTTACGGCCTGACGATACACATGATCTGTCAAATCACCCGCCGCAAACACGCCCGGCACAGTGGTGCGCGTGCTGCCCGGCTCGACCTTGACGTAACCGCCATTGTGCAATTCCAGCTGGTCTTTCACCAATTCGCTGGCCGGCGCATGGCCGATGGCCACGAACACGCCGGTGCAGGCCAATTCGCTGATATCGCCGGTTTGAACGTTGCGCAGCCGCACGCCTGTTACGCCCTTTGGGGCGTCGGTGCCGATAACCTCGGCCAGTTCATGGTGCCACAATGTTTCGATCTTTGGGTGTTTGAACAAACGCTCTTGCAAGATCTTTTCGGCGCGCAGCGTATCCCGGCGATGCACCAATGTGACCTTCGAGGCGAAATTGGTCAAAAACAGCGCCTCTTCCACGGCGGTGTTGCCGCCGCCGATCACAACAATCTCGTGCCCGCGGTAGAAAAACCCATCGCAGGTGGCACAAGCCGATACGCCAAACCCCTTGAACGCCTCTTCGCTGTCCAGCCCCAGCCATTTGGCGCGCGCGCCGGTGGCCAAAATAACGGCATCGGCGGTATAGGTGGTGCCACTGTCGCCTTTTGCGGTGAAGGGGCGCTGCGACAAATCCAGCGATGTGATCAGATCGCCCACAATCTCGCAGCCCATGGCGGCGGCGTGGTCTTGCATCTGCACCATCAAATCGGGGCCCTGAATTTCTTTTTCACCGGGCCAGTTTTCAACCTCGGTTGTGGTGGTCAGCTGGCCACCCGGCTCCATCCCTTGCACCAAGATGGGCGCCAGCATGGCGCGGCTGGCATATACCCCCGCGGTATAGCCCGCCGGGCCCGAACCGATGATCAAAACCTTGGTGTGGCGATTGTCTGCCATGGCATGTCCTTTCCCGATACGTTCCGCTTCTTGGTGCCCGTATATGCCGCCCTGTGCTGCGGCGAAAGCCCCCATCATCTGGGCCGCACAGATAGCAGGCGCTGTGGGGATGATAAATTTTCTGCAAGTCACCGAAAGAATCTTGCCCAAGCGCGAAACAATATTGCGCACAACGGCGCAGTTGCTGTAAGAAACGGCCACCGATGGAGGATTGAAATGGCAGGCACACGTCTGGACCCGATCGACCGTATGATTCTGGCAGAATTGCAGGCCGATGGCCGCATGACCAATGTCGAACTGGCAAAGCGCGTAGGAATCAGCGCGCCCCCCTGCCTGCGCCGCGTGCGCACGCTGGAAGAGGCCGGCTATATCAAAGGCTATCATGCCAAAGTAGATGCCCGCGAACTGGGTTTTGAAGTGCAAGTTTTTGCCATGGTGGGCCTGCAAAGCCAAGCCGAGGCCGACCTGTCGAAATTTGAACAGCGCTGCCGCGATTGGCCCTTGGTGCGTGAATGCCACATGCTGAACGGCGAGGTCGATTTCATTTTGAAATGCGTGGCGCCCGATTTGTCGACATTCCAAAGCTTTCTGACCGAACAGCTGACCGCCGCCGACAACGTGGCCAGCGTGAAAACCAGCCTTGTCATTCGCGGCGCCAAAGACCAGCCCGGCGTGCCCTTTGACGTGCT
>RFQY01000150.1 GCA_009924775.1 Paracoccaceae bacterium | reverse complement strand
TTGATCTTTACGCCAGCAATTTCGAAAACCCCGAAGCAAAGCCGCTGATGTCGATCGTGTTGATCGATCGCGGTGATTTTACCGGCGCTGTAGATGCGCTGGCCAATTTCCCCTATCAGGTCAGCTTTGCGCTAGATCCTGCGCGCCCCGGCGCCGCCGAGGCGATGGCGCGCTACCGTGCGGCAGGGTTCGAGGTGCTGGCCTTGGCCGATATACCCGAAACGGCAACGGCTGGCGATGTCGAGGCCAGTTTGGGCGCGGCGCTTGCCGCCTTGCCTGAAACCGTGGCGGTGCTTGAGGGCGACAAGGCCGGCCTGCAAGGCAGCCGCGAAATATCCGATCAGGTGGCCGCGATTTTGGGCGAAACTGGGCATGGGTTGATTTTGGCGCCACGCGGGCTGGATACGGCGCGCAAATCGGCCACCAAGGCGGGCTTGGCCGCGGCCACGCTGTTTCGCGATTTCGATGCCAAAGGCCAAGATGCCAATGCCGTGCGCCGGTTTCTAGACCAAGCCGCCTTTAAGGCGGGCCAAGATGGGGGCGGTATCATCATGGTTGGCCGGACCCGGCCCGAAACTATTTCAGCGCTGATTTTGTGGGGCTTGGCCGACCGGGCCGAGCGGGTTGCCCTGGCGCCTGTATCGGCTGTGCTGAAAGAAGCGGCGCAAGCCCGCTAGGCACCCTGCACCTAGGCCGGGCGGTGGCGCCCGGCCAGCCACCCAAGGCTGAGCGCGGCCAGCAGGCCATTGCCCGATAAATACCCGCTATCGCCGCTGCCAGATACGCCACAGGCCGCCCCGCCCACCGCGTAAAGATTGGCCAGCACACCGCCGCTGGCCAAACGCGCCTGTGCGGTGGCCGGGTCTACGACGATGCCGCCTTGGGTATGAAACAAGGCCCCCGTGACCTTGACCGCCACATAGGGCGCGACCAAGGGCTGGGGGGGAAAGCGGCGGCCAAACATGTCGGGTTGGCCCGTGGCCGCGGCTTGGGCGGTTTGGGCCAGCGTTTCTGCCAAGGCCGTTTCGGGCAGGCCAGTGGCCAAGGCCAAGCTGTGGGCGTCGCCGGCCACGCGAATGGCGCCTTGTGCCTCGGCTTGTTTGAAATCTTCAAATTGGCGGGCAATGGCGGCAATGCGGGTGTCAAAAATGGTCCATGCCACGCCTTGGGGCTGCGCCAGCACGGCGCGGGCGGCTTCGGAATAGCCTTGGCTTTCGTTCCAAAACCGCAGCCCCTGCAGGTTCAGCTGGATCCCCCCCTCCATGATCACCGCCCAAGTGATCAACACGCCATGGGGGTGGGCCACGTTGCCATGGCCCTGATAGGCGCCCAAATGGCGGGTTTCACAGCCCAGCGCATTGGCCCAGATCACGGCCTCGCCGCGATTGCCATCATGGCCAAACCACAGGGCGCGGCTGATGTCTGGCATGTGTTGGGCCACCATGTCGCGGTTTCCGCCATAGCCGTTGCACGCCAAGATCAAGCGCTGGCAGCCCACGGTTTCGGCGCCCTCGGGGCTGCGCACGCGCACCCCGGTAATGCGGTCATCGGCGCGATAAAGACGATCGGCGCGGCGATTGCAGATGATATCCACGCCCGCAGCCTCGGCGGCGGCGCGCAAACTGTCGACCAATTCCCGCCCGGCGCGTGTGGGCAGGCCATGCATGCGGCGCTGGCTGTGGCCGGGATAGTCGAAATTTTCGACCACCGAGAAGGGCAAGCCATGCCGATCGGCCAGCCATTCCACCACTTGGGCTGCGGTTTGGGCCATGGCCTGCACCAAGGCCGGGTCGTTTTCGCCCTTGGCTTTGGCCTGAATGTCGGCGGCAAATGCCTCGGCGCTGTCGGTGATGCCTGCCGCGCGCTGAAACCGCGTGCCAGCCGCCGGGATCAACCCCGCCGATAACGAGGTGGACCCGGCGGGCACAGCATCGGCTTCCAGCACCAAAACCTCTTGGCCCGCCTCGCGTGCGGCCAGCGCGGCGGTCAGCCCCGCGGCCCCGGCACCAATGATCAGGGTTTCGGTTTCCAGATCAAACTTGGCGGGCGAGGGGGCTAAGCTCATACGCCCTCGCTGCCATCATAGCGCTGGCCTGCGCTCAGCATCTCGGTTGTGCCAATCACATCGTTGAGCCCATCAAAATCGAACATGCGGTGGGCAAAGGGCGTGTTGCTGCCATGGGCCTGTAACGAGGTGAAATAATCGCGCGCGGCATGGGCCAAGGCGCGCACAATGCCGCCCGGGAAGATGACGATGTCAAAGCCCAGCGCTTGCAGATCCTCGGCCGAGGTGATGGGCGTTGCCCCGCCTTCGACCATATTGGCCAGCATTGGCACCCGGCCCTTGAACGTATCGGCCACGCGCTGCAATTCGTCGCCGGTGCGGGGGGCCTCGACGAATAAAATATCGGCACCTGCGGCCACATAGGCCTCGGCGCGGGCGATGGCGGCCTCGAACCCCTCGACCGCGATGGCATCGGTGCGGGCAATGATCAAGGTGTCATCCTTGGCCCGTGCATCGGCCATAGCGGCAATTTTCCCAACCATTTCCGACTGTGATATCAAAGATTTATCTGCCAAATGGCCGCAGCGCTTGGGGTAGGTTTGATCTTCGACTTGCAGCGCATTGGCGCCCGCGCGCTCGTATAGGCGCATGGTGCGTTGGGCGTTCAGCGCATTGCCAAAACCGGTGTCGGCATCAATGATCACGGGCAGATCCACCCGATCGCGGATAAGCGCCATTGTATCGGCCATTTCCGAAACCGAGGTCAGCCCGATATCGGGGCGCCCAAGGCGGGTATAGGCCACCGCCGCCCCGCTAAGATACAGCGCCTCGAAACCGGCTTGCTGGGCCAAAACGGCCGTTAGCCCGTCATAGACGCCCGGCGCAATCAAAATCTGGGGCTGCAAGATACGGGTTTTCAGGCTCATGCGTGGGCCTCCAGCAGGGCCGTGGCTTCGGCACAGGTCATTTGTGCGCCCAGCGAGGACAGCGATAACAGGGTGGCGTCATGCACTTCGGGCCGGAAGGCGGCGCAGCCGTCGGTTAACAGCACGGTGTCGATGTTGCGCAGATGTGCATCGCGCAACGTCGAGGCGACGCCACCATTGGTGACAATGCCACCGATCAGCAGCATATCAACCCCGATGGCGCGCAAGATATATTCCAAACGCGTCTGGTAAAACGCGGAATAGGCCACTTTTTCCACCGTGTAATCGGCAGGCTGCAACGCATCTACCAAGGCGTGCCCAAAGCCGCCGGGGGCGAAATCGCCCGGGCCCAAGAACGGGCGCAACTGCTTCAAATGCGGCGCGATTAGCGGTGTGCCACCCGGGCCCGGCACAAGGGTGAATTGCGCGCTGACATAGGTGCCGCCTTGGGCGCGCAGGGCATCGCGTAGCGGGGCAATGCGTTCGGGCAGGGCCGTGATTGAGGCCGCGCCTTGGCCTGCACGGCCATAGGCGCCTTCGGGGTGCAAAAAGTCGTTTTGCAAATCGATGGTCAGCAGGGCGGTGCGCTGCGGATCCAGCTGGGTGATCTGTGCCATACTTAGCCCCCTGTCCGTTCGATGATGGTATTGCCAAAGGCATCGACCCGCGCCACCAGCCCCGGATCGACCAATACCGTGGTATCGGGCTGTTCCAAAATGGCGGGCCCGTGAATTTCAGCCCCGACAGGCAAGGCCAGCCGCTGGTAAATGGCCGTGTCATGCCAGCGATCGCCGAAATGCACTTGGCGTTGGCCCTTGTGGGCCGCGGCAATGGTGCCGCCCTGTGGGGCCAAGGTGGCCAACTCAAACTTTGGCCGCCGCCCGATCACAGAGGTGCGCAGGTTCATCACCCGCCGCGTGCCATTGGGCAAAAGTCGGCCGTAAGTGGCCATGTAAGCCTGATCAAAGGCCGCGCCTATCTGCGCGCGGGTCGGGGGCACAACCGTGCCATTTTCGATGGCAACGGCCAAGGGCACCGCCACGGTATGGGTTTGGCCCAGATAGGCCATATCCAGTTCCACCACGACATCCGTGCGCTCGAAACTTGTGCGGGCGGCCTTTAGCAGGGTGTGACCCCTCGACACATGGTCCTGCAAAAAGGCCGCCAGCGCACTTTCGTCTAAACCATCTGCAAGCGCGTTGATGGTTTGAACGAAATCCTGACGCATATCAGCGATCACACAGCCCATGGCCGAGGTCACGCCGGGGTAGCGCGGCACGATGGCACGCCCCAAACCTACATCATTGATCAAGGCCGCCGTGTGCAGCGCGCCCCCGCCACCAAAGGGCATGAAAGCAAACCGTTTCGGATCAAAGCCGCGCTCGATGCTGACCAGACGGATGGCACCGGCCATGCGGGCATTGGCCACGCGCAAAATAGCCTCGGCGGCGGCAATGGTTTCCAGCCCCAAGGGCTGGCCGACATGGGTGTCGATGGCGCGGCGGGCAGCCTCGACATCTAGCCGCGTCAGCTTGCCGCCAATGGGGTTGTCCGGGTCGATCCGGCCCAGCACCACATTGGCATCGGTTACGGTGGGGCGGGTATTGCCAAGGCCATAGGCCACAGGCCCGGGGTTGGAACCCGCGCTTTCGGGCCCGATATTCAGCAAACCGCCCTTATCCACCCACGCGATCGAGCCGCCCCCGGCGCCGATGGTGGTAATCTCGATCATTGGGGTGCGCACCACCATGCCAAAATCGATCGAGGTTTGCGGCGACAGCATCGATTGGCCACCCGCAATCAGCGACACATCGAACGAGGTGCCGCCCATATCGCCCGTGATCACATCGGGATAGCCCGCGGTTTGCGCGATATAGGCCGCAGCAATCACCCCGGCGGCGGGCCCCGACAAGGCGGTGCGCACCGGCAGGCGGCAGGCGGTATCCACCGCCATCACCCCGCCATTGGATTGAACGATCATGAATTCGCCGTCAAAACCGCCGCCTTTCAGGGCGGTTTCCAAACGGTCCAGATAGCCCGAAACCTCGGGCTGCAGATAGGCGTTCAGCGCGGTCGTGGAAAACCGCTCGTATTCGCGGATTTCTGGCAGGATTTCGTGGCTGGCAGAGACATGCGGATTGGGCCAGATTTCGCGCACAGCCTGCACGGCCAGACGCTCGTTTTCGGGGTTGGCATAGGCATTGGCAAACAAGATCGCCACCGCCTGCGCCCCGTTTTCCAGCAGTTGATGCGCCGCAGCGCGCACGGCGTCTAGATCGACGGGTTGGTAAATGCGCCCGTCGGCCAAGGTGCGTTCTGGCACTTCGCTGCGCATATCGCGCGTCACCACCGGTTTGAAATCGCCCCGCAGGCCCCATGTGCGCGGCCGGTCGCGGCGGCGCATTTCCAGCACATCGCGCAGGCCTTGGGTGGTGATCACGCCAATTTTGGCGCCTTTGCGTTCCAACAGGGCATTGGTGCCGGCGGTCGTGCCATGCACCACCACCGCCACGCCCGACAGGTCGCTGACCTGCTGGCTGATACCATCCAAAAAGCCGCCCGATTGGTCGGGGCGGGTGGTGGGCACCTTGGCCACCCGGGCCTGGCCTGTGGCCTCGTCCAGCACGAAGACATCGGTGAACGTGCCGCCAACATCGACGCCAATCATGATGCCATTGCTCATGGCTGTTCCTCCTGCCACGCCGGGCCATAAAGCCGCGTGGCGTTTTCGGCCGAGACAAAGCCCATGGCCACATCTTGGGCCACCAATTTCGGGTTGCGCCCTGCGGGGGCGCCATAGCCACCACCGCCCGGGGTTTCTAGGCGGACGGATTGACCTTGTTGAAGCCGAATTCCCCGCATTTTTGATGCCATTGGTGGCTGATGCCATCCGTCATCTTGCATATATGCAAAGCTATTGCAGGCGGCCTCGGCGCCACCGGCCACGCCTTGGGGGGCAAAGCGGCCGCGTTCGCCAAACAAAAAGGCCTCGGCGCCGTTTTCTTCCAGCACTTCGATTTCATAAACCGCCCCCAGCCCGCCGCGATGGGTGCCTGCGCCCGCGCTGTCAGGGCGCAGCGCCCATTGTTTGAACATCACGGGATAGGCCGCTTCGAGAATTTCCAAGGGCGGGATAGTGGCGGTGGAAATCGGGGCATTGCCATGGTTGAGGCCATCGCCTTCGGGCGTGCCGCCATGGCCGCCGCCGTAGAAGGAAAACATCACCCAAGGCTGGCCATTGGCGCGCTTGCCGGCAATCGAAAGCGCGTTGATTGTGCCATAGGCATTGGCCACCACGCGCCCCGGTGCCGCCTGCGCCATGGCCGAGAAGATCACATCGATCATCCGCAAGATGGTTTCGGTATAGCCGCCCACGGGGGCGGGAAATTCTGCCGCCAAAAGCGAACCCTCGGGGATGGTCACCGTGATGGGGCGCATCACACCGGCATTGGCTGGCAAGGCGGGAAAGATATGCTTGATCGCCACATAGGCGGTGGCCACAGCCGTGGGCAGGGCAATATTCACCGGGCCCGCGCAGCGCGGCGCTGTGCCGGTGAAATCCAGTTCCATTTCGCAGCCCTTGATACGCAATGTCACGCAAATGGGCAGCGGCGTGTCGGTGATGCCGTCGTTATCAAGGTAATCTGTCGCGCTCCATGTGCCATCGGGCAGATCGCGCAATTCGGCGCGCATCAGGGTTTCGGCCCGCTCGCCCAAGGCATCTAGCCCCGCGCGCACGGTATCGGGGCCGTATTCGGCCAGCAGCTCGTCCATGCGGCGCACGCCCAGATCCAGCGCGCCCAGCTGGCCGTTCAAATCGCCCTGCGCGGATTGGGGCAGGCGGGTGTTGCGCAGCAAAATGTCGATGATGTCTTGGTTCACGGCGCCCGCACGCGCCAGCCGCACGGGGGGCAGAACGAAGGCTTCGGCAAAGGCATCTGTGGCGCCGGGGTTGTAATTGCCCGGCAC
>RFQY01000149.1 GCA_009924775.1 Paracoccaceae bacterium | reverse complement strand
TGGACGGCCGGCCGTCCAGCGAGGGGGGAGGCGGAGGCGAGGCCGGCCGTCGGCCCCCGTCTACCCACGGCGTCGCCTGGAGGGGCGCCGATCCCAGGTGAGCGTGTGTAGCGGCGGGGGCCCCTGGGTCCAACTGCTGCGGCCCTCGGCGGCGAGCTGCAGGCGGGGCCACACCCACACCAGGAGAGCGACGGTGCAGGTGTCCGGGCTGGCCTGCCCCCCGCCGGGCCCCTCCCAGCGGGGGCGCCTCTGACCGACCCACACCCCGCTGGGGGCCCTGTGCTCCAGGAAGGCCAGCCCCTCCAGCAGGGTCAGCCGCGCCAGCACGCCCACAGGATCTCCCCCTCCAGGGGGGAGCGGCCGAGGCTGAGCAGCGCGCCTCCCCCGGCGTAGGGGTCGATCACCGCCACCTCGCCGAGGTCCATGCCGAGGTCTACGCCGAGCGCCCGCGCGCAGGCCAGCGCGAGCTCTGGCGGCGTGTAGTAGCGGTCGAGCGGGTCCCTCATCGGCGCTCCAGCTGGGAGGAGACCCCCAGCAGCGTCCGGGGGGCCTGGGGGTCGATGTAGCCGCGGGGGGTCATCCCTCCTCCCCGGCGGCCACCTGCCGCGCTGCGAGGCAGCAGACCTCCACCCACGGCGAGCGCTCGCGGTCCCCCTCCCAGCGCTCAGCCATCAAGCGGAACAGCCCGACAAGCTCGCGCACTCGCCGTGCCTCGCGGGCGGCCTCCTCGCGCCACTGCGCGGCCTCGGCGCGGGCCTCAGAGAGCTCGTCCTGCAGCTCGCCGATGCGCCCGGAGGCTTGGGCCAGCCGCTGGAGCACGTGGTCACCCTCCATGTGGCACCTCCTCGTAGATGGCGATTGTGTGGGCCTCCGCCCGCGGCCGGGCGGCGAGCAGGTATCCGTATACGTCGAAGACCTCGGTGTCCTGGGCCTGATGCCAGGCCGGTGCCGGGCCGGTGCCCAGCCATAGGAGCCAGCAGCGCACCTCGGGGAGGTGGTCTCCAGCATCATCGTGCTGGAGCCAGGTGGCGGCGCGGCGGGGCAGAGCTGCCCGCGCACCGGCCACGCGAGCCGGGAGCCATCGGTCCCCCGCCGTGGTGGAGGTCACCCGCACGCGGGCGGAGATGCTCGCGTCGGAGAGCTCGGCTGGCGGGCGGCGGAGCGTGGCGGGGTCGGCCTCCACCGTCTCCCCGGTGCGCACGAGGCCCACCCGGGGATGGTGGATGCGCACGACCCCCCGGCCCTCCTGGGGTGCGTACACCCCGAGGCGGCCGTCGGGGAGCACGACGCGCTGCCCTGGCCAGAGGGGCCGGCCTGCCCCGTCGCGGGTCACTCCTCACCTCCATCGGGAGGCGCCGCCAGCACGCCGGCCTCCACCAGGAGGGCCGCGAGCCGCTCCAGGGGGAGGGCCTCCACCAGGCCCGGTGCGTCTGCTCCGGGAGGCGCCCCGATGACGGGAGCCAGGGCCCCCATCACGGCCAGCCGCCGGGGCTCGGCTTCCATCAGGTCGGCGTAGCCGGTGGCGCGCAGGGCATCGAGCCGAGCGCGCAGCACGGCGGCAAGCCGCCCCATCCCCTGGCCCTGCTGCGGGGGCTGGGCCGCCCGGTGCCCGTCCCAGGGCCGGCCAGCGGCCTCCAGGGCGCGGGTGAGGTGCTCCCAGCCCAGCGGGACCGCTGGGGGCAGCTGAAGCCTGGTTTTCACCACAAAGGCGGCGCTCCCACCGAGCACGAGCTCGCGCCGCGAGCTCTTGACCCGCCGCGCTTCCTGGCGGCGGCCCGTCTCCACCACCTCGTGGGCGCATCCGATGATATCGGCCCACGCCTCGATGGCGGCGCGGGCCTTCTTGCCGACGTTCAGCTGCCACTGGTCATACTCGGCCCCCGCAGGGTCCCGAAAAGTCTTGCCTTCCGAGTGGCAGAGCAGCACGACGTTGACGGCGCAGGCCCGCCGCATGGCCTCCAGTCTGGAGCAGAGGTGGGTCATCTGCTCGCCCACCATGGTGGCGCCGCGGCCGTAGCCGCCGCCCACTTCCTCGATGGTCTGCACCCCTGCCTGCCGGCAGAGGTCCGCCTGCAGGCGGCGCTCCATCGTAGAGATGGTGTCGATGACCACCGTACGGAGGGTGGGGCCGCCCTCGCCCCGGATGAGGGCCTCCACCACGTCGAGAAGCCCCCACCAGCTCTCCACATCCTGTACTTGCACAGAATGGTCACCGAGCCCGTCCTCGTCGGGCGTCGTGATGAACAGCACGCCCGGAATTCGGGCGGCGAGGCTTGTTTTTCCGGCTCCAGGCGGGCCGTGGATGACCACCCGAAGCGGTGCGAGCCCGCCTGAGCGGCGAATAGAGAGGGCCATGATGACTCCGTGGCGCCGCTGGTGGGCGCCTCCCCTCCGCTATCGGCTGCCCTTCCGGGCGCCTATGCGTAGTAGTACCCATGGCCGATGAAGAGGGCCGGCGGTAGCCTGTGATGGGGCCGGCATTGGCCGGCAGGAGGTCAGCATGGTGTTGGAGGTGAAGGCCGCGGGCCGGTCCCGCGATAAGCTCGGAGCCGCTATCAAAGCGGCGGGGCTCGCGAGCAGCAAGGCCAAGGCGGAGGCGCTGTGTGTGGTTGGGACCCGGCTGGGGCCCATGAGCCAGGAGGACGCGGCGGTGCTGATGGAGTCCGCCCGCGCGTCTGGGTGGACGCTGGCAGAGGCCCAGCCGCTACTCGGCGGCCCCCAGGTGGGCCAGACCGAGGCGCTGCCGGCGCCTGCGCTGGAGCCGGCGCACACCGTGGTGCGGGAGGAGACGCGGCAGCTTCTTCGCGACCTCACGCCGGAGGAGCGGACCACCATGGGCGGCATGGTGGTTGATCTCAGCCTCCGCATTGCCGAGGCAGAAAATCGCAGGGCGGAGTGGCTTGCCGCCTGGAAGGCGGAGACGGCGCCCGCGGTGGCGGAGCGGCAGCAGCTGCTCATCGAGCTGGCCGCCGGCCAGCGCCGCGATGGGGTGCAGGTGCTGCACCTGCTGTCGGCAGACGCCACCGAGGTGCGCGTGGTGCGCACTGACACGGGGGAGGTCCTGGAGACACGCACCCCGGAGGGGGAGGACCGGCAGGTCCGGCTTGGGGGTGCCCGGTGACCCGAGGAGGCCCCGTGAGCCCGCCGCTCACGCTGGGGCTCGACCTCGGCACATTCTGCGGGTGGGCCCTGCTGGGGCCCGATGGGGCGCGGGTTGACTCCGGGGCGTGGGAGTGCCACACCAGGATCATCGCCCGCCGGGGGCTGCGAGGTGGGCCAGTGCAGCGGCTGCTGCTGCTTCAGGCTTACCTCGACGAGGTGGCCCGCGATGGGCGGGTCACCGTGTGCGCCTATGAGGAGGTGCGCCGGCACACGGGGACCACGGCCTCCCACGTGTGGGGGGCGCTGGAAGCAGTGGTTTTGCTGGCTGCCCATCGCCATGGGTGGACAGTGGCTCAGGTGGGGGTCGGGCAAGCCAAGCGCCGGCTGACCGGGCACGGGGGCTCCGGCAAGTGGAGCATGGTGCGCGCCGCGATGGCGCGCTGGGATATGCGCGACTGCGGCGAGGACGAGGCCGACGCGCTGGCCGTCGCCCTCACGGCGGTGCAGTCATGAGCGCCACGCTGGAGCAGCGGCTGCGCTGGCTGCTGGCCGAGATGGCCCGGCTCCACCCCGAGCATGGGGCGCGGGTGGTGCGGCTGCTTGACATGCTCGACCGCTACGACTGGCCCGAGGGGGCCATCGAGCTCCACCATGGCGAGCCCGGCGCGGCGGGGCTGGGGGTGGTCGTGGTGCCCGTGCTGGTGCAGGGGCAGCAGGCCGAACTCTGGCTGCATCGCGACCGGGCGGTGCGAAGGAAAACATGCTGACAAAGCTGTGTAAGACACCGTTCCCATGGTTTGGCGGCAAGGCCGACGCTGCCGAGCACGTCTGGGCTGCGCTCGGCGATGTGCCGCACTACGTCGAGCCCTTTGCGGGCGGCCTGGCCGTGCTTTTGCGCCGGCCGCACACTGCGAACCGGACCTACCACAGCGAGACCGTCAACGATCTTGACGGGCTCTTGGTCAATGCATGGCGCTCCATCCAGCGCTACCCCGAGGAGACCGCCGAGGCCGCATCCTGGCCGGTGACGGAGGCCGACGTGATGGCCCGTCATCTGGCCCTGCTCAAGTGGCGGTCGGAGCGCAACCTGGAGCTGCTTATGGCGGATCCGGAGTGGTGCGATCCGAAGATGGGCGGCTGGTGGCTGTACGGACAGAGCGCGTGGATTGGCTCTGGCTGGTGCTCCGGCCGCGGCACCTGGACGGTCGGGGACGATGGCCGCATCGAGAAGAGGGGCGGCAGTGGGGTCAGCCGCCAGCTCCCCCACCTCGGGCACGACGGCAATGGCGTGCACCGTCCACAGGCCCGGGAGGAGGGGGTCATCCGCCAGCTCCCCCACCTCGGGAACAACGGCAAAGGCGTGCACCGTCCACAGGCCCGGGAGGAGGGGGTGGGTCCTGAGCCCGAGTATCACCCCATGACAATGCCGGAATTGCGCCGCTGGATGCGGTTTCTTTCCGCGCGCCTGCGGCATGTCCGCATTCTGAACGGAGATTGGACGCGCGCGGTCACGTCCGGAGCTGCGGTCAATCTGCCTGTTCGGCAGGGGCATGGGCCGGTGGGCGTTTTCGTCGATCCTCCCTACGCCGACACCGCCGACCGTGCCGAGGTGTACAGTCAGGAGGATTTTCAGGTCGCGCACGCGGTCCGGGAATGGTGCCTCTCAGTCGGTGACGATCCGCGCTATCGCGTGGTGCTGGCCGGCTTCGACGGCGAGCACGGGGAAGCCTTGATCAAGGCCGGATGGCGCGAGATCGAGTGGTTCCGTTCGGGCTTCTTGAAGGGCGGGATGGGCAACGTGGGCGGAAAGCACCAACAGGCCCGTGAGCGGCTGTGGCTGTCCCCGCACTGCGTGCAGTCGGCTGGGCCCAGTCAGGGCTCGCTGTTCGGCTCCCGCTGCGTGTCTCCATGAGACGCCCCCTCGACCGGTACTACACGCCCGACGACCTGGCGCGGGCGTGCGTGGGCACGCTGCCCTGCCTCGACGGGCTCACGGTGCTGGAGCCCTCGGCGGGGGGCGGGGCCTTCATTCGGGCGCTGCGGGCGCACAGCTCCCGGGCCCGGCTGGTGGCCCTCGACATCGACTCCGAGGCCCTCGCGCGGGCTGAGATC
This sequence comes from Paracoccaceae bacterium, assembly GCA_009924775.1. Taxonomy (GTDB): domain Bacteria; phylum Pseudomonadota; class Alphaproteobacteria; order Rhodobacterales; family Rhodobacteraceae; genus CAJXSO01. Next base: position 1,695 of record RFQY01000149.1, on the reverse strand, counting down.
GACGTGGAGACCGTCGATTTCCTGCGCTGGCGGGAGGGGGGCTTTAAGAGGTGCGACTGGGTGGTGGGTAATCCACCCTTTGCCGAGGCCCAGGAGCACGTGGAGGCCGCCCTGCGCGTGGCGCGGGTGGGGGTGGCCATGCTGCTGCGCCTGGCGTTTTTGGAGTCCGCTGAGCGGCTCGACTTCTGGACGGGGCCTGGGGCGGGCCTCGATGAGGTGCGGGTGCTGGCGCATCGCCCCAGCTTCACCGGCGGAGGCACCGACTCCGCCGCCTACGGTTGGTTCGTGTGGCGCACTTTGGCCCCTCGGGGGCGGGTGATGCCGTGCTGGGACTGGCGCGGCGCCGCCAGTCGGCAGGTGGGCCTGTTCGGGGGTGGGGCATGACCCTGCGTGAGCTGCTCGAAGAGGTGGCCGCCGGTTGGCGGTCTGCGCGGCCCTTGAGCTCGATGGATGGGCTCGTGACCTCCTGGTGGTGCGATGGGGTCACTCTGGTGCACGCCGGCGAGGCCTACCTCTCTGACGACGTGGCACTCCCCGTCGGCGAGGACATGCCCCAGAGCGAGCCGGAGCTGCTGGCGCTGGCGGCGCGGCTGTGAGCCGGCTGCTCGGGGCCGCGCTTTGGTGGGCCCGTATGGGCTGGGGGGTTTTCCCCTGCCAGCCCGGCGGGAAGGTGCCGCTCGGCCGCTTGGCGCCGCACGGGGTGCGGTCGGCGACGGTCGACGAGGTCCAGGTCCGGGAGTGGTGGGGCCAGGAGCCGGGGGCCAACGTGGGCCTTGCGGTCCCCGGAGACCACATGGTGCTGGACCTCGATTCCCGGGCTCCCAGGGTGCCTACAGGCTCGCGCAGGGCTGCCGGGCGGTTCTGGGATGGCCTGGAGGCCCTGAGGGCTCTGGAGGCCCATTACGGGGCATTGCCGGCCACCGCCACGGCGGGCACGCCCACGGGTGGGCGGCACCACTACCTGCACCTGCCTGATGGGGTCCGGCTGGGCAACTCGGTGGGCCTCGACATGCCGCCCGAGCTCGGCGGCGGGCGGGCGTCCATCGATGTCCGCACCGAGGGGGGCTACGTCGTGGCCCCGCCCTCGACGAGGCCCGAGGGGGACTACACCTGGGTGCGGCGGGCGCAGATCGCCGAGGCGCCGGGCTGGCTGCTGGAGCTGCTCCAACGGGCGCCGGTGGTGGAGGTCGCGCCGAGAGAGGCGCGGGTCTCTGCGCCGATGCCATCCGACCCGCGGGAGGCGGAGCGGGTCACGAGGTACCGGCAGGCCGCCCTTCGGCGGGCGCTGGAGTCGGTGCGCAGCGCACCCCAGGGGGGCCGGCATGCTGCGATCCGAGATGCCGCCCTTCAGGTGGGACACCTGCTCGGGCCCGGCCTCGACGAGGCGGTGGCCGAGGAGGCGCTGGTGGCGGCGGGGGTCGCGGTCTATGGCCGGGAGGCCAGGCCGGGGCGCATCCGTGAGGCGGTGCGGTGGGGGCTGGCGCGGGGCTCGATGGAGCCCACCACCATCCCCGACCGCGAGATGGGGCCCCCAGACCCGAGCAAAGGGGCTTGGGCCGAGGCTCTGTGGGCCGCGAGGCTGGAGGAGTGCAGATGGTCCAGGTAGACGAGGGAGGCGCCACGCGGCGCCGGGGTGCGCGCAGCGGCGGGCTGCCGCTCATCGTGTCGCGGGGCCGCCAGCTTCGGGACCTGGAG
>RFQY01000148.1 GCA_009924775.1 Paracoccaceae bacterium | reverse complement strand
GCCCATCCTGACGCGCCCGCGCCCCACAAAACGCGCATATGTCGTTTCATGTCGATCTAGGTCGCAGCCTGCCTATTGCGCGGGGGGTGGCTTTTGTATCCTTGGGCAAACAGCCAGCACCCGGAGGCCATGATGACCTTGCAATCCGACCTGTCCCAAGTTCGTCAACCCGTCGCATTGGCCCAAGGCCTGCCAAACGCCCATTACACCGACCCACAGGTGCACGAGGAAGAGCGCCAAGCGCTGCTTTTTGGCGGTTGGGCGGGCTTGGCCGTCAGCGCACAAGTGCCCGAACCCGGCGATGCTGTGCCGCTGGAATTTTTGGGCGTGCCGCTGCTGTTGCTGCGCGACCGCGAGGGCACGGTGCGCGTGTTCCAAAACATCTGCCGCCACCGCGGTATGATCTTGGTGCAAGAGCCACGCAAAATCGAAGGCGCCATTCGCTGCCCCTACCATTCATGGTGCTACTCTACCGAAGGCCGGCTGGTCAGCACCCCGCATGTGGGCGGGCCAGGCCAAAACACCCACGACACGATCAACCGCGATGCCTTGGGCCTGATCGAGGTGCGCAGCCACGTCTGGTTCAACACCGTCTTCATCAATCTCGATGGCAAAGCCGCCCCCTTCGAAGAGGTTCATGCCGATCTGCTGCAGCGATGGGCCGAATTCAACCAACCCATGGTCCATGGCGGCAGTGATAGCCAGTTCACACTGGATGTCGCCACCAATTGGAAACTTGCCGTCGAAAACTATTGTGAAAGCTACCACTTGCCGTGGGTGCACCCCGGCCTGAACAGCTATTCCCGCCTAGAAGACCATTACAATATCGAAAAGCCGGGCCAATATTCCGGCCAAGGCTCGCTGCTCTATCGCCAAATCACCGGCGATGATGGCGCCATCTTCCCCGATTTCCCAAATCTCTCCAACCAATGGGATACCGGGGCCGAATATGTGGCGGTCTACCCCAATGTACTCTTGGGCGCCCAGCGCGATCATTGCTTTGTGATCATTTTGGAACCCGTCAGCCAAAGCCAAACGCGCGAACACATCCACCTCTATTACGCCACCCACAACACCGATGACGCGCTGCGCCAGAAAAATGCAGCGCTTTGGAAAACTGTGTTCATCGAAGATATCTTCGTGGTGGAAGGCATGCAAAAAGGCCGCCTCGCGCCCAATTTCGACGGGGGTAAATTCAGCCCTGCCATGGATGGCCCCACCCATTGTTTCCACGATTGGGCCGCCACCCGCGTCTGCGCGCTGCGCGCTCAGGCCCAGCAACAGACACAGCAACCGGCACAGGCGGCGGAATGAGCAGCGCGCTCGACGCGCGCCTCATCGCCGCCCATGAAGCCGGCGACAAAGCCGCCTTGGTGACCCTATATCAACAGGCCGCCGAAACCACCACAGACCAGCGCGCGCATTGGTTTTATCTAACCCATGCCTATGTCTTCGCACTCGATTGCGGCGCGCCCCAAGCCGCACAGCTGCACGCCCTCCTTAAAGCCGCCGGGCGCGAGGCTTAACGCCGCCCTCTTCATCTTGCTTTAAATACTCACCAGCGCACCGCTCCCACCTAGGCGGCGCGCCGGTTGTGCCCCCTCAGGCCCGCAACCGCGTGCCCTGCGGGTCAAAGGGCGGCGCGTCCAAGATCGTGGCGCCATGGGGGCGGCCCAAGATCATCACCTCTACCCGGTCGCCCGCTTGGGCGCCTTTCACATAGCCCAGCGCCAAGCTTTGGTTAACGCTATAGCCATAAGCGCCAGAACTCACCCGCCCAATGCCTTGACCGTCTTTGAAAATGGGCTCACCGCCCGTGGCATCGGCATTCGAGGCCGCGCAGGCCTCGTTATCGATGGCCAGCATCACCAGCTTCTCGCGCGCGGGCTGTGCCATCACGGCGGCCACCGCGTCTTTGTTCAAAAATGCTTTGTCCAGTTTCACCAACCGCTCCAGCCCCACCTCTTGCGGCCAATATTCGGGGCTATATTCGCGGCTCCACGAGCCATAGCCCTTTTCCACCCGCAAGCTCATCAAGGCACGGCTGCCCACGGGGCCTGCGCCCATGTCTTGGCCCGCCTCCAGCAGCGCGGTGTATAGCGCCAATTGGTCTTCGGCTTGGCAATGCAATTCCCACCCCAGATCGCCGGTGAACGACACCCGGATGGCCACGCAATCGATGCCCGCCACGGCAATGCGTGCCGAGCGCATAAAGGGGAAATCTTCGGTGGCCAGCGATGCATTGGTCAGGCGTTGCAACAACGCGCGTGATTTGGGGCCTGCCACGTTGAAGCCACACATTTGGGCCGTCACGCTTTCAAATTGCGTGCCCTCTGGCAGCGGCACATCGGCGAAAAAGCGGCTGTGGTAGCGCTCGGCCATGCCCGAGGAGACAACGAAAAATTCCTCCTCGCCCAGCCGGGTCACGGTGGCATCGCCCGCAATACCACCGCGCTTGCCAATCAGCGGCGTCAGGCACGAGCGCCCCACAATGCTGGGCATTTTATTGGCGAAAACCGCATTCAGCCACGCCTCGGCCCCGGGGCCCGTGACGCGGTATTTGGCAAAATTCGAGATATCGATAATGCCCGCGGCCGCGCGCAGCATCCGCGCCTCGCGGCCCACGCTGTGCCACCATGGCTGGCGGTCAAAACCCGCGCTATCGGGTGTTGCGGCATCGAAATAAAGCGGGTGTTCCCAGCCATAATTCAGGCCAAAAACCGCGCCCAATTCTTTTTGGTGCGCATAGGCGGGGCGGGTGCGCATGGGCCGGCCGGCCTCGCGCTCTTCGCCGGGGAAGTGAATTTTGAAACGATGCGCATATTGGTCTTGCACGCGGGCCTTGGTAAAGGCGCGGTCTGCCCAATCGCCAAGACGCGCCAGATCCCAGGCGAACATGTCGTATTTCATCTCGCCTTCAACGATCCATTGCGCCGCCATCAGCCCCATTCCGCCAGATTGGCTAAAGCCCGGAATGATGCCGCCTGCCACGAAATAGCCCTTCAATTCCGGCACCGGCCCCAGCAGAACCGAGCTGTCGGGCGACCAGATCATCGGGCCGTTGATCACCCGCTTGATGCCCGCATGGCCCACCACCGGCACCCGGTCGATGGCGCGCATCATGTTTTCTTCGATCCGCTCTAGATCATCGGGAAACAGATCATGGGCAAAATCCAGCGGTGTGCCGTCTTCGGCCCAAAACCGCATATCGCGCTCGTAGGCGCCAATCAGCAGGCCTTTGCCCTCTTGGCGCAGATAATATTCGCCGTCCCGGTCCGACACCGAAGGCAGGCGCCGGTCCATCCCCTCGATCTGGGCGATGGCCTCGGTCACGAAATACTGGTGTTCGGTCGGCTGTAAGGGCAGCGTAATGCCCGCCAGCGCCGCCACCTCGCGCCCCCATAGCCCGGCTGCGTTGATCACCCAAGGCGTGGCAATATCGCCTTTCGGGGTGCGCACGATCCATGTGCCATCGGGCTGGGCTTCGGTGGCGGTGACAGGGGTAAAGCGGTAAATTTCGGCCCCGCGCTGGCGCGCGCCCACCGCATAGGCATTGGTCACGCCGCTGGGGTCGACATTGCCGCCCTCGGGTTCGAACATGATGCAGCGGATGCCATCGTAATTCACCAGCGGGTGCAGCTGCTCGGCCTCGTCGCGGGTGACTTCATAGAAATTCATCCCATAAAGCTTGGCCTTGGCGGCCTGCAGGCGCAGCTGGTGTTCACGCGCCTCGGTTTGGGCCAGATACAGGCTGCCGGGTTGAAACACCCCACAGCTTTGGCCGGTTTCCTCTTCCAGCGATTTATACAGCGACATGGTATAGTGCTGCAGGCGGCTGATATTGGTGCTGTCATGCAACCCATGGATATTGGCCGCGGCGTGCCATGTGCTGCCCGATGTCAGCTCGTTGCGTTCCAGCAAGACAACATCGGTCCAGCCCAATTTGGTGAGGTGGTAAAGAATCGAGCATCCAATAACGCCGCCGCCAATCACGACAGCCTGTGCATGGGTTTTCATAACGCGGCCCTTCTGTGGCATTTGCCCATGCCTAACATTGCCAAAACCGCCGTAAATGCGCGATCACGACAAAAACAGGGCAAAGCGCGCCACCGCGCAGCCCAGAACGCCAGACTTTGGTAAAAACGACCATTGCGGTCGCGTGCAGACAAGCCAGAATATCCCCACCGCGCAAAGCATCGCGGCAACTGTGCAAAAGGGAGCAAGCCATGAAAACCACCACCCGCGTTGTTGTGATCGGCGGCGGCGTTGTCGGATGCAGCGTGTTGTATCACCTGACCAAACTGGGTTGGTCTGACGTGATGCTGCTCGAGCGCAACGAATTGACATCGGGCAGCACATGGCACGCGGCGGGGGGGTTTCACACGCTGAATGGCGACACCAACATGGCGGCGCTGCAGGGCTACACCATTCGCCTTTACAAAGAGCTAGAGGCCATCACCGGCATGTCTTGTGGTCTGCACCATGTGGGTGGCGTGACCTTGGCCGACAATCGCGATCGCATGGATATGCTGGTGGCCGAGCGCGCCAAGCACCGATACATGGGTTTGGAAACCGAAATCGTCACACCCGAAGAGATTGCCAAAATCGCCCCCGTCACCAATACCGCGGGTATTATCGGGGGGCTGTATGACCCGCTAGATGGCCATCTTGACCCATCGGGCACCACACATGCCTATGCCAAGGCCGCGCGCATGGGTGGGGCCACGATTGAAACCCATTGCAAGGTGCTGGAAACAAACCAACGCCCCGATGGCACTTGGGACGTGGTGACAAACAGGGGCACGGTGCATGCCGAACATGTGGTCAACGCAGCCGGGCTGTGGGCGCGCGAGGTGGGCGCCATGGCGGGCGTGTATTTCCCGCTGCACCCGATGGAGCACCAATATATCGTCACCGAAGATGTGCCGCTGATTTTGGATATGGCCAAAGACGGGCTGGAACACCCCCATGTCATGGACCCGGCTGGCGAAAGCTATCTGCGGCAAGAGGGCCGCGGCCTGTGCATCGGCTTTTACGAACAGCCCTGCCGCCCTTGGGCCGTGGATGGCACGCCTTGGGATTTTGGGCACGAATTGCTGCCCGATGATTTTGACAAGATCGAGGACAGTATCGCCTTTGCCTATCGCCGTTTTCCCGCGCTGGAAAAGGCGGGGGTGAAATCGGTGATCCACGGGCCGTTCACCTTCGCCCCCGATGGCAACCCGCTGGTGGGCCCCGTGCCCGGCATGCGCAACTATTGGTCGGCCTGCGCGGTGATGGCGGGGTTCAGCCAAGGCGGCGGCGTGGGGCTGATGCTGGCCCAATGGATGATCGAGGGTGAAACCGAACGCGATACATTCGCCATGGATTGCGCGCGTTTTGGCAGCTGGATCACCCCCGGCTATACCCGGCCCAAGGTGATTGAGAACTATCAAAAACGCTTCTCGGTGAGCTACCCCAACGAAGAATTGCCCGCAGCCCGCCCGCTGCGCACGACCCCCATGTACGACATTTTCGATGCCATGGGCGCCGTTTGGGGTGCGCAATACGGGCTGGAAGTGCCCAATTATTTCGCCCAAGACGGCGAGCCCCGCTTTGAAACCCCGTCGTTCCGCCGCTCGAACGCGTGGCAGGCCACCGCGCGCGAGGTGCAGGCCGTGCGCCAAGCGGTGGGCATCAACGAGGTGCAAAATTTCGGCAAATACCGGGTCACCGGGGCCAATGCGCGCGCGTGGCTGGATCGTATCATGGCGGGTCGGGTGCCTGCGCCGGGGCGGTTGTCGCTGACGCCGATGCTGTCGGAAAAGGGCCGCTTGATTGGCGATTTCACCATCTCGTGCTTGGCCGAAGACCAATTCACCCTGACCGCATCTTACGGCGCGCAGGCCTTTCACATGCGTTGGTTCCAACGCCATGCCGAGGCGGGCGTTCAGGTTGAAAACATCTCGGATCGTCTGACCGGTTTCCAAATTGCCGGCCCCTTGGCCAAAGATGTGCTGGCCGCTTGCACCCGCGACAACGTGGGCGCCTTGCGGTTTATGGATGTGGCGCGCATGACCATTGGCATGGTCGATTGCGTGGTGCAGCGCGTCAGCTATACCGGCGATCTGGGCTATGAAATTTATTGCGACCCAATGGCACAGCGCGCCCTTTGGCAGGCGCTGTGGGCTGCGGGCCAACCCATGGGCATGCGCCCCTTTGGCATGCGCGCGATGATGTCGCTGCGGCTGGACAAATTCTTTGGCAGCTGGGGGCGCGAATTTAGCCCCGATTATACCCCTGCCGAAACCGGGATGGACCGTTTTATCGCGTGGAAAAAGCCAGCGCATTTCATTGGCCGCGCCGCAGCCGAGGCCGAACGCGCCCAAGGCCCGGCACGCCAATTGGTGACATTCGAGGTAGATGCACAAGACGCCGATGTTGTGGCCTATGAACCCATTTGGATGGGCGAAAAGGTGATCGGGTTTTGCACTTCGGGGGGGTATTCCCACCACGCTGGCAAATCTATCGCCTATGGGTTTGTCCCCAGCGACCAGCTGCGCGATGATCTGCAGGTCGAGATCGAAGTGCTGGGCCAGCGCCTGCCCGCCCGCCGCATCACCACCGCGCTGTTTGACGCCGATGGCGCCCGCATGCGGGGGTGACAAAGCCCCCAGAACTGGCCATCCTGCCCCATCTGTGCCCCCGCCATACGCGGGGCACGTGCGGGGGCATTTGGCCATGGGGAACGCGGCATGAGTTTGGGCATCATCATTTTGGCGGCGGGTCAATCGCGGCGCATGCGTGGCGCCGATAAACTGCTGGAAACGGTGCAAGGCCAACCATTGCTGCGCCGCATCCAACAAGCGGCCGCGGCCACGGGCTGCCCTGTGTGGGTGGCACTTCCCGGCCCCAGCCACCCCCGCGCAGCGCATTTGTTGCCCGCCAGCCAGCCAGTTTATGTGCCCGA
>RFQY01000147.1 GCA_009924775.1 Paracoccaceae bacterium | reverse complement strand
GTGCATTGCGGTGCGGCCGGTGCGGGCCAAGCGGCCAAAATCTGCAACAACATGATCTTGGGCGTCACCATGATCGCCACCTGCGAGGCCTTTGCGCTGGCCGATAAGCTGGGGCTGGACCGGCAAAAAATGTTTGACGTGGTCAGCACCTCGTCGGGCTATAGCTGGACGATGAATGCCTATTGCCCGGCCCCGGGCGTGGGCCCACAATCGCCCGCAGACAATGGCTATAAACCCGGGTTTGCCGCGGATCTGATGCTCAAAGACTTGGGCCTAAGCCAACAAGCCGCCGCCGCCGCCGATGCCGATACGCCCATGGGCCAAGCCGCGCTAGAGCTGTATCGCCGCTTTGTCGAGGAAGAAGACGGGCGCGGCATGGATTTTTCGGCCATGCTGCCACGGTTTGAAAAACGCACGCGCAGCAGCAGCAGCTAATTCGCGGCAGTAAGTCCAGCTTTTGCTTGCACCTTGGGGCACAGACCTGCACAACTGGGTCTGTGTAACAAGGAACAAGCGATGGTGCAGTCTGCCTCACCGCTTACGGTAAAAGTAAGCCACGATCTTAAGAAGCTACTTGCGAGCCCAGCCAGCCCCGCGCGATTGAATTTGGCGCTGCGGCTTTTGTCGAAATGGCGCGCCAGTTTGGTGTATAACACGGCGCTAATCAAACAGGGCGATGTTGTGGCCAGCGGCCCCTTTGCTGGCATGGTTTATGCCGGTGCCGCCACCGAAGGCGCGGTTCTGCCCCGCCTTTTGGGGTGCTACGAGGCCAGCCTGCAGCCGGTGATCGAAACCATCATCGCACGCGCCTATCCGCAGGTGGTGGATGTGGGTTGCGCAGAAGGCTATTACGCTGTGGGCTTGGCCCGGCGCATGCCAAACAGCACCGTTTTCGCCTTTGACATCGACGAAAACGCGCAATCCAGCACACGCGCCTTGGCCCAAGCCAACGATGTCGCGGCGCGTGTGCAGGTGGGCGGGCTGCTAGACCACGCAGGCTTGGCGCTGTGCGCGCAGCAAAAAACCGTGCTGATTGTCGATATCGAAGGCGCCGAAGACGGGTTGTTGGCCCCCGATCTGGCCCCTGCCCTGCGCCATACCGATATTTTGGTCGAAACCCATGACGGCCTGCACCCAGGGGTCAGCAACTCCCTGCTACAGCGCTTTGCCAGCACCCATAAAATTACGAAAATCCATCGGGATTTGCAGCCCGAGGCCCTGCCACAATGGATGGACAAGCTTTCAGATCTGGACCGTTTGCTGGCACTTTGGGAATGGCGCAGCAGCCCAACCCCATGGCTATGGATGCAGGCCCATGCCAACAACTGATCTGGCCAATGCCGCCATCTGGTATGCCGAAGATGGCTACAGCCCCACCACCCATGGCATCAACGGGCGCCGCGTGGCCGGTGCCTCGTTTTTGCAAGGGTTTTTGCGCCATGCCGATGCAGACCGGTTTTATGCCATCGTCCAAAACGAAACCAGCGGACAGGCGTTCAAACAGACGGCGGCAGATCATGCGCCCAACACCCCCGTCGAGCTGATCAACCGGGCCAATACCCAGCGGTTGGGTGCGGCGGGTGTGGTTAGTTTCCCCTCGCCCAATTTTGCCACCGAACTGTGGCGCCGCTACCCGCTGGGCGATGCGCGCTACAGCCTGTGCGGCATCACCCATACCACCGCCACAAAGGCCGTGATGAACGGCATGTTTGAGCTGTGCACCGCCCCCTTGCAGCCATGGGATGGGCTGATTTGCACCTCGCGCGCGGTGCATGCCTCGATGCAGCATCAGATGTCGCTGATCGATGACTATGCCCGCGCACGCTTTGGCAAGGCCCCGCCACGCCCGCAAATGCCGGTCATCCCCTTGGGCATCGACTGCGCCGCCTTCGCCCCCAGCCAAGCGGCGCGCCACACGCTGCGGGCCAATCTGGGGTTGGGCCCAAACGATGTTTTGGTGCTGACCCTGTCGCGCCTTGCCCCCTATGGCAAATTCGACCCCTTTCCGCTGTTTTTGGCGCTGCAAGACGCCCAGCAACAGCTGGGTGCTGGCCAGCGTTTGCATTACATGACCTGCGGCATCTACCTAGATGACCACTCTAGGGAAGTGTTTGAAACTGGCGCCGCAAATTTGATGCCCGATGTGGGCTATCATCATCTGGACGGCAGCGATGCAACCCTGCGCCATCAGGCGCTTTCGGGGGCCGATATTTTTGCCTTTCCCATTGATAATGTGCAAGAAACATTCGGCCTTGCCCCGATCGAGGCGATGGCCGCTGGCCTGCCTGTTATCGTCTCTGACTGGGACGGCATGCGCGATACCGTGGCGCCCGACGTGGGCATTGCGGTGCCCAGCCGCGCCCTTAGCGCGCGCCACAGCTATGGCGAGGGGGTGGCCCATGCCTTTGATAGTCTGGCCTATCACAAATATACCAACACCCTTTCGGCCCTGACCGAATTGGATTTGGGCGCCTTGGTGCAGGCCATCTTGGCCTTGGCCCGCAACCCCGATCTGCGCCAAAAAATGGGGGCTGCAGGGCAGGCACGGGCGCGCAGCCTGTATGATTGGGCAGCGGTCATTCCGCAGATGCAGCGCTTTTGGGCCGAATTGAACGCCCGCCGCGCCAAAGCCCGCGCAAACCCTGCCGCGCGAATTGCCCATCGCGCCCAATCCCATGGGGTTTTTCGCAGGCTATCCCACCCAGATCTTACCCGCAGGCGTGGCCGATTGCGTGGCTCTGGCCGGGGCCGACAGGCTGCGCCAACTGTATAGTTTGCGCCGCTTTCAAAACATAACACCCAGTTTCGAAAAGCTAGACACCTTGCTGCGCGCCTTAGAGGCGCTGCAAAGCGCAGGGCCACAAGGGGCCAATGCGCAACAGGTGTCAAAAATGGCCGGGCTTTCGGTGTTGACCTGCGAACGCTGCTTCGCTTGGATGCTGAAATACGGGATCATCGCCCGTAAAACCAATACCTAAGCACAACAGACACAGGCAAAATACAATGGAATGGTCCCCGACCAAGGCCGGCCTTACCGGGCTTTCGCCCCAAGATTTACAGGCTTTATCCCGGCTGAAGGTGCTGTCTTTGCCCCAAGGGGCGGTGCTGTTTCAACCGGGTCAAAAGGTCGAGGGCTACGCCATCATCCTTTCGGGGCGGGTGGATGTCTCGCTCAGCGCGGCATCGGGCCGCGAGATTTTGCTCTATTCGGTGGTGCCGGGCCAAAGTTGCATTCAAACCACGATGGGCCTGTTGGGCGATGCCATCTACAGCGCCGGGGCACAAACCGCCAGCCCCACCCAGCTGGTCATGGTGCCTCGGCCCCTGTTCACCCAGTTGATGGATAGCACACCCAGCTTTCGCGCCATGGTGTTTAGCGCCTTTGCCGGGCGGATGGGCACCATGATGGAGCTGCTGGAAAGAGTGGCCTTTGCGCGGGTGGAATGCCGTATTGCGGAACGGTTGCTGGCCTTGGCAACGGGCCCCGGCCCCGTGCAACTGACCCAAAGCGAACTGGCCGCACAGGTGGGCACCGCCCGCGAGGTGGTATCGCGCAATCTAACCGCTGCCCCGCCCCTGTGACCAAGTCACAGACAGCCAGCCGAAGATGCGCTATACTGGCCCCATCGTCGGCAAAAGGAGATCTGAGATGACGAAAAATATCGGCGGTTTCGAGCGTGTCTTACGTGTGGTTGTAGGGCTGGCGCTGATTGCGGGCTATTTCATGAATGGCGATGGCGCCTATAGCTGGCTTTACCTTCTGGGCATCGTGCCCTTGGCCACTGGCGTGATTGGCTGGTGCCCGCCTTATGCGATGCTGGGCATCAACACCTGCGCGAAAAAATAACAGATCATCGGGCCGCGCGCGCCTGCCATGGCGCGCGGCCCTTTTTCGCCCCTATTCCGCCGCCTGCCCCGCAGCGCCGGGTTTCAACATAGGTGCCAAATAGCGGCCCGTGTGGCTTTCGGGCACAGCGGCCACAACCTCGGGCGTACCCACGGCCACGATCTGGCCGCCGCCATCGCCCCCTTCGGGGCCGATATCAATGATCCAATCGGCGGTTTTGATCACATCCAAATTATGTTCGATCACCACCACCGAATTGCCCTGATCCACCAGTTCATGCAGCACTTCGAGCAGTTTTTTGACATCCTCGAAATGCAGCCCCGTGGTGGGTTCGTCCAAAATATACAGCGTCCGCCCGGTCGAGCGTTTGCTCAGCTCTTTCGACAGCTTCACCCGCTGCGCCTCGCCGCCCGATAGCGTGGTGGCCTGCTGGCCCACCTTGATATAGCCCAAGCCCACGCGCATCAGCGCATCCATTTTCTCGCGGATCGAAGGCACTGCTTTGAAAAACTCTTGCGCGTCTTCCACGGTCATATCCAGCACATCCGCAATCGACTTGCCCTTGAACGTCACCTCTAGCGTTTCGCGGTTATAGCGTTTGCCGTGGCATGTTTCGCAGGTCACGTAGACATCGGGCAAAAAATGCATTTCAATCTTGATAACGCCATCGCCTTGGCAGGCCTCGCAGCGCCCGCCCTTGACGTTAAAACTGAACCGCCCCGGTTTATAGCCGCGGGTCTTGGCCTCGGGCAGGCCAGCGAACCAATCGCGAATGGGGGTAAAGGCGCCTGTATAGGTGGCAGGGTTAGACCGCGGCGTGCGCCCAATGGGGCGTTGGTCGATATCAATCACCTTGTCCAAATACTCTAACCCCTTGATCGTTTCGCAAGGTGCAGGCGTTTGGCGGGCACCGTTCAGGCGCATCGAGGCGGTTTTGAACAGCGTTTCAATGGTCAAGGTCGATTTGCCCCCCCCAGACACGCCGGTGACGCATAAAAACGTGCCCAAGGGAAATTCTGCCGTCAGGTTTTTCAGGTTGTTTCCGCAGGCATTGACCACAGTCAGCTTTTTCTTATTCCCCTTGCGCCGCGTCTGCGGAACGCCAATTTGGCGGGTGCCCGACAGGTATTGCCCGGTCAGGCTGGCGGGGTCTGCGGCCACCGCGGCAGGGGTGCCATGGCTGACAACACGCCCCCCGTGCACACCCGCGCCGGGGCCAATATCGAACACGTAATCTGCCTCGCGGATGGCCTCTTCGTCGTGTTCGACAACCAGCACCGTATTGCCCTGATCGCGCAGGTTTTTCAGGGTTTCCAGCAGGCGGCTATTGTCGCGCTGATGCAAACCGATCGAGGGTTCATCAAGCACATAAAGAACGCCCGTCAAACCCGAGCCAATTTGGCTGGCCAAACGAATTCGCTGGCTTTCCCCCCCCGATAGCGTGCCCGCCGCGCGCGCCAATGTCAGGTAGTCCAAGCCCACATTGTTCAAAAAGCCCAGCCGCTCGCGGATTTCTTTCAATATCGCGCGGGCGATTTCATTTTTCTGCGCGCTCAGCGCCGCAGGCACGGTTTCTACCCATGCCAAGGCCTCTTTGATCGACATTTGCACCACTTGGCCCACGTGCAGCCCCGCGATTTTTACCGCCAATGCCTCGTCTCGCAGGCGGTAGCCATTGCAACTGCCGCAGGGGCGGTTGTTTTGAAAGCGTTCAAATTCTTCGCGGATCCAGTTGCTATCGGTTTCGCGGTAGCGGCGTTCCATATTGGGGATCACGCCTTCGAAGACGCGGCTGACTTGGTAAACGCGCCCGCCCTCGTCGTAGCGGAACTGAATTTCCTCGTCGCCCGACCCATACAAAAACACCTGTTGCACATGCGCGGGCAGATCTTTCCATTTGGCGCTGGCTTTGAATGCGTAATGGCGTGCAATCGCTTCGATGGTTTGCAGAAAATAGGGTGATTTGCCCTTGCGCCATGGGGCCAAGGCGCCATCGCTGATTTTTAGATCTGCATCTGGTACAACCAAACGTTCGTCGAAAAACAGCTCCATCCCCAAGCCATCGCACTGCGGGCAGGCGCCGAAGGGGGCGTTGAACGAAAACAGCCGCGGTTCGATTTCGGGGATGGTAAAGCCCGACACGGGGCAGGCAAAATTTTCCGAAAACGTGATACGCTCGCCCTCGCCCTCGCGCGGGGCGGTTTCCAAAATGGCAATGCCTTGGGCCAAATCCAGCGCTGTGCGCAAACTATCGGCCAGCCGGGTTTGCAAACCATCTTTGATCACAATCCGGTCTACCACCACGTCTATATCATGGCGGAATTTCTTATCCAGCGTTGGCGGTGTATCAAGGTCGTGAAAGGCGCCATCTACCTTGACACGCTGAAAGCCCTGTTTGCGCAATTCGGCAAATTCCTTGCGGTATTCGCCCTTGCGGTCGCGCACGATGGGGGCCAGCACATAGGCGCGTTCGCCTTCGTCGCGGGCCATGATGGCATCGACCATGTCTTGCACCTGCATCGCCTCGATCGGCAGCCCGGTGGCGGGCGAATAGGGCGTGCCCACGCGCGCAAACAGCAAGCGCATGTAGTCGTAAATCTCGGTCACCGTGCCCACGGTTGAACGGGGGTTTTTCGATGTTGTTTTCTGTTCGATCGAGATGGCAGGCGATAGGCCACTGATATGGTCGACATCGGGCTTGCCCATCATATCCAGAAACTGCCGGGCATAGGCCGACAGGCTTTCGACATAGCGCCGCTGCCCTTCGGCATAGATGGTGTCAAAGGCCAAGCTGGATTTGCCCGAGCCAGACAGCCCGGTGATGACCACAAACTGATCGCGCGGAATATCCACATCGACATTTTTCAGGTTGTGCTCGCGCGCGCCGCGCACTTCGATTTTCTTCAACTCGGCCATCTAAACCCCCGCAATGACGCCTAACAGATAGTCGCTTCGCCCCGAGTCTCCAACCGAAAAGGCGGAACAAACCAAAAACATGCCCAATGCGCACGCAAATAGCAGGCAAGGGCGCAGGGTTTTGACAGATTTTGCACAGTTTCGGCGTTTTTATATTCCATTTTTAGAATTCATTTGTCATAACCCCCTTGTCCAGATTTGAACGACACCCCGCATGGGGGAAAACAACAAAAGGAAATGCCCATGTTTGGCCTGTTTCGCAGCCCCGCCACGGTAGACTTGGCCGATCTGTTGCCGCGCATTGCCGCAGGCGGGG
>RFQY01000146.1 GCA_009924775.1 Paracoccaceae bacterium | reverse complement strand
GGTCATTACCTGATACGTAAGTTCACACACGGACAAATTGATTTGGCTGATCTTGACATGGATGGTGAATATCCATACATGCATGTTGCACCGGGTAACATTACACCTGTGCCGGGCGCAATGCATTTTGGTTTTGAGGTCCTGTTTATGGATTTGCCACGCGACAAAGAAACGAAGGCAGAATACCAACGTGAATCATTAAGTGATTGCATCCGATTAGCGCAGGACCTTATTACAGAAATTGCATCATCAGGTGTATTGTTTGGTGATGAAACGCAATTAGGTACACAGCCAACCATCACACCATTGATTGAGGAATTCAAACACACATTAACCGGTGTGCAGATTTCATTGGTGATTGAATTGCCATACGATTGGAGCGCATGCGATATTCCTGCGAATTATTCAGTGGGCGGTTCAGGCAGTGGTGGTGCAGGTGTTGCGTTAGGCATTACGTTTAAGGTTAACGGCACAGATAACGTGGTGCAGAACGTGTTGGATTTAGTTGAAGGCACAGGCATTAGCATTGTTGACAATGGTGATGGCAGTGTAACAATTAGCAACACAGGCGGTGGTGGTGGTGGTGCATCGTGGGGTTCAATCACAGGTACGCTGTCAACACAAACGGATCTGCAAAATGCATTGAATGCAAAAGCAGATACATCATCACTTGCAGATGTAGCAACATCAGGTGATTACAATGATCTAACCAACCTGCCAACCATACCAGCAGCACAGGTAAATAGTGATTGGAACGCAGTGAGTGGTGTTGCACAGATATTGAATAAACCAACACTGCCTGCAACCGTTGGTGATATGCTGAAATCTGTTTATGATACAGATGATGATGGCACAGTTGACGCAGCAGAACGCATTGAAATCATCGTGCGCAACAGCACAGGTGTTACACTAACCAAAGGACAGATAGTTTATTTATCAGGCGCAACAGGCAACAGACCTAATGCAGTGTTAGCTGATGCAACAGATGAAATCACATCATCAAAAACCATTGGAATGGTTACGGCAAACATCAGTAATAACACTGATGGTTATGTAGCTGTTAATGGCACACTGCATGATTTAGATACATCAGCGTTCACAGCAGGTGATACGCTATGGTTAAGTGAAACAGCAGGCGCAATGCAAGCTAACACACCACCGGCAGAACCTGCACACGCTGTATTCATCGGATATGTAGCACGTGCGCATCCAACATTAGGGCGTGTTGTATTAGCTATACAGAATGGATATGAGTTGAATGAATTGCATGGTGTATTAGTACCATCACCATCAGCAAATGATGTGTTGTATTACGATGGCTCTACATCACTATGGAAAAATAAAGCACTGTCAAAATCTGATGTAGGATTAGGCAATGTTGACAATACAAGTGATGCGAATAAACCGATTTCAACGGCAACACAGACAGCATTAAATGCAAAAGAATCAACAATAACAGCCGGTACATCAGCGCAGTATTACAGAGGTGATAAGTCTTTTCAAACTTTGAATACAGATGCAGTTGCAAATGGTAGTGATATCGTGGCATCCACAGTAACCGGAGCATTGAATTTTTTAAGTGGTCAAAAAGTAACTGCCAATTCACCAATCACCGGTGCAACCAAAACCAAAATCACGTATGATGCAAAAGGATTAGTAACAGCAGGTGCAGATATCACTGCATCTGATTTACCAACAGGAATTGATGCAGCGAAAATTGGAAGTGGTGCAGTAAGTAACACAGAGTTCGGATATTTAGATGGTGTAACATCTGCAATACAAACGCAGTTAAATGCAACACAGGAGAAATTAGTTAGTGGCACGAACATTAAAACCGTTAACAGCACATCATTGTTAGGAAGTGGTAATGTTGCTGTTGCTGCACAGGATAGCATTTCACTAATCAACAATACATTGGTTACATTAGGTACATCCACTACATCGTACATATCATTCTGCGCATTTACAACCAACAGCACAGAAGCAAACAGGCAGGTGATAATTCCCATTGCAGGAACTATTCGCAGCTTGTATGTACTAACATCATCAACGCAATCAGCAGGTGGATCACAGGTTTGCACGGTAAGAAAAAACACAGCTAATACAGCAATCACAACAACCATCGCAGCTAATGCAGTCGCAGGTACATTCAGTGATACAACCAACACTGTATCTGTTGCAGCTGGTGATAAGCTGTCATTACAAGTGCAGAACAACGCAGCAACAGGATCGGCAGCAACCATTGTATCAGTAGCAATAATCATTGAACGTTCATAAACATGAAAGCAATACAACCAATAAACGTGTGGGTAGATGGTGCAACAGTTCAGGCATCACAGCTAACACTATTCATCACCTATGATAACCTGTCAACAGAAGCAGTGTTTGAATATCATTTGAGTGATGCAAACAATGTATCACTAATCAGTGGATCATTCACGATTGCTGATGGTGATTACCAAATATGGGGTGCGTCAATTGATGCTAATACAGATGCATACGATTACGCAGCAGCATTGCTAAACCTGTCATTTGTATAATGGCTAAACTTGAAAATCTGCGTGAAGTGTTGGATGCGTTAGGCGCGAAGGTAATTGAGCGTGCGAAATCCAATTTGAAAATCCAGCGCACTGTGCGTGGTAAAAAGGCACGTAGGTATGCATCAGGCAATTTGTACAATGGATTGAAGTACGGCTACATTAAACGTGGTCAAGCACACCACCACCTATTGATCCAATCATCAGGTGGATGACGCAAAAGAAAATTACACCACGTAATTACGCATCGAAGAATAAGATGCAAAAAAGCCAATTCATTAAAAAGTCTGATGCGAGTATTCGCAATGCAGCTAAATGGATTGCACGTAGCATTGGTAAAAAAGGTATTGAAGGCATCCACTACACACGCGAAGCATTTGATGATACGTTGCCGGAATATAATGATGCATTAGGTGCAGCATGGGTGAAGGATGTTGAAATTGATATACGATTAAAATCACAAGAGTATTTAGATAAAGCAGGACTAAAATGGCAATCACTGTAACAGATCAACCGTATGCGTGGACACCACGTGGACAAAAATTGATGTTTGTCGCATCATCCGATAACGTAGCTAATACAGGTTTCAAATATCGCGTGCGTGTTGTAGTTTACAGCACAGGTGATGAATACACGTTTTACATCGCACCACATCCAGCAGGTGATTTATTGTATTACGATTTAGCAAGTTTAGTGAAACTGCGTAATGATGAATCAACGATTGATGTACATAACACAGTACAATCATTAAATGAATCACCCGGTAAGGCATACGATATTTATGATGTGTATATTGGTGAAACATGGATTGTAAGTGGTGAATTGACATACAATGAAGGCAGTGAGCAACAGCAGGAATGCACTGTAATGAATGGTGTTTATCAGGTAACTGATGGATATAAACCTGATGTGTTCACAGGTGTGCGCGATATTCGTTATGCATTAACTGATGCGAATTCATACGTAATGAGTGATCGCAAAAGCAACACACATAGATGGCGTTATGCTGATTCATTCAACATACCACCTGCTGACACACGTGTATTCATTCCTGTACGTGAATCCGATTGGGGTGTACTAACATTACCTGTTGATGATTCATACCTATCTAATAATCAGGCAGCGTATCTGCGCATCATTCTAACCAAAGCTGATGGTACAAATGTTACTACATATAACATGCCATTGAATGGAGGTACAATTGAAAACGCTGGTGTATATCCTGCAAACTTAAATGCTGATGCAACAGCAGGTGTGCCACAACCAGCTGACTATCCTAATTGGCGTTATTATTCAGTGCGTGTAATGTCAGCAGGATTTGCAACACGCAGTGTGTATTACTATTTCTACAACGCAGCATTGTATGGTAGTTATGATTGCCATTGGAACAACATCCGATTAGCATGGGTGAATTCACGTGGTGGATGGGACTACTTTAATTTCAATAAGAAAAGTGAAACATCACTGAACATAGAGCGCAAAAGATACCAGCGTGTGTTATTCGATGGTACAACAGATATATTCAATGCAAGTTCACGTGGATTAACTGAACGTGGCAACATCGTGAATAAGCAAATCACAGCAACATCGGATTGGATTCAGGAGGGTGAATTTGCATTACTGCAATCATTATTCATGTCATCACAGGTGCATTGGGTTCAGGATGATGGCACGTATATTCCTGTGAATGTAGAAGATACAAGCTACCTAAAAAGATTGATTCGCGATGGTAAGCAATACAATCAAACAATCACGATATCATTAACTAATCAAATCAATTGCTGATGAAAAGCGAAGTACAATTGATTGCTAATGTTGGCGCATCGGAATATGTAACTGTTGGTCCGGGTTCAATGAATACACCTGGCGGTGGCACGACATTTAATTACGCAGATATTCCATTTGCAACCATCAATGATTTCACTGTTGGTACAATCATCACAGGTCAATCAGGCGGTTTAGTAACTCAATCCACAGTAACTGCTGTAAATACAATTACCGGTGATGTAACTGTTGACGCATGGTTAGATTATTCCAACATATCACCTTTGCCGATTACAATACAGGTAACCGTACAAACATTTGTCAGTACATCGGATTCAGTGATATTGGATTTATATCCTAATGAAAGCATTTCACAAAATTGGCAATTTCAGGACCTGAATACATTTGGTGCATTAGGATCATTCACACGGCAATTTCGCATACCTGCAACACAGACAAACATACATGTGATTGGTGCGCTGGATGATGCGAATTTCAACAACACGCAGTATAGCAATTACAGCTATTTTCATATTAAGTTATCCGCTGAAATACGTGTAGATACATTACCCATTGCATCGGGTTATTTGCGTGTGATGAAGGTGTACAAACAGCTGGACAAATTCACGGACTTTGAGGTGGCGTTTTATGCAGAAACACCTGATTTGGTCAAAGCTATTGGTGAAAAAAAATTAGCTGATCTAACTGATTTGCCTAACCTGAATCACGTGGTGAATCTTGCTAATACAGCAACGAATGCAGTAAGCACAGAACTGATGTATGGTTTAGTTGATCGCGGTCAAAGATGGAGCGAATTGGGTGAAGTAAACACACGCCCACTACTAAACGCAACACTGCCTGTATATGCATCTGATTTAACACCTGCACTGCGATGGGCGTACATTATGCAGCAGATATTCAATGATGCAGGATTTGTATTGAACGCATCAACGCTAATGAGTTATTTGAATGCCTATTGGATGGTGTGGTGCAACAGCAAACAACCTGTAACTACTGATCTACAACAAACATTCTTTTTCAGTGCATACATAAACGCAGACCAAACAAGCGCAGGTGCATTGCAAGCTGATGTTGAATTGTATGATAACGGTGGTGATTACAATGCAGGAACGTATACGTACACAGCACCAACACGTGGTACGTATCAATTTGAAACATGGGTGAATTACGAAGCACCGGGTTTATTGAATTGCAGCCAAACGCTATACATTGAATTGCGCATAAATGGATCAGCTATTGGATTGACCATTGCGGATCATACAAGCGGAAGCACACAGGGAGGTGATGTATTTACATTTGGTGGTACATCAACAGCAATACCATTAGATACAGGTGATACTGTGCAGCTATTTATCACAGCAAGTGTAAGTCCTGAAACTGATACAGCATCAATACAATCACCATCAATCCTGTTGTTGCATCAAGGTGATACAGGCGCATTGAATGATGGATGTGGATGGCGGTTAGTCAACATAGCACCTTTATTTGGTTACACGGTTAACATGCCATTGAATGCACCGGATATGAAGCAAATTGATTTTGTGCGTGATGTGATTGCCATGCACAATTGTTTCATCATTCCAAATAGACAGATACCAAATGAAGTGAGCGTTGTACCTGCATTAGATTACATAGGCAGTGGTAACACGTTAGATTGGACATCAAAGCTGGATATCAGTAAGGACATCACGTTGTATGGCACACAGGATTTGCAGCGGAAAAAAAGCACATTCACATATGCATCGTGTGATGATGCATTTAATAAGCTGTTTATTGATAACGGGCGTGTATATGGTAACTACATCATTAACGGATATCGTGTAAGTGCGAGTGATGTACCATCGGATTTTCTCACAGGTGAAAGCACTGTGCAATTAGTTACACGCCCAACACCATGCGCGAATGTACCCAGAATTACCTGTATTACACAATGTGCGCACGTGGTCGCATTACAGTGATATCAACGCAAACTTTGATGATTACGATTTGAACTTTGCACCTGAAACGCCTATACACAACATCACATCAAATCCGTACAACAACCTATTCAATCTGTATTGGCGTGATTACCTGAATGGAATTTATAGCAGTGAAGCGCGAATTATGGAAGCGTATTTTGCACTTGATTTATCCGACATCATTTCATTCAGTTTTGGTGATCGCGTGTATGTGAAAGATGCATATTGGCGCATTATTGATATTACAGATTACAAGGTTGGTGATGTAGAATCAACGCAGGTGAAGTTGATGAAGCTGGTTACACCTGTGCCTGATTGCGCATTGGTACCTGTGTCAGTTGGGTTAGATGGCATTGTTGCATTTGAAAATCAGGAAGGCAATCCTGCATCAGCAACAGAACAATGCTGCGTGCGTTATGGTTATGAGTGGAATGGTACTGATTGCTTTGCTAACATTGGCGGTGATATTATTGTACCTGATGATCCGGGTGGTGTACGTAGAAATTTAGGTATAGCAAGTGTAAGCGAAGGCACACGAAATCTATTTACCACATTAGGATTAAATGCAGCAACCGATGTAACACAGTCAATCTTTGGCGGTCGGTTTATCACAGCACCATCAGGCAACAGCAACATGCTTGCAGTGGGTGATGTATTAACCATCAGTGGTGATGTACGTGGTGCAACATTGTTAGGTAAAAACGTATTGACGAAAACACCCGGCATTCATTTGGGCGGTGGTTGGTTAACTGATGATCGTACAAACAGCAATGGACAGGTGCAATCAGGCACGGTTATGTTATCTGCAAAGGATACATGGAATAGCAGTGGCAATGGTATTGAATTGCTAATTGAAGGCATTGCATCCAACAGAATCAATCTACCTAACAATACAGGTTGGGCGTGCATGTTAGTGGTTAATGTTGCAAAGGATAACATCGCAAATTATGGCTATGGTGTATTCACGTTTTATTTGAAAAAGACAACCACGACCAGCGCAAGTGCAGTGAACACTGTTGTAACTACAAATGATTTCAGCACGATCACATTGAATGCATCCATTGATACAGCAACAAACAACGCACAGCATCGCATCAGCATAACAGCAACAGGTACAGGATTTCC
>RFQY01000145.1 GCA_009924775.1 Paracoccaceae bacterium | reverse complement strand
GCTGGCACGCGGATCAAAAACATAGGCCGCGATGCCGGGGCGCAGCGGCAGCGCAGACAAGGTTTGCCCCACATCCAGCCCATCGCCCGCAGCCAAGCTGACGGGCACCGCGCGCGGCAACTGCACAGCAAAACTGCTGGCAGCCAATGCCGCTTCGCTGGCCAGCAAATCTGCCCGCTGCAGCGACACCGATTGCCGCGAGGCATTGACGAACAATATGCCCGCCACCAGCACGTTAAGCGCGATCAGGTTGAACATGATGATCTTGCGCGCCAAGGGCGAGCGTTTAAGCGCGAAAAAGCCGCGCCGCGCCCGCCGGTCGCGCATTTCGCGCCCAAGGCTGGTATCGGGGGAAACAAAATCCTCGCCCAACACCACATCGCCGTCACGCGCGGGGGGGGCAACCCCTGTATCCGCCCGTTCAACAAGCGCCATGGTTATTCTTCGTTGTAGCGGTAGCCGATGCCATACAGCGTTTCGATGGCCGAGAAATCGTTATCAACGCTGCGCAGTTTTTTGCGCAACCGTTTGATATGGCTATCGATTGTGCGGTCATCGACATAGACTTGGTCGTCATAGGCCACATCCATCAACTGATCGCGTGATTTCACAAAACCCGGGCGTTGGGCCAAGGCCTGCAACAGCAAAAATTCGGTCACGGTCAGCGACACGTCTTTGCCTTTCCACGCCACGGCATGGCGCAGCGGATCCATCCGCAGATTGCCGCGTTCGATCACTTTGGTTTCTTCGGTTTCGGCCACCAGATTGCCCGCCACCGCCTCTTGGCGGCGCAAAAGCGCGCGGATACGTTCCACCAGCAGGCGCTGGCTGAAAGGCTTTTTGACATAATCATCGGCCCCCATACGCAGGCCCAGCACCTCGTCGATCTCGTCATCTTTCGAGGTCAGAAAAATCACCGGCATCGTGGTTTTCTGGCGCAGACGCTGCAACAGGTCCATGCCATCCATGCGGGGCATTTTGATGTCTAAAACCGCCATATCGGGAAGTTTTTTATTGAACGCATCCAGCGCCGATTGGCCATCGGTGAACGTTTCAACCTCGAACCCCTCGGCTTCGAGCGTCATGGAAACCGACGTCAGGATGTTGCGATCATCATCCACAAGCGCAATTCGCGACATTCACACACCTCATTACTCTTTAACACGAAACCGAATTTGTTAATTATTCCTTAATTTGCGCCCATCAAGCAATGGCTAACTGTCATTGGCAGGTGATTCTGCGCAGACCTATGGCAAAATCACCTAATGCGCCGCGGTTTTGCCACCTTTCCCACGGATGACGGCCGCATGCGTTGGTGAAAATCTGCCACCCACCGGCGCCGTTTGCGCTAACCTGCGACTGGTTGCGCTAACTGCACAAATGCGCCTGTTCCTTCATGGAAACGTCATGTTAAGAGGCAGCCATCGGGTGATGCGCCCGATCAGGGCAGGCCGGTGGCCCGCCCCGTTGCACAGAACCGCCGCATTGCGGCTACAGGAGCTTGGCATATGGCATTTGGACGGGTGAACCCGCAATTCCGGCTTGAGGATCAGGGGATCGATGGGCTGGGCAATGTCTATTACAATCTTATGGAGCCCGCGCTGATCCAAGCCGCGCTCGAAAAAGGCGAAGGCACCTTGGGCCAAGGCGGCACATTCTTGGTGACCACCGGCAAATTCACCGGCCGTTCGCCCAAAGATAAGCATGTGGTCAAAACCGCCAGCGTGGCCGACACGATTTGGTGGGAAAACAACCGCGCCATGAGCCCCGAAGGCTTTGACGCGCTGTATGCTGACATGCTGGCCCACATGAAGGGCAAAGATTATTTTGTGCAGGATTTGGTGGGCGGGGCCGATCCGGCCTATGCGATCAACATGCGCATGGTCACCGAATTGGCATGGCATAACCTGTTTATCCGCCATCTGCTGCGCCGCCCCGAGCGTAGCGCGCTAGACAGCTTCACCGCTGATTTCACCGTGATCAACTGCCCCAGCTTCAAAGCCGACCCCGAGCGCCACAATTGCCGTTCGGATACGGTGATTGCGATGAATTTCGACAAAAAGCTGATCTTGATCGGTGGCACCGAATATGCGGGCGAAAACAAGAAATCTGTGTTCACGCTGCTGAACTACCTGCTGCCCGAAAAAGGCGTGATGCCGATGCATTGCTCGGCCAACCACGCCATTGGCAACCCGGTGGATGCAGCGGTGTTCTTTGGCCTGTCTGGCACCGGCAAAACCACCCTGTCGGCAGACCCCTCGCGCACCTTGATTGGCGATGACGAACATGGCTGGTCAGACCGCGGCACTTTCAACTTTGAAGGGGGCTGCTACGCCAAAACCATCAACCTGTCGGCCGAGGCCGAGCCGGAAATCTACGCCACGACCAGCAAATTTGGCACCGTGATCGAAAATATGGTGTTCGACCCGGAAACCTTTGAGCTGGATTTCGAAGATTCCTCGCTGACCGAGAATATGCGCTGCGCTTACCCGCTGGAATATATCTCGAATGCGTCGGAAACCGCGCAGGGTGGCCACCCGAAAAACATTATTTTGCTGACCTGCGATGCCTATGGTGTGCTGCCCCCGATCTCGCGGTTGACGCCAGCGCAGGCGATGTATCACTTCCTGTCCGGCTTCACCTCGAAGACCCCCGGCACCGAGCGCGGCGTGGTGGAACCTGAGCCCACGTTCTCGACCTGTTTTGGCGCGCCCTTCATGCCCCGCCGCCCCGAAGCCTATGGCAACTTGCTGCGCGAGAAAATCGCCAAGCATGGCGCCACATGCTGGCTGGTCAACACCGGCTGGACCGGCGGCGCCTTTGGCACGGGCAAACGCATGCCGATCAAGGCCACGCGGGCCCTGCTGACAGCGGCGCTGGATGGCTCGTTGAACGATGCAGAGTTCCGCAAAGACGCCAACTTTGGCTTTGATGTGCCGGTTGCCGTGGCGGGTGTTGATACCGGCCTGCTTGATCCGCGCTCGACCTGGGCGGATCCTGCCGCTTATGACGCGCAGGCGCAGAAATTGGTGAAAATGTTTGCCGCCAATTTCGAGCAATATTTGCCCTATATCGACGAAGACGTGAAAGCCGCCGCAATCGGCTAAGCCACAGCTTCGCTGCCGTTTGAAACGCCCCGCCAAAAACGGGGCGTTTTTTCAGGCAGCCATATCTTGGGCAGGGATCGACAAGAAATAGGTCAAATCCTCGCGGCGCATATAGACCAAGAACCCCTCGATCACCCCGGCGGCCTCGTCTTGGCGTTGCCAGCGCACCGCCCCCGGCTCGGCGTGCATATACCCCTGCCGGGCGGCAAAACCTTTGCACGCCACCGCATTGGGCATGAAGCCAAACACGCAATCGGGCGATAGCCGCGACAGCGCCACCATAAAGGCAAAGCGCGCCAAGGCCCCAGACAGGCCCGTGCCATGCAATTGCGCGCGGGTGCGATCCAGCCAGAATTCGCCATGGTAACAGATTTTACCATTGATCTGGCGCGGCCCCGGCCCGGCACGAAACCGCGAGCGCGCCAAATCCAGCGCCACGCCCGCGGGCGGATAACGCCGGAAATTGGCCAGCATATATTCGCCCAGTGAACTGCTGCCATTGTCGATAACCCGCATGGCCTGCGTATGGGCCAGCACCCCGTCGGGGGTGTGCCCGACCAGCCAAAACCCCTGCCCCGCATCTATTGGGCTGTGGCCCGGGTCAAAGGGCAGGCCCACGGGCTGCTGGGCCCGGCCCTTGGCAATAATCGCGCTATACTGGCGGAAATCATCGCCAAGGGTGACATGAAAATTAAAGCGGCGCTGCAAATCAATCTGGGCCGCCATCAGATGTGGTTCGTTTAAAATTTCGTGGACTGACATACCAAACACTCCTGTCCAAACTCTCACCCAGACAGAATAGCGGATCACAGGCCAACTGACCTAAGGGAATGCGCGCAGCGCAGCGCCCGATGTGTCCGAAAAATCGATATGCACATTCATCACCAGATCCGGCGGCATGGCGCAGCACTTTTCCTGTGGCACGCCGGGAATGTCGATATCATGCGTGCGCTCGACCACCGAAACCAGCGCAAACGACCTGTCCGGAAACTGGCACCCCATCATAAGCCTTTGATAACTTAGCGGAATGCGCCCCTCGTGGGTGCCATCGGTGATTTGGGTATGCACGTGGTCGTAGCGCAGCCCATGGGTGCTGGCCACATCCTGAAACGCATCGGCCAGTAGCGCCGCAAAGGGCGAGCCACCGGGCATATGATCTAGAATAGAGCCAACGCTGCTTTTGGCCTTGGCCCAGCCATACCAGCTGGCAAACGACGATTTTTCGCCAATTTCGCTGCACAGCCACGAATCACCCAAAGGCCGATACACCAGAATATAGGGGCGCAGGGGCTGAAACGCGGGCGCCTCGATCATTCCCTCGGCGCGCACCCAGCACAACAGCGCAGCGCGCATCAGGCTGGAATGGCCCTGCATTACGCGCGAGATCGGATGCTGCTGCATGGCGTAATCGAACACCCCCTGTTCGACGTAATTGGCAGAAAACAGCCCGCCTTGGGTGGACAAGTGGCCGCTGGCCCAGGCTTGCGCGCGGGCCAACAGTTTTTGTGCCTCGGGCAGGGCGCGCTGGCCTGCTTCGGTTAGCACATATTGGCGGTCGATCAGGGTAAACAGGGGGGTGCCGCGCATCTCTTCCAGTTGGGCGATGTGGCGGCGCACGGTTTGGCGGGTGCTGCGCAACTCTTTGACCGCGTGGGACAAATTCAAGGTGCGCGCAAGCGTGGTGAAAGAGCGCAACAATTCAAACAAAATGGCATGAGAGGGCTGCACCAACATGGCCGGGCTTTCACAACTTACACTATGCCGTTGGCCTGCTGGGGGCGGTGTTTCAGATTGTGCTGGTGACAATCTGGCCGCGCACAGTGGCCTGGGCAAAACGGGTTAAAATTCATCCAGTGATGGATGACAAATAATACATCAAAGGATGCCCCATGCAAGCCATGGGTGTGCAAGTAGTTAATTGATTGGTCAATTTCTTTGGGCACACTCGTCTTGGTAGTAAGCAAGGAGGGGCCATCATGCCACATCTAGTTGATATTCATGTTGGGCAGCGCCTGAAACATCTGCGCGTCTTGCGCGGCCTAACCCAAACCGACGTGGCCGAGGGGCTGGGTATTTCGTTTCAACAAGTGCAGAAATACGAATTGGGGCGCAACCGCATCTCGGCCAGCAAACTTTACGAACTGGGGCGCATTCTGGCTGTGCAGCCGGGCTATTTCTTTGAAGGGATCGACGAAGACATCTGCCCCGAAACCGCGATGCTAGACGAAGAAGGCGCACGCATTGCCAGCATGCTGGCCCGAATTAAAGACGAGCGGCTGCGCAGCCAGATCCGCAGTTTTATTTCTGAACTGGCCAATGACCAAGCGGCCTAGCCCATCAGCCCCCGCCGCACCAGATTAAGGGACACCAAAACCAACACTGCCAATGTGGCCCGGCGAAACATGTGCTGTTCGAACCGGTCCGACACCATCACCCCCAGCCGCATGCCCAGCAGCGCCGATGGCACCAAAAGGGCCGAAAACTGCGCTGTTTGCCATGTCAGCACCCCCGATCCGATATGCGCCATCACCAGCGCAACAGCACCCAAGCCATAAATCACGCCTTGGGTGCGCATATGGGTGGCCTTGGGGGTATCCAGTGCTGTCAGCAACATCACCGTGGGCGGGCCCCACACCCCCGACATGCCGCCAATAAACCCCGCCACCAGCCCGGTGACCGCCTCGATCGGGGTGCGGCGCGCGGGGTTTGGGCGCGGTGCCCAACCGGCCAGTTGCACAAGGGCGAAAACCAACACCGGCACGCCGATCAACAGCAGCAGCGTATCTTGGTCTACCAATGTCGTCACCTGTGCCCCCAGCAACAAGGCCACCAGCCCCACCGCCATGAACACCCGAAACGCCAGCACCGCCTGCAGCGCCGCGCGCGGGCCTTGGCGCAGGGCCTGAAAGCCGTTGGTGGCCACGGTGGGCAAGATCAACCCGGCCAGCGCCAATGTGGGCGACACAATGCTGCTGAGCAGCGAGATCATGATCATCGGCATGGCAAAGCCGACAATCCCCTTTACCACACCGGCAACAAAGGCCACGGCAAGGGCGATTCCCAGTGTGGTGAAATCAAATATGGGTAAAATCGGCTCCATTCTGCGTGCCTATACCGGCGCCGGCGCCAGCGCTAGGCCTTTGAGAACAAAAATCAACGCGAAATATTCAGATATGTCGCAGCGGGCAAAAAGTATTTTTGTTGCGCTGCAACTGCGAAATAGGTAGGACGGGGGCAGCAAAAAGAGGATGATACCATGGCCCATGACGGACAGGATATTGCACTGGGGCAAACCGCGTTGCTGCCCGATCTTCTGGAATTGACCGGCGCAGTTGTGGCCCCGGCCGCGGCCTTGCTGGAAACCGCCACAGCACGTGTGCGCGCGCTTGTCAGCGTGGATGGCAAAGTGTCGAACGCATTGGTGGAAAGCAACCAAACGGCAACCCATGGGCTGGCGTGGCTGGCCACCTATGTCGAATCGCTGCGGCAGATGGACAAATGGGCCCGCGCCTTGGCCACTGATGGCAAACTGGGCGAATTGGAACAGCTGTTGCTGCAAATTGGCTTTGGTGAATATCTGGCGCAGCTGCGTGGCGGCATTCAGATGAACCAAGGCGAAATTTTGCGCCCCCAAGATCTGGGCCTAGGCGAAAGCGATATGGCGCCGTTTGTCACCGGCCCCGCCGCTGTTTTGGCCCTTCAGGGCAATACCCAAGCCGCGCGCACACGCTTGGTTGAGTTGATGCAGGAACAGGCGGGCGCCACCCTGTTTGGCGCATCGGGCCTGGACGAAGAGCTAGAGATGATCCGCGACCAATTCCGCCGCTACGCGGTAGAGCGGGTCGAACCCTATGCCCATGAATGGCACCTGAAAGACGAGCTGATCCCGATGGAAATCATCGAGGAGCTGGCCGAAATGGGTGTGTTTGGCCTAACCATCCCCGAAGAGTTTGGCGGTTTTGGCCTGTCCAAGGCGTCGATGTGCGTGGTCTCGGAAGAACTAAGCCGCGGCTATATCGGCGTAGGCTCGCTTGGAACCCGCTCGGAAATCGCGGCTGAACTGATTATCGCGGGCGGCACCGAGGAACAAAAAGCGCAGTGGCTGCCCAAAATTGCCAGCGCCGAAATTCTGCCCACCGCCGTTTTCACCGAGCCAAACACTGGTTCGGATCTTGGCAGTTTGCGCACCCGCGCCGTGCAAGACGATAATGGCGACTGGAAAGTCACCGGCAACAAAACATGGATCACCCATGCCGCGCGCACCCATGTCATGACATTGCTGGCCCGCACCGACCCGGAAACAACCGATCACCGTGGCTTGTCGATGTTCTTG
>RFQY01000144.1 GCA_009924775.1 Paracoccaceae bacterium | reverse complement strand
GATCGCCAAGAGATGATCCGCTCGATGGTGGACAGGTTGGCCGAACGTTTGGGCACCGAGGGCGGCAGCCCCGCCGAATGGGCGCGGTTGATTGGCGCTTTGGGGGTGCTGGGCGATACCCAGCGCGCCGCCGCCATCTGGGCCGAGGCGCAAACCGTGTTCGCAGATGTGCCCGGGGTGCTAGACCAGCTGCGCGCCGCCGCAATCCAGGCTGGTGTGGCAGAATGATATGCGATGACATCGCCGATTTTCGCGCAGCCCTGCCGCCCATGCAGGCCATTGCGGGGCTTGATCTGGGTGAAAAAACCATCGGCGTTGCGGTGTCTGATACGTTTTTATCGGTCGCCACCCCGCTGGAAACGGTGCGGCGCAAGAAATTCACCCTTGATGCCGACAGGCTGCTTCAGATCATCGCCGCCCGCCGCTTGGGCGGCCTGATTTTGGGTTTGCCGCGCAACATGGATGGCAGCGAAGGGCCGCGCTGCCAATCAACCCGCGCCTTCGCCCGCAATCTATCGCGCCTGACAGAGGTGCCCATCGGGTTTTGGGACGAGCGGCTTTCAACCGTGGCTGCGGAAAAAGCGTTGCTAGAGGCGGATACGACACGAAAACGTCGCGCCGAGGTCATCGATCACGTTGCAGCCTCTTATATCTTGCAAGGCGTGTTAGATCGTTTGGGGCATTTGGGGGCAGGTAGATGACGGATACAAACAGCCTGTGGGCGCGCGACGAAGTGGCCAGCCCTTGCGTGAAAATCTGCGTGGTCCACCCGCAAGAGCGCATTTGCGTCGGATGTTTTCGCACCATCGATGAAATTGCGCGCTGGTCGCGCATGGGCCAAGACGAACGCCAAGACGTGGTCAACGCCCTGCCCGGCCGCCAAAGCGGCCTGCAAAAGCGCCGCGGCGGGCGTGCGGCGCGCAGGGGCGCCTAAGCCTCCAGCGCTAAGCGCCCAGCCCTAAGCGACATGCCCTAACCGACCAGCCCTAAGCGTCCGGCCCTAAGCGTCCAACCAGGCCTGCGGCTGGGCAAATTGGGGGCGAAAATAGGCCATGGCGCGGCAGGGCCCCAGCCCCGGAATGGCGGCGTCATTGGCGCCCTGCAGCCCCGCATCCCAAGGCGCAATCCCATGTAACATATGGCGGTGCAGCAGCACCGCACCGCCCGCGTCCAGCGCCACGGGCTGGGGGGTGATCGTGGCAAACACATGCGCGCGCGCGGCCTGATAGGCCTGTGTCATATCCACATCCCCCGGCGCCTGCCCCGCCATTGCATCACGAAACGCCTGCCCCATCACATGGTGGCTGCCGGGCCAAACCATCAGCGGTGCGTGCGGGCTGTGATCCAGCGCGATGCCCAAGACAAACGCATGCGGCTCGCGCAGAAAGCGCCGCTTTTGCGGGCCTTCGGGCAGCAAGCCATCGATATGTGCGCCAAATCTGGCCACGCGAAACCGATGTGCGGCGCTGCTTTCGCTGGCGTCTTGTTTGGGATAGCCCGGAAACACCACCGAAAGCTGCGCCCTGTGCCACTGCGCCGGTGCGGTGATATGGTCCTGCCATGGCCCAGCCAAGGCCACGCCATCTAGGCTTCCATCGGGCGCATTTGGCAGGGCATCGACCCCCACAAACCATGTGCCGCCATGGCGAAACGCCGCGTTTGGGGCGCCAGCCAAGACCGCGGCGGCGCGGCTAAAGGCGGCCTGCGCCCAAGCGCGCGATTGTTGTTTGGGTGCAAACAGGCAAAACCCCTGCGCGCCTAACCCCATCCCAGCGCCTTTCGCAGCATATTCAGCGCCACAAGCGTCAAGAAAATGGCAAAGATCCGTTTCAGCCGCGCAGCATCGGTGGCGTGGGCCAGTTTCACCCCCAATGGGGTGGTGATCAACGTCATGGAAATAATCACGCCAAAGGCAGCGATATTGACCGCGCCAATGCTAAGCGGTGGGGGGCTTTGCACAGGCATGAACAAAAACCCCAGCACTGATGGCACCGCGATCATCACGCCAAACCCTGCCGCCGTGGCCACGGCGCGGTGGATGGGGGTGTTATAAAGGCTCATCAAGGGCACGCCAAAACTGCCACCGCCAATACCCATCAAAACCGACAAAAACCCAACCACAGGCGAAATGACCATGCGGCGCCAGCCCCCGGGCATGGCCTGCCCCAGCCGCCAATGGGCGCGCCCCAAGCCCAGATAAAGCCCAATGATCAGGCCCAACACGCCAAAAATCAGTTGCAATGTCACCGACCGCAGCGAGGCCGCCACCAGCACACCCAGCAAAGCCCCCGCGCCAATGCCCGGCGCCCAGCTGCGCAAAATGGCCCAATCCACAGCGCCCTTGCGATGATGGCTCAGCACCGATCTGATCGAGGTAACAAGAATGGTGGCAAGCGATGACGCTAAACACACCTGCATCAGTTGCGGGCCACTGTAGCCCAAAGTTGTGAAGACGTAATAAAACGATGGCACCAGCACGATGCCGCCCCCAACCCCCAACAGCCCGGCCAAAACACCGGCAAAGGCGCCCACCACGGCAAGCATTGCAAGCATCTGCAAAAGCAACATTAAATCCGGCATGTTGCGCCCCCCGCAAGCCCAGTTCCCCTGTGCGCGGGGTTTAAACCTGAATGGGGGAATTGAAAAGCACCGCTTTGTCAGCCCGTGCTTTGCGCATCCAAAACATGGCGCAACGCCTCTTGCACCAGATCGGTGCCCGCACCGGGCCGGTGGGCGCCCTCGGACAGCACCCGCCGCCAGCCCCGCGCGCCGGGCTTTTGGGCAAACAGCCCCAGCATATGCCGCGTGATCTGCGCCAATTTACCCCCCTGATCCAGATGGGCCTGAATATAGGGCAACATTTGCACCACCACATCTGCGGCATCTAGGCCTTCGGGGGCACCGGGCCCGGCGATCAGGCGGTCGGCATTGGCCAATATCTCGTGTGGGCGGTGATAGGCCGCGCGCCCGATCATCACGCCATCGATGCCACCCTGCAGCAACGTGGCTGCCTGCTGCAGGCTGTCTACCCCGCCGTTGATCGAAATATGCAGATGCGGAAAGAGCGCCTTCATCCGAAACACCAAATCATAGTCCAATGGCGGAATGTCGCGGTTTTCCTTTGGGCTTAGCCCTTGCAACCAGGCCTTGCGGGCATGAATTGTAACCCGCTCGACCCCGGCGGCGATGATGCGGGCCAAGAATTCGGGCAAAACCTCGTTTGGGTCCTGCTCGTCCACGCCAATGCGGCATTTCACGGTGATGGGCACGCCGGGTGCGGCTGATTTCATAGCCGCGCAGCATTCGGCCACCAGCCCGGGGTTTTTCATCAACACAGCCCCGAATGTGCCCGATTGCACCCGGTCGCTGGGGCAGCCACAGTTGAGGTTGATCTCGTCATACCCCGCCCGCGCGCCCAACCGCGCCGCCACCGCCAATTCCCCCGGATCAGAGCCGCCCAATTGCAGCGCAACGGGGTGCTCTTGTGGATTATAGGCCAACAAATGCAGCGCCTGCCCCCGCACCAAGGCCGGCGCCGTGACCATCTCGGTATACAAAAGCGCGTGGCGGCTGATCAGGCGGTGCAGGTAGCGGCAATGCCTGTCTGTCCAGTCCATCATCGGCGCGACAGAGATTTTAGCGTTTTGATTGATTTGCATGTTTTGTGTATCTTCAAACTGTTGGCTTTGGGGCCTGCTGCGCTGGAATTTGCCCCAATATCCCCGAATTTGCCCCACTCGGCGGCGACCACGCCCTAGCCCTGCCCAAGCGGGCCGCCCCCGCGTTGATCAGGGGCTGGCCCGTGCAAGCGCGTCTGTTTGCCGCCTGACCACTTTCGGCGCTCTCATCGCGCTCCACATAGTCGATATGCGCGAGCTAGGCAAACCGCCACGCGCACAACGCTTTGGCGTGACTTGGGCAAGCAAGAAGATCGGGCACCCCGAGCGGCCCCAGATTGATCGATCTGCGCCTTGATATCTGCCGGGCAAGGCACGCGTCCGGCGCCCTCAAACGCTGCCACGCCGTCTTTGCCTCCGGGCTGGTTCAGGCCGATGATCTTGACAGGATCAGAACCAAGAGTGCCGTAAAACCAACCTGTCAGGGTCTACAAGGCCCGCGCCGGGCCGCAAAATATACGCGTTGCCTGGCACGGGCTCGTTTATCGCAAGAATAAAGTACCCACCCTTGCCATCTGAAACCTGCTGTCCACGGCCGGGGATGTGGTCTAGACCTGCGGCAAAATCGGGCAGATGTGCGTGCATCAATACCATCCGACCGTCTTGGTTTTCGTAGCAGTCCGCTACAGGAAATCCCTTGACGGAATGGTTCCAAAGCACACACCACTCGGTTCCGGGCGCAACATCAAAGCGCGCAATTTCGGTGCCGTCGTGGCGCGTGGCGGTCAGCGTATCCGCCCCGGCAGAGAGTGGGAAAAAGAGACAGAATAGAAGGGAGAGGGCTTTCCCCCTCCCCTCGCATATCGTGCCAATCACGGGCGCAAATCGTCTGGAATGGTTTTGCCAATCTCATCGAAATACCGGATCGCACCGGGGTGCAGCGGCACCGGGGTTGCTGCAAGCGTGAACTCGACGGTTGTTTGGTTCGCTGCAGGGTAAACGGCCTGCATGTCCGCAATGTTTTCAAACATCGCCTTTGTCAGCGAATAGGCCAGATCGTCGGGCATTTCAGACGACACGGTCAGAACGTTTGGAATACCCAAAACAGCGATGTCCGCATCAACACCATTGTATGTCCCGCCAACTAGGGTGGTCGTTGCGAAGGTGTCATTGGCTGCCATTGCGGCATCGATTTCGGCCTCGGACAGCGCGATAATGACGATACGTTGTGTCGTCGAAAGGTTCATGATGGACGAGGTGGGCGCCCCGACAGACCAAAAGCCCGCGTCGATATCGCCGTTGGCCAGTGCGTCGGCTGTCTCGTTAAAATTCAGGCGCTGCTCGTCGATATCATCATAGGTAATGCCGTTGGCTTCCAGAATTGCACCTGCGTTGACTTCGGTGCCCGACCCGGGCGCGCCGATAGAGACCCGCTTGCCGCGAAGATCTTGAAGCGAGCGGATGCCCGCGCTTTCAAGCGCCACGATTTGGATCATGTTCGCATAAAGC
Source organism: Paracoccaceae bacterium (assembly GCA_009924775.1). Taxonomy (GTDB): domain Bacteria; phylum Pseudomonadota; class Alphaproteobacteria; order Rhodobacterales; family Rhodobacteraceae; genus CAJXSO01. Next base: position 2,319 of record RFQY01000144.1, on the reverse strand, counting down.
GACGCCAGACCGCGCACCATCGGCAACTGCTGGCCCTCAAAACGGCCAGTCCCGGAATAGGCCTGCACAACCGTGTCGGCCAGGCCAATCGCCAGATCTGCATCGCCTGTGGCGATCAGGCCCATGTTTTCGACCGATGCGCCGGTGACTTCTGCGGTCGCGGAATAGCCTGCGACGTGGTTGTTGATCACTTCGGCAAGGCCACTCCCCATTGGGTAGTAAACGCCGCCGGTACCGCCGGTCGCGATCGAAAGTTGCTGTTGTGCAGCTGCTGGCATGCTAAAGCCCATAGAAACAATAGCAGCGGTTCCAAGCAGGCCAAAAGACCTGCGCGTGACAGATTTAAACATTGATTGTCCTCCCAGACAGGGCAATTCGCCCTTTGCGTTTACCCGGATCCTTTCGGGTCAGGCTTGAAAATACGCAAAATCTTATGCAACCGCGCCGGGTTTTCGGCCGCCCACTTCAACTTTGTGGCAATCAATCGCCAGTCTTCGCGCAGATTTCTGCCACCACAGCACGCATCCCAAAGGGGATGCCCCAAAAACGGCGTTTCAAGCGTGGGCCACCAGATGCGCAGACTGTTTGGCTGCCCCCCCAACGCATCGGCGCATTTGCCTTTTAGGCGGTCGTGTTGCGCGCGCTTTAGACGGCGAACAGCGGGCGCCAGCGACGTCATCGGCCAGCAGAAAACCGCAAAACATAGGGGGAAGTGGCGCACCCAGTAGGATTCGAACCTACGACCTTCGCCTTCGGAGGGCGACACTCTATCCAGCTGAGCTATGGGTGCCTAACGCGGTCTATACAGCGCAGGCTGCTGCGCTGCAATCCACAAAAGCCCGTCCAAGGTGCGGTTTTCCCTGTCTAACCCAACAGATTATGGGCCAGCTCCAGCGCATCGACCAGCGCATCCACCTCGGCTTTGGTGTTATACATCGCAAACGAGGCGCGGCAGGTGGCGTTCAGGCCCAGATGCTCCATCAGGGGGCCAGTGCAATGCTGGCCGGCGCGAACGGCCACGCCTTTTTTGTCCAAAATTGTCGAAATATCATGCGCATGGGCCGGGCCATCCATGGTGAACGAGAAAATCGCCCCCTTGCCCGGCGCGTGGCCTTGCACGTTGAGCCAGTTCAACCCTTTTAGCCGGGCGTCGGCATAGGCGGCCAGCCCCGCTTCGTGCTGGGAAATGGCCTGCATGCCAATGCCCATCATATAGTCCAACGCCACGCCCAGGCCGATCATTTGCACAATGCCGGGGGTGCCCGCCTCGAATTTCATTGGCGCGTCGGCATAGCTGACGCCATCGCGGCTTACCTCGCGGATCATGTCGCCGCCGCCCAGAAACGGGCGCATTTCGGCTGCGCGCGCACGGTTGACATAGATGGCACCGCTGCCCGAGGGGCCATACAGCTTGTGGCCCGTGATCGCATAAAAATCACACCCGATCTGCTGCACATCCACGGGCATATGCACCGCTGCTTGGCTGCCATCCACCAACACCGGCACGCCGCGCGCCCGGGCGGCGGTGCAAATGGCCTGCACATCCACCACCGTGCCTAAGACGTTAGACATTTGGGTGATCGCCACCAGTTTGGTTTTCGGGCCGATCGCATCGATCACTTTTTGTGGGTCTAAAACGCCGTTCAGGTCAACATCGACCCATTTCAAAACCACCCCTTGGCGTTCGCGCAGGAAATGCCACGGCACGATATTGGCGTGGTGTTCCATGATGCTTAGCACGATCTCGTCGCCAGCCTGCAGGTTGGGCATGGCCCAGCCATAGGCCACCATGTTGATGCCCTCGGTGGTGCCCGAATTCATCACGATCTCGTCTTCATGGGCGGCGTTCAGGAAGCGCTGGATCGTGCCACGCACGGCCTCGTATTTTTCGGTGGCAAGGTTTGACAGGTAATGCAGCCCCCGATGCACATTGGCATATTCATGGGTATAGGCCTGCGTTACCGCATCAATCACCACCTGCGGTTTTTGTGCACTGGCGCCGTTATCCAGATAGACCAGCGGCTTGCCATTGACCTGCCGCTGCAGGATGGGGAAATCTTTTCTGATGGCGTCAACGTCGAACATCACATCGGCATTCCTTGCGGTACGATCCCCAAGGCAGAGATCACAAAACTTAGGGCAAAGCTCAGCACGATTGCGGTAAGGAAAACCACCGCAAAGGCCCGTAGCAGCGAAGACATCCCATGGCCCACTGCCAGAAAATGCAGGGTAATCCATAGGCTTATGAACAAAAACCCGATGGTCAGCCCCATGGCCAGCATCGGCAGGGCCAAACCCACCAGCACCAAAACCACCTGC
>RFQY01000143.1 GCA_009924775.1 Paracoccaceae bacterium | reverse complement strand
CGGCAGCGCGCCAAGTTAATAGGGCATCGGATGGGCGCGGTGCAGATCGTCGATTTGGGCCAGTATTTCGGCCGACAGCTGCAGATCGAGACCTTGCAAAATATGGCCCAATTGCGCCTGCGTGGTGGCGCCGAAAATAACCGATGTCATAAAGGGCCGCTGCGCCGCCCATGCCAGCGCCATATGCACCGGATCCAGCCCATGCGCGCGGGCCAAGGCCACATAGGCCGCCGCCGCCGGGCCCACCCGCGGGCTGTTGCGCCCGCCCATTTCCGGAACCAAGCTCATCCGGCTACCGGGCGGCACGGCGCCATTGGCATATTTGCCCGTCAGATACCCCGCCGCCAACGGGGAAAAGGCCAGTAGGCCCACGTTTTCGTTGGCGCTGACCTCGGCCAGATCGGTATCGAACAGGCGGCACAGCAGGGAATATTCGTTTTGAATGCTGACCGGGCGCGGCCCGCCCACACGCTCGGCCGCCATGCACCATTGGGTGGTGCCCCAAGCCGATTCATTGGACAGGCCAAAGGCGCGGATATTGCCCTTTTCCACCTGCAACTGCAACGCGCCGATAGCCTCTTCCATATGGGCGATCGTTTCCGCGCGGTTCTGGCCAAAGGGGTTATAGGCCCAGTTTTTGCGGAACATGTAACTGCCGCGATTGGGCCAGTGGAATTGATACAGATCGATCACATCACAGCGCAACCGCCGCAGCGAGCCTTCGATGGCCTGCGGAATGCTGGCCGCTGAAATCGGCGCGCCACCGCGCGTGTGGGCCATGCCCTCGCCGGAATGTTTGCTGGCCAAGACCAGCCCCGCGCGCCGCCCCGGATTGGCCGCGATCCATGCGCCGATGATCTCTTCGCTGCGGCCAATGGTTTCGGCGCGCACCGGGTTCACCGGATACATTTCCGCCGTATCCACAAAGGTGATACCAGCGGCCAAAGCTTGGTCTATTTGGGCATGGGCATCGGCCATGTTGGTTTGGCTGCCATAGGTCATGGTGCCAAGGCAAAATTCGCTGACCATCAGGCCGCTGGTGCCAAGCGGGTTCATTTTCATCTGGCGCATTCCTGTCTGTGCGGTGATGCGCCCACCCTATCGGCCGCACCCGGGGGGTAAACCCCCCGAATGCCGTTTTTCGCGCCTAATCAGGGGCGCACATAGGCAAAGCCTTGTTGCTGCAATTCGACCAAGCGCACCACACCCGAGGGCACGACGCGCGCTTCGTCCAGCAATTTCACCTCTTTGCCCGCTTTCTCGCTCATCTTGCGGTGGGTATTGCCGCAGGCCGAGAATGTGACGCTGTCATTTTCCAAAGACATGGCGGCGATACGATCGGAAACCGGGCTTTTTCCCGCCACATACATCAACAGCCCCGGCCCATAGGCCACCACCTCGACCTCGGCAGTATCGCCTTGGGATTTGTAGTAGCTGATCAGGTTTTGCACGTTATTCAAGGCCATATTGATCACTTGTGGATCGTTTTGATCAACGTGAATGGCCACTTTATGCACCTGCCCCTCGGCCCAAGCCAGCATGGGCGCGCAGGCCAAAACGGCGGCAGCTAAGAATTTTTTCATGACATCCCCCCTAGGTTTGTTTTTATCTGCCCAGACTACCCAAGATACCGGCCCTGTCATCACAAATATTCAATATTCGTGATGAAAAAGGCGCTTGAGAACATTTAGCGAACATATTATTTTGTCTTCATGGTTTTTTCCACACCCAGCCCCCTATCGCAGGCGCAGCGCCCTGCCATTGTGCCCAACCCCGACAGCGCCCCCGATATCATGCTGGCGCGTGGGCGCACGCACGAGGCCTGTGGCCCTGCCCGCCATAGTTTTGCCATGTGGCTGGCACAGGCGGTGCAGCGGGGCGGGCCGCATCAGGCGGGTATCGGGCAACAGCCGCCCCCGTTGGGCCACGGGCCAGTGCTGTGGATTGGCCTGCGCGCGCCCACATTGGCGCTGAATGCCAGCGGGATGGCGCCTTGGGTGCAGCCGGGGGCGTTTGTTTTTGTGCAAGCCGAAAAACCCGACTTGGCGCTATGGGCCATGGAAGAGGGGCTGCGCAGCGGCGCCGTTCCCTTGGTGGTGGCCGATTTGCCCAGCCCACCGGGCCTGACCCCGGTGCGCCGCCTGCATCTGGCGGCCGAGGCGGCGGGCACCGCCCCCTTGGGCCTGCTGTTATGCCCCGATATTGGCGGCGCGGCGGGCATTGAAACCCGCTGGCACATGGCCCCCGCGCATGAGGGCAGCACCGCCCCCCGCTGGCGGCTGGAACGGTTGCGCGCCCGCGCCCTGCCCCCCAAGGCATGGGTGATGCAGGGGATGGGGGCGCCCGCCCAGCTGCAGCCAGTGCCAGACCACACCGCCATTGGGGCGCGCCCGACATAAACGACAGATCCTGTCGCAGCCAGCATTGCGCCCGCGCGCACAACCCGCAACACTGGGGGGGATATGCGCTTGCTTGTTTCCTTCGCCGCCCTTTTCCTTTCGGTCATCCTGTTGCAGCTGTCTTCGGGCGGGGTTGGGGCGTTGGATGCCATTTCGGGCATCGCACTGGGCTTTAGCACCGCGCAGGTGGGCTTGCTGGGCTCGGCGCATTTTTTTGGTTTTTTCATCGGCTGCTGGGTGGCCCCGCGGATGATGGGCAATGTGGGCCATTCGCGCGCCTTTGCGGCCTTTACCGCCACCGGAGCCATCGGGCTATTGGCCCATATGCTGCTGGTGGACCCGCTGGCATGGGCTGGCATGCGCGTGGCGTCGGGGTTTAGCATTGCCGGCTGTTACACGGTGATCGAGGCATGGCTACAAGCCAAAGTCACCAATGAAACCCGTGGCCGCACGATGGCGGCCTATCGGGTGGCAGACATGGGCGCCTCGTTGGTGGCACAATTGATGATCTCGGTGCTCGAACCGGCCTCGTATATTTCGTATAACCTACTGGCCTTGTTATGCTGCGCGGCGCTGTTGCCATTAACGCTGACCAAAACCGCCCAGCCCAGCACCCCCAGCGCCCCACGCCTGCGCCCAATGCTGGCGGTCACCCGGTCGCCCTTGGCGGCGGCGGGGGTGATTGTGGCGGCACTTTCTGCCGCCTCGTTTCGTATGGTGGGGCCAATTTATGGCACGGGCGTAGGCCTGCAAACCAATGAAATTGCGCTATTCTTGGCGGCTTTCGTGGCGGGCGGGGCGCTGGCGCAATACCCTGTGGGTTGGCTGGCCGATAAGTTCGATCGCCGCTGGGTGCTGATCTGGCTATCTGTGGCGGCGATTTGCAGCTGTATGCAAACGGTGTTTTTTACCGGCCAAGGCACCCAAGCCATTTTGCTGACTGCGGCCTTGTTTGGGCTGACCACCTTTCCAATTTATTCCATCGCCGCCGCCCATGCCCATGATTTTGCCAGCGCCGAAGAGCGGGTAGAGCTGTCGGCGGCGCTGATGTTTCACTATGCGTTGGGCGCGATTGCCGCACCCTTGGTGGCCTCGTGGTTGATCGATGTATACGGTCCGCCGGCGATGTTTGTAATGATCGCCTGCGGCCATGGCGCTTTGGTGATTTTTGGCCTTGTGCGTATGCGCAGCCGCCCCACGGCACGGCGCACCCGCTATATCTATAGCCCGCGCACCTCGTTCTTGGTGGGGCGTTTGACCAGCCGCGCCCGCGACCAAGGCGAGCCTTAAGCCAACAACACCATAGATACAGCGCCGTAGATACGGTGCCATAGATACTGGCCCTCGCGCAGAAGCTGCGATACATGGGGCCAAACGCAAACATCCAAGGACGCAGCATGGCACGGCACCTGATTACCTCGGCCATTCCCTATATCAATGGCATCAAACATCTGGGCAACCTAGTGGGCAGCCAATTGCCAGCGGATCTTTTTGCGCGCTACCAGCGTGGACGCGGGCACGAGGTGCTGTTTCTATGCGCCACAGACGAACACGGCACCCCCGCCGAACTGGCCGCCGCCAAAGCCGGCCAGCCCGTGGCCGAATATTGCGCACAGATGCACGCGGTGCAGGCTGATATCGCCCAAGGGTTTGGCCTGTCGTTTGATCATTTCGGGCGCTCGTCCTCGCCTGCAAACCACACGCTGACCCAACATTTCGCCGGCAAACTGGCCGAAAATGACCTGATCCGCGAAGTCAGCGAAACGCAGATGTATTCGCATGCCGATGGCCGCTTTTTGCCCGACCGCTACATCGAGGGCACCTGCCCAAATTGTGGCTTTGACAGCGCCCGCGGCGATCAATGCGACAATTGCACAAAGCAGCTTGACCCGGTTGACCTGATCAATCCCCGCTCGGTTATCTCGGGGTCGACCGATCTGGAGATGCGCGAAACAAAGCATCTCTACCTGCGCCAATCCACCATGAAAGACCAGCTTGAAGCGTGGATCGACAGCAAAACCGACTGGCCCGTGCTGACCACCTCGATTGCCAAGAAATGGCTTAACGATGGCGATGGCCTACAAGACCGCGGCATCACCCGCGATCTGGATTGGGGCATTCCTGTAAAACGCGGCCAACAGGATTGGCCCGGCATGGAAGGCAAAGTTTTCTATGTCTGGTTCGATGCGCCCATCGAATATATCGCCTGCGCGCAAGAATGGGTTGATGCGGGCAAGGGCCAAGATTGGCAGCGCTGGTGGCGCACCGATATGGGCGCCGCAGATGTTACCTATACCCAGTTCATGGGCAAAGATAACGTGCCCTTCCACACCCTGTCTTTCCCCGCCACCATCCTTGGCTCGGGCGAGCCGTGGAAGCTGGTGGATTACATCAAATCCTTCAACTACCTCAATTACGATGGCGGCCAGTTCAGCACCTCGCGCGGGCGTGGGGTGTTTATGGACCAAGCGTTGGATATCTTGCCTGCCGATTACTGGCGTTGGTGGTTGCTCAGCCACGCGCCAGAAAGTTCGGATGCGGAATTCACATGGGATAATTTCCAAGCCTCGGTCAACAAAGATCTGGCCGATGTGCTGGGCAATTTCGTCAGCCGTATCACCAAATTCTGCCGCGCAAAATTTGGCGAAACCGTGCCCGAGGGCGGCGCATGGGGCCCCCAAGAGGCCGCGTTGATCGCCGAGCTGGGTCAACGCCTGCGCGCCTACGAGGGGCATATGGAGGCGATGGAGGTGCGCAAATCAGCCCAAGAGCTGCGCGCCATCTGGGTGGCAGGCAACGAGTATCTGCAATCGGCAGCCCCGTGGTCTACCTTTAAGGAAAACCCCGAACAGGCCGCGGCGCAGGTGCGCATGGGGCTGAATTTGGTGCGCCTTTACGCCGTGCTTTCGGCGCCCTTCATTCCCTTTGCAGCGCAGACAATTCTAACTGCAATGAAATGCGACGCTCACAGCTGGCCTGACGATATGCAAACCGCGCTGGGCGCCCTGCCCGTGGGCCATGCCTTCGAGGTTCCCGACGTGCTTTTTGCAAAAATCACCGACGAGCAGCGCGAAGATTGGCAAGCCCGCTTTGCCGGGCAGCGCAGCTAAGGCTGGGGGCCAAAGGGCGGGGCCTAGCCCCGCCAAAAGGCGGCTGTAAACAGCACATACACCACAACCAGTTCCAGCCGCCCCACCAACATTGCGAAGATCATGATATATTTGGCGCTGTCGGGAAATCCCACCAGCGCCCCGCTTTCATGCACCATCGGGCCAAAGGCCGGGCCAACATTAAAAACCGACGTCCAAGCGCCGGTTGTTGCTTCGACAAAGGGCAGGCCGGTCAACGACAGGGCCACAGCCACAACGCCATATGTCAAAATGAACATCGAAAACATCAACATGACCGATTCGATCACATCACGCTCGATCGGGCGGCCGCCCAAGCGCACCGAAACCACGCGGTTTGGGCTGCCAATCAGGCGAATTTGCGCGACAACCGCGCGAAACAGCACCAGATAGCGGAAAATCTTGATCGAACAGCCGGTCGAGCCGGTGCACCCACCAATGGCCCCCACCGCCAGCACCACCACCATGCCCAAAGGCCCCCACAGCAGCAAATCGCCGTCGCCATAGCCGGTGCCAGAAAAAATCGACACCACGTTAAAGGCGGTTTGGCGCACCATCTCTTCGTTCAACATCTCGCCCCGGGCAAAGCGGGCCAGCACGATAATGGCAACGGCCCCCACGATCAGCGCGGCATAGACCTGCACCTGAAAGTCGCGCAGCAAGGGCATCACCCGGCCCGTGCCGATCAGCATAAGCCGCACAAACGGCACCGAGGCCAAGAACATAAACAGCATGCAGGCATATTGCAGCGCCGGCCCATAGGCCCCAAACGAGGCGTCAGTGGTGGAAAACCCCCCCGTTGAAACCGAGGTCAAGGCATGCACCGTGGCATCGAACGGATCCATCCCAAGGGCGATATAGGTCAGCGTGCAAATGATCGTCAGAGCCACATAGGTGGCCAGCAAGGCCTTTGAAATATCAATGGCCCGCGGAAATACCTTGCCCAGCGTGTCAAAGCTTTCGCTTTTGAAAAACTGCATGCCCCCCACCCGCATGATGGGCAAAAACAGCAAGGCCACAATCACAATACCCAAACCGCCCAGCCATTGCAGAATGCCGCGCCACAACAACAGCCCCTTGGGCAGCTCGTCGAGGCCATAAAACACGGTCGATCCGGTGGTGGTCATGCCAGACATCGATTCGAAAAAAGCATCGACAAAGCTGGCATCGGTTTGCCCCAGCATAAAGGGCAAAGCCCCAAACAAGGGCAGGCTGACCCATAAGCCCACGGTCAGCAAAAAGCTTTGGCGAATAGACAGCCGGTGGTGGCGGGTGTTGTGGCACGCCAGTGCCACCAAGCTACCCACCAAAAAGGTCAACACTGCGCTTTCGAAAAAAACCGGCCAATGGCCACGGCCCTCGGCCACATCCACCAAAAGCGGCGGCACCATGGTCAAGCCAAGCACCGCAACCAACAAGCCAATCACATATCCGATAGGGCGAAGATCTAACATGGATCGCAGGCTTGGCGGGGTGCTGTGCCGCTGTCAAGCATCAAGCGCCCCTTAACCAGCCTTACCCTTGGCCCCACACGGGCCAAGGATGGGTTTATACGTAGTAAAGATCGCGGAAAACGTGATGTGCGATCATATCGCGGCGAATGCCCATGGCAGCCAATTCGTCATCGGTTTTCGCCTCTAGCGCGGCGATTTGCCCATGACGCGAACGTGCCTCGCCCACGGCGGTCATCCAGTTCAAGATCGCAGCGCCAACCCCTGCAAATGGAGTGCGGATTGCGGCGATATTCGTTGCATGCGTTGCCATTTTTGGAACCTTTCAACATGTGTTTCGGTTCCTCCCCTGACGCTGATCTATGTCATGCGTGCTGACATAAACACAGACAATGCTGCATATCCGCCCTGCACTTGCTGCAATGCGGCATCAAGCGCTGGAGGCAGCCCCATTGGCCCGCGTTGCAGGGCCGGGCCTGGCACGCCGCGGCGCCGCTGCGCTGGGGCTAGGTGTGGGGCTGGGGGCTGCGGCGGCCTGCACCACGGGCGTCT
>RFQY01000142.1 GCA_009924775.1 Paracoccaceae bacterium | reverse complement strand
TGTTGCGTTTGGTCTTGCTCGGTCGGACCTTCGCGGTGAATTCGAAACGTATCTTGATGATCTCTACGCGGTTCGTCAGGCCCAACTTTAAGGGCGAAGTTTATGACAACTGTTCTGGTAACGGGTGGTGCGGGTTATATCGGCTCGCATGCGTGTAAAGCGCTCAAGGCGGCGGGTTATACGCCCGTCACCTTTGATAACTTGATCACGGGTTGGGAAGACGCCGTAAAATTCGGCCCATTTGAACGCGGTGATTTGCTTGATCGCGCGCGCTTGGACGAGGCGTTGAAAAAGACCCCGGCCCTGAACCCCGCGCTATTGGCGGAAGATGGCTACGAGGTTTTGCAGCGGATCACCCAAACATCATAGCGTGGGTGATCCAGCGCGTTCAGCGCTGGCGATGATCCAATCATCCAGCCTTGAAACAGCGCATCCCCGCCCTCAGGGCCGATCACAACATAGGCAAAAGCATCGCCCGCAGGGTTGCCAGTTGGGTAACGACACGCACGTAGCGCCACGCGGTAAGGCCCAATTTCGGTGGTGCCCCCCACAGGCACAGCCACATCTTGGGACTGGCCGGTGATCTTATCCAACAGCCGCAAAACCGCGCCCTGCCCCGGGGATACATCTTGCGCCACCACAGCTGTGCCCGCACAGGCCATCAGCCCTGCCGATAGCACAGCGGCCCGCGCGGCGCGCATCATTGGCTGGCTCCGCCGCCGCTACCTACATATTTCAACAGCAGCGAAATCAGGCTTACCGCGCCTTGGGTATCTTCTATTTCAGCCCCAGCCGCCAAGTTAAACGGCGACCCACCCGGCATGATTTCCACGAAATTGCCGCCCAACAGCCCCTCGGACGAGATCACAACAGCGCTGTCTTCTGGAATTTGAATGCCCTCTTGCACCGAAAGGGTGGTATCGGCGCGAAAGGTTTCTGGGTTCAGGCGAATATCGGTCACCGCCCCAACCTTTACCCCGGCCAACCGCACATCGGTGCCAACATTCACCCCTTCGAGCGAGCGGAAAGACGCCGTCAGCGCATAGCCTGCGCCTGTGGCGCTGCCGAACCCGGTTTTTTGGGCTGCGAAAACAGCAAAGGTGATGGCAGCTGCTAAAACTGCCCCACCAACAACAACCTCTGCTTTATTATGCGCCATGGTTTATTCCGGCGACCACGCCTCGTAATCGCGGCGATCGGCCGGTTGGGCGCGACGCAGCGACCCGGCTGGCGCATATGCCAAGCCCGTGCCGGTAAGGTTTTCTTGGTGCGGTTTTTCCCACGCCTTGTGGGGCAATGGACGTTCGGTTGGGGGTTCTTTGAAGGTGTGATGCAGCCAGCCATGCCAATCGGGGCTGACGCGGCTTGCCTCGACCTCGCCGTTAAAAATCACCCAGCGGCGTTTGCCTTGTTTGCAGGTGTAAAACACATTGCCCTGCTCGTCCTCGCCCACCCGGACGCCGTTGCGCCATGTGTAAAGCTGGGTGCCAATGGTTTGGCCATCCCACCAAGTAAAGACGCGTTTAAGCAGGTTCAGAACGCCCATGGCAACCTCCGGATAATGCGCCCCTGATATGGCCTATCATAACGCAAAGGTCCAGACCGCAAAACCAAAACGCCGCGCGAATGGCGCGGCGTTTGGCAAGTTTTTGCACGCACTGCAGCCGCCCTTAGCCGGCGGTTGCGCCCTCTTTCTTGGCATCGGCGTAGATCAGCAAAGGCGCGGCCCCGGCTGTGACCGCCTCGTCGTTGACGACAACTTCGCTAACATCGCTTTGGCCGGGCAGTTCAAACATCGTGTCCAGCAAGATGTCTTCCAAGATCGAGCGCAGCCCGCGCGCACCGGTTTTGCGCTGGATCGCCCGCTTGGCGATGCTTTGCAGCGCATCATCCGTGAACGACAGCTGCACATCTTCCAGCTCGAACAAGCGTTGGTATTGTTTGACCAAGGCGTTTTTCGGCTGGGTCAAAATGGTGACCAGCGCCTCTTCGTCCAGATCTTCCAGCGTGGCGATCACGGGCAAACGGCCCACAAATTCCGGGATAAGCCCGAATTTCAGCAGATCTTCGGGTTCCAGCTGTTTGAACAGCTCGCCCACGCGGCGCTCGTCTGGGTCTTTGACATCGGCACCAAAGCCCATGGCACTGCCCTTGTTGCGCTGCGCGATGATACGGTCCAGCCCGGCAAAAGCCCCACCGCAAATGAACAAGATATTGGTGGTATCCACCTGCAAGAATTCTTGCTGGGGGTGTTTACGCCCACCTTGGGGCGGCACGCTGGCAACCGTGCCCTCCATCAGCTTCAACAGCGCCTGCTGCACCCCCTCGCCCGACACATCGCGCGTGATCGACGGGTTTTCGGATTTGCGGGTAATTTTATCGACCTCGTCGATATACACGATCCCGCGCTGCGCGCGCTCGACGTTGTATTCGCTGGCTTGCAGCAGTTTTAGGATAATGTTTTCAACGTCTTCACCAACATAGCCCGCCTCGGTTAGGGTGGTGGCATCGGCCATGGTAAAGGGCACGTCCAAAATGCGTGCCAAGGTTTGCGCCAACAAGGTTTTGCCACAACCCGTGGGGCCGATCAGCAAAATGTTGGATTTCGAAAGCTCGATATCGCCCGATTTCTGGCTGTGGTTCAGGCGCTTGTAGTGGTTATGAACAGCCACCGAAAGCACCCGTTTTGCGGTAGCTTGACCAATAACATAATCGTCTAACACGTTGCAAATATCGCGCGGGGTGGGCACCCCTTCGGAAGATTTCAGGCCGGCCGATTTGGTTTCTTCGCGGATGATATCCATGCACAGCTCGACGCATTCATCGCAGATGAACACGGTTGGGCCCGCAATCAGTTTGCGCACCTCATGCTGGCTTTTGCCGCAAAAACTGCAATAGAGCGTGTTCTTGCTGTCGCCGGAATTGCTCGCCATGTCTTCCCTTTCAGGCCTTATTGCCCTGTCCGGCCAAAGCCGGGTCTTCACGTATTGCCCCAGATTAGGGCAGCATCGCCCAAGCCACAATGCGAAAAAGCCACTTTGCGGCCTGGGCTGTGGCTGGCTTAGGCCTCGTCGCCCACCTTGCCACGGCTTTCAACGATTTCGTCGATCAAGCCCCATGCCTTGGCGTCTTCCGCCGACATGAAATTATCGCGCTCTAGCGCCGCCTCGACCGTTTCCAGATCTTGGCCAGTGTGTTTGACGTAAATTTCGTTCAAACGGCGCTTCAATTTCTGGGTTTCTTGGGCATGGATCATAATATCGGTGGCCTGCCCCTGATACCCGCCCGAGGGCTGGTGCACCATGACGCGGCTGTTGGGCAGGCTAAAACGCATGCCCTTTTCGCCTGCGGTCAGCAAAAGCGACCCCATCGAGGCCGCCTGCCCCACCACCAGCGTGCTGACCTTGGGGCGGATATATTGCATCGTGTCGTAAATCGACAGGCCCGAAGTAACCACCCCACCGGGGCTGTTGATATACATGCTGATCTCTTTGGTCGGGTTCTCGGCCTCGAGATGCAGCAATTGTGCCACGATCAGGCTGGACATGCCGTCATGCACCGGACCAGACAGAAAAATGATGCGTTCCTTCAAAAGGCGCGAAAAAATGTCATAGGCCCGTTCGCCGCGGCTGGTTTGTTCAACAACCATCGGCACCAGGGTGTTCATGTATACGTCAATAGGATCTTTCATCTGCGCCCGCCTGTTTACTATGGATCGATGCTTAGACTTTCATTTGCTAAAGGAGTCTTAGTGGTGCGCCCCTGCGCCCGCAAGGGGGGCCGGGCATATTGCTGGGCTTGCTTGAACAATTGCACCACCACCCTACCTGCCTAGGCGCACACCAATAAGGCCCCTTTGCATGACACCTGCCTGCCAATCTCTGGCCACCGCATTTGCCCCCTCGCGTACCGCGGGGCTGGAAAAGCTGGCGCAATTTTTGCCGCGCGCCGGGGCCGATTATGCCAAGCTGCGCAACTATGATTATGGCGCAGGCCGCCATCACAACGTATCGGGCCTGTCGCCCTATCTGCGCCATCGCCTGATCTGCGAAGACGAGGTTTTGGCCGCAGTTCTGGGCCGTCACAGCCTGCAAGCGGCCGATAAGTTTGTCGCAGAAGTGTTTTGGCGCACCTATTGGAAAGGCTGGCTGGAATTGCGCCCAAGCATATGGGATGACTACCAAAACAGCCTAGCGCAGGCCATAAACCGCGTGCAGGGCGAGGCGGGGTTGCGCCGGCGGTGGGCCGATGCCTGCAGCGCCAATACCGGCATCGATTGCTTTGATGCATGGGCGCAGGAATTGGCCGAGACCAGCTATTTGCACAATCACGCCCGCATGTGGTTTGCCTCAATCTGGATCTTCACCTTGCAACTGCCTTGGCAATTGGGGGCAGATTTCTTTTTGCGCCACCTGATCGATGGCGATCCGGCCTCGAACACCTTGTCATGGCGCTGGGTGGCCGGCCTGCATACTGCCGGCAAACACTATGTCGCGCGCGCTGACAATATCGTGAAATTCACCAGCCACCGCTTTGCCCCCACGGGGTTGGCCACCAACCCTGCCCCACTGCAAGGGCCGCCCGCGCCCGCGCGCCGCACCTTGGCCGAACTGACCAGCCCATCCCCCGATGCCCCCAGCCTGTTCTTGCTGCACGAAGACGATCTTAGCCCCGGTTTCGCGCTGGACCAAATCGGCACGCCAGTGGCCACCGCCTGCCTTGATCTTTGCGCCGATCGCAGCCCCTTGGCCCCCAGCCCGGCAGTGGCCGATTGGGGGCGCGCGGCCATGCAAGAGTGCGTGGCGCGGTGGGGCACCAAGCTGGGGCCAGTGACACAAGGCTTTTGCACGCCGGGCGATTTGGCCAATTGGGCCCAGCGCAGCGGCGCTGTGCAAATTGTCACCCCCTATGCCCCCACTGGCCCCGTGGCCAGTTTTCTGGCCGCACTCAGCGCGCGCAGCAGCTTGCCGGTTTTCCAGCTGCGCCGGGGCTTTGACAGCCGCGCGTGGCCCCATGCCACGCATGGGTTTTTTCGCTTCCGCGAGGCCATTCCAAACCTGCTGGCCGCGGCCCAAATTCCGCACCACTAGGCCACCTGCACCAGTTCAAGATTTCTTGCCAAATCTGCGCCGTCACCCTATACGCGCCCCCATGCTGGATCATACGCCCAACCGCCCCGATTTGCCGCGCGAGATTGCCCGCCGCCGCACCTTTGCCATTATCTCGCACCCCGATGCGGGCAAAACCACGCTGACGGAAAAATTTCTGCTCTACGGGGGTGCCATCCAGATGGCTGGCCAAGTGCGCGCCAAGGGCGAGGCACGGCGCACCCGCTCGGATTTCATGAAGATGGAGCAAGACCGCGGCATTTCGGTTTCCGCCTCGGCCATGTCGTTTGATTTCAAAGAGTTCCGCTTTAATCTGGTCGATACGCCCGGCCACTCGGACTTTTCCGAAGACACCTACCGCACGCTAACCGCGGTGGATGCGGCGGTTATGGTCATTGACGGCGCGAAAGGCGTGGAAAGCCAAACGCAAAAGCTGTTCGAGGTCTGCCGCATGCGCGACCTGCCCATCATGACCTTTTGCAACAAAATGGACCGCGAAGCGCGCGATACATTCGAGATTATCGATGAAATCCAAGAAATGCTGGCCATCCATGTCACGCCCGCCAGCTGGCCCATTGGGCAGGGGCGCGAATTCTTGGGCTGCTATGATATTTTGCGCGACCGTCTGGAACTGATGGACCGGGCGGACCGCAACAAAGTGGCGCAATCGATCGCGATCGAGGGGATAGACGACCCCAAAATCGCCGAATACGTGCCTGCGGATCTGCTGGAAAAGCTGCGCGAAGATCTGGAAATGGCCCGCGAATTATTGCCCAAACTTGACCCGCAGGCGGTGCTAGAGGGGCATATGACCCCAATTTGGTTTGGCTCGGCGATCAATTCCTTTGGCGTCAAAGAGCTGATGGATGGCATCGGCACCTATGGCCCCGAACCCCAGCCACAATCGGCCCAGCCCCGCCAAATTGCCCCCGATGAAAGCAAGGTTTCCGGCTTTGTTTTCAAGGTGCAGGCCAATATGGACCCAAAACACCGCGACCGTGTGGCCTTTGTGCGCATGGCATCGGGCCATTTCACCCGCGGCATGAAACTGACCCATGTGCGCAGCAAAAAACCCATGGCCATCACCAACCCGGTCATGTTTTTGGCCGCAGATCGGGAACTGGCCGAAGAGGCATGGGCAGGCGATATTATCGGCATTCCCAACCACGGCCAGCTGCGCATCGGCGACACCCTGACCGAGGGCGAGGCGCTGCGCGTCAGCGGTATTCCCTCGTTTGCGCCAGAGCTGCTGCAAGGCATTCGCGCGGGCGACCCGATGAAAGCCAAGCATCTTGAAAAAGCGTTGATGCAATTTGCCGAAGAGGGCGCCGCAAAGGTGTTCAAGCCGATGATCGGCTCGGGCTTTATTGTGGGGGTTGTGGGGGCGCTGCAATTCGAGGTGCTGGCCAGCCGGATCGAGCTGGAATATGGCCTGCCCGTGCGCTTTGAGACCTCGCAATTCACCTCGGCACGCTGGGCCAGCGGGCCCCGCGACGCGTTGGACAAATTCATCAACACCAACAAACAGCACATCAGCCACGATCACGACGGCGATGTGGTGTATTTGACCCGCCTGCAGTGGGATATCGACCGGATCGAACGCGACTACCCCGATATCACCCTGTCGGCCACCAAGGAAATGATGGCCTAATTCTGCCACAGGGGCGCTGCGAGGCATCTTGCCAGCGCCGCGCCCCTGCGGCATGTTTGGGGCATGAGTAACCAGTTCGGCCCAACCTATCCGGGGGGCTTTTCCGCAATCGTGGACCAAATGGAAACCCGGCTTGATCCGTTGGATTATGCCGAGTGTGAAGGTTTGGCGCCACTTTCGTGCGATCTTGAGGCGGTGCAACACCAGCTGATCGATGCCAATGGCGCGGATATCCCCCGCTCAAAAAGCGGCTATGCGCGCAAGTTTCGGGAATTGGCCGGCGAATTTCACGGCCAGCCCGCGCTATTGCACCTGCATGGCTTGCTTATTGCGCATCTGCGCCGCCGCAGCCAGCCCGCCCACACAGCCGCCCTGTTTTTGCGCCTTTGGGCCGAACAGGCGCCGTTCCTGCTGGCCCATCTGGATTGCCGCTGGCAGGTTTCGGCCATCACCACATTCGGCGAGCACGGCGACAGCGCCCTACAGCGGCAGCTGGGCCAATCGTTAAGCGTGCTTTTTGCTACGATGAAACTATACGAAACCGAGCGGCTTTATTCCGGCCTGCGCCCTGAACAACCCTTTGCTTTTGGTAAAAAATCAGCGCGCCATTTGCCCATGGGAATGGATGCCTATGCGCTGAAAGGCGGCGGGTTGGATGTGAACCTGCTGGGGAAGCTATGGCAGCAAGCCCACCAAGATCAGGTCATCGCCCCCTTGGCGCAATCGCTGCTTGAACAGCTTATCAACGACCCGGGCGGGGTTTTTCGCCGCCTGCGCATGATGCGCGCCGAACGCGCCGAACGCAAAACCCACC
>RFQY01000141.1 GCA_009924775.1 Paracoccaceae bacterium | reverse complement strand
CGCAAGCCGGGGCTGAATATTGCCATTCTTGATCCGGCCGATATTCACTACTACCAGCCCGGCTGGACCATGGTTGGCGCCGGTATCTTCGAGGCGCAAACCACCGCCAAAACCATGGGCAGTCTGATTCCCAAAGGCGTGCATTGGATCAAATCCGCCGTAGCCGCGTTCGAGCCTGAAAACAACGCGGTTATCTTGGATGGCTGCCGCGTTGTCACATACCAGCGCCTGGTGGTTTGCCCCGGTATCAAGCTGGATTGGGGCCGGATCGAGGGGCTGTTAGAGACGCTGGGCAAAAACGGTGTCACCTCGAATTACCGCTACGATCTGGCGCCTTATACTTGGCAATTGGTGCAAGGGCTGAAAGAGGGGCGCGCGCTGTTTACCCAGCCGCCTATGCCCATCAAATGCGCCGGCGCGCCGCAAAAAGCCATGTATCTGTCCGCCGATCATTGGCTGCAACAGGGCCGGCTGAAAAACATCGACATTCATTTCATGAATGCCGGTGGCGTGCTGTTTGGCGTCAAAGATTACGTGCCAGCGCTGGAAAGCTATGTGCAGAAATACGGCGCCACGCTGGATTTCTTCCACAATCTGGTGGCGGTGGATGGGGCCAGCAAAACAGCCACATTCGAGGTGGCAAAACCCGATACCGAAAAAACCCGCGTGCAGGTGGAATTTGACATGATGCATGTCTGCCCGCCGCAAGTGGCCCCCGATTTCATTCGGGTCTCGCCCTTGGCGGATGCAGCGGGCTGGGTTGACGTGGACCAAGCCAGCCTGCGGCATAAAACCTATGACAATATTTGGTCCTTGGGCGATGTGATGAACGCACCCAATGCCAAAACCGCCGCGGCGGCGCGGATGCAGGCGCCGGTGGTGGCGGAAAACCTATGCGCCGATATCGACGGGCGTTCGCCCGCGGCGCAATACAATGGCTATGGCTCGTGCCCCTTGACGGTGGAGCGTGGCAAGATCGTGTTGGCCGAGTTTGGCTATGGCGGTGCGTTGCTGCCCAGTTTCCCCAAATGGGTGATTGATGGCACCAAACCCTCGCGGGCGGCGTGGATGCTGAAAGAACAAATTCTGCCCCCGGTTTACTGGCGCGCCATGCTGCGTGGCAAAGAATGGCTGGCAAAACCCCAAAAGGTCAGCGCCAGCTAAACCCAAACCGCCCCGCCACGGACCAGCCCCGTGGCGGGGTTTTTAAATTGCCCCGGCCCCCGCCCATGCCCCGCCTGACGGATTTGGGAAATGGGCTTTACCTATTCTGTAAATTGAATATATAGGGGCCAACCGCACCACAGGAAATGCCGATGAAATTGCCCCGCCTGTCCCGTGCCGCCTTTGAGCGGCATTTGCCCATTTTGACATGGTCACGCAGCTATGACCGCGACACGCTGACCAGCGATGCCGTGGCGGCGGTTATTGTGACGATCATGCTGATCCCGCAATCATTGGCCTATGCGATTTTTGGCACGAGCCGCGCGTTGGCGGTGGGGCCTGTGGCGGTGGTGTCGCTGATGACGGCGGCAGCGGTGGGCAATTTGGGGCTGCAAAGCCCGGCAGAATACGCCGCTGCGGCCATTACCTTGGCCTTTATTTCTGGCGTGTTGCTGACGCTGATGGGCGTGCTGCGCCTTGGGTTTTTGGCAAATTTCCTGTCGCACCCGGTGATTGCGGGGTTTATCACCGCCTCGGGCGTGTTGATTGCCACCAGCCAGTTGAAACACATCTTTGGCATTTCCGCCCATGGCCATGCCTTGCCAGAGATCATCGCGTCATTGCTGGCCAGCCAGCATCTGACAAACCCAATCACGCTGTTTATCGGGCTTAGCACCGTGGGGTTTTTGTTTTGGGTGCGCAAAGGGCTAAAGCCACTGCTGCTGGCACTGGGGCTAAAGCCGCGGTTGGCCGATATTTTGGCCAAGGCGGGGCCAGTTGCCGCCGTGGCGATTACCACGCTGGCGGTGTGGGTTTTTGATCTGGAAAACAAGGGCGTGGCGATCGTGGGCGAGGTGCCGATGGGCCTTCCGCCGCTGACGGCCCCCTCGCTGAACCCTGAATTATGGGGGCAGTTGTTTATGTCTGCGGTGCTGATTTCGATCATTGGTTTCGTGGAATCGGTGTCTGTGGCGCAAACACTGGCGGCCAAAAAGCGCCAGCGCATTACCCCCGACCAAGAGTTGGTGGGGCTTGGCACCTCGAATATCGCGGCGGCGATGACGGGTGGCTACCCGGTGACCGGGGGCTTTGCCCGCTCGGTTGTGAATTTCGACGCTGGGGCAGAAACCCCCGCTGCAGGCGCCTTTACCGCCATTGGTATCTTGCTGGCAGCTTTGCTGCTGACGCCGCTTTTGTATTTCCTGCCCAAGGCCACGCTGGCGGCCACCATCATTGTGGCGGTGCTAAGCTTGGTTGATTTCTCGATTCTCAAGCGCGCTTGGGGCTATTCGGTGGTAGATTTTGCCGCCGTCGCGGCCACCATCGTGCTGACCTTGGGGGTTGGGGTGGAAATGGGGGTTTCGGCTGGTGTGGTGCTGTCGGTGGGGCTGTTTTTGTACAAAACCTCGCGCCCGCATGTGGCCGAGGTGGGGCTGGTCCCCGGCACCCAGCATTTCCGCAATATTTTGCGCCACGAGGTGCTGACAGACCCCTTTATCGTGTCGCTGCGGATTGATGAAAGCCTGTATTTCGCCAATGCCCGGTTTCTAGAGGACTATGTCTACAACCGTATCGCCTGCGAAGAACCTATTCGCCACGTGATCTTGATGTGCTCGGCGGTGAATGAAATCGACATGAGCGCATTGGAAAGCCTAGAGGCCATCAATAGCCGCTTGCAAGATTTGGGCATCAGCCTGCACCTATCCGAGGTAAAGGGCCCGGTTATGGACCGTTTGCAGCGCAGCCATTTTCTAGACGAGCTTTCGGGCAAGGTGTTTTTGTCGCAATACGAGGCGATGCGCAGCTTGTCCACCAGCCCCCATATAGACAGGGCCAGCGCGGCGCACTAAACGGCGGTTATGCGCATATCAAAGACAGTTTCGATCGATACGCCGGGGGGGCGTGAAATGTGGCAGGCCAGCCCCGATGGGGCCCTGCCTGCGCGGTTGGCCCAGCCCATAAGTGGCCCGCCAGATATCTGTTTGCACGATGATCTGGCCCCCCAGCCCTTTCCCCAACATCTGTTGCGGGGGGCGCAGCAGGGGCCGGTGGGCGCGCTGGCGCCATGGCTGCAAGTGCTGGCGGCAGGCGCTGTTTGGGGGCGGCCCAATTGGGATGGTATCGTGCTGTGCGTGCAGGCCAGCCGCGCCTATTGGCTGCATATCAGTGCTGGCGAAATGATCAGCGTTTTGGTCACGGTTACGCCGCAGCTGCTGATGGCCTTTGGCGCCGATGCCAGCCCCGATCAGGGGGCGATGGCGCAAACCCAAAGCCGCCCCGAAAAGCTGTTGTCGCTGCTGGATGGGGCCAGCGCCTGCGTGGCCGCCGGGGCGCTATTGGGCGCCGAACTGGCTGCGGCCCGCCCATGGTGGCTGGGCCAGCAAATTATCGTTGTGGGCAAGGGCGGGGCGGGCGATGCCTATGCACGCGCCCTGCAGGCCCAAGGCAGCCCCGTCACCGCATTGGCCCAAGACATGGTTTGGGCGCAAGGCGTGCAGGCGGTGCTGATGCAGGCGCTGGCCCCTGGCCGCGCTTAACCCTGCCAGATCACTGGAAACCAATCTTCGCGCAGGCGTTGGCCGGGCTGCATATCGTGGCCCGGAAAGGGCGGCGAGGTGCGTCCGGGGCGCGCAACATAGCGTGCATCATCGCCCACCAAACGCAGCGAAAAGGCGCGGCGGCGGCTGGCCGATGTATTCCCGCGCGAGCCATGCAGCACATGGTAATTAAAGGCCACAGCATCGCCCGGTTCCATTTCAAATTCGACCACTGGCATGCCTTGGGCATCGGGGTCGGGGACGGGCATATAATCGTCTACATTGGGGAAATAGGCCTCGTCTTGGACCCAGCGCATGGGCAACACGGGTTTTTCCCAGCGGTGCGAGCCGGGCACCATGCGCAAGGTGGCCTCGCGCACAGGGTCAAGCGGCGCCCAAAAGCTGATGGTTTGCTGGCCCTCGACAAAATAATAAGGCCCGTCGGAATGCCACGGCGTGGCCATGGATGTGCCCGGCTCTTTCACCAGCACATGGTCGTGAAACATCTGCGCACTGCGCGAGCGCATCAATTCTGCCCCAACCTGCGCGGCGGGGCTGTTGTGGATCACGTCTTGAAATTCGGGGATGCGTTGCCAGTTGCAATAATCATCAAAAAACCGCCCCGTTTCCCCCTCTTTGTGGTTCTCCGAGGCAAAAGGGCCCGGCTCTGCCATATTCCGCTCGATTCCAGCGCGCAGCTGCGCCACCCAATCGGCAAAAAGGCCGCGCACCACCACAACCCCATCGGTTTGGTAGGTTTCGATCATCTCTTCGGTCACAAGCGGGTGTGGCATGGTGTGGGTCTCCCATTTGGGGCACCCTAAATGGGGTGGCCATAGCGCCGCAAGGGGGCAGGTGCCCACAGTGGATTTACTGCGTTGCATTTGCCCCCAGATCGGCGCAGGTCTGGCCTGACATAGGGCGCGATCTGGGGTGGGAAATGGAGCAAACTTTGCTGACAGGCTTGGTGCTGTTTGCGTTGGTGTCGTCGATCACGCCGGGGCCTAACAATATGATGTTAATGGCCTCGGGGGCGAATTTTGGGTTTCGCCGCACCCTTCCGCATATGATGGGTGTTGTGTTGGGCTTTACCCTGATGGTGGCGCTGGTGGGCGTGGGTCTGATGGGGGTGTTTCAGGCCCTGCCATGGTTGCATGATGTGCTGACTTGGGCAGGCATTGCCTATTTGATGTGGCTGGCATGGAAAATTGCCCATGCGGCCATGCCCGATGCCACGCGCGCCAGCGGCCAACCATTAAGCTTTCTACAGGCCTGCGCCTTTCAATGGGTCAACCCAAAGGGCTGGCAAATGGCGCTGACCGCCATCACCCTATACGCCCCCGATCGCGCGCTTTGGGCGGTGCTGCTGGTGGCGGGCAGTTTTGGGGTTGTGAATTTGCCATCGGTCGCGGCATGGACATTTCTGGGCCTGCGGCTGCAGCGCATCTTATCCACCAACAGGCGGCTGGTTATCTTTAACTGGAGCATGGCGCTGCTGCTAATTGCCTCGCTTTTGCCGGTCGCGTATCGGATGTGACATGGCACGATTGACCTTGCTTCATATAGCCGATGCGCATGTGGATTATTTTGCCGCGCTGGTGGGCCAGATGGCCCAAGATATAGATTTGCACCAAGAGGTGCACGCGCCTTGGCTGGCGCGGGCGCAGCAGGGCGATGCCACCCTAAAGGCCGATATCGCCAAGACCGTGGTCGCGCACCGGCAGGCGGGGCTGGTGATGTGCACCTGTTCTACCATCGGCCCCATGGCCGAGGCAGCCGGCGCGCTGCGCGTCGACCGGCCGATGATGGCGCAGGCGGCAAACATTGGTGGCACCATTTTGCTGGCCTATGCACTGGCCTCTACACGCGAGGTTTCGGCCAATTTGTTGCAAGACGAGTTGCAAAAAACAGGCCGTGCGGCGGTGGTGCGCCCCTTGGATTTAAGCGAATTCTGGCCGTTGTTCGAGGCGGGTGAACGGCAGGCCTTTCGCGCATGCGTGGCCGCCGCCGTGCGCGCCGCGCACAAAGATGCGCCAGTTTCCGCCGTGGTTTTGGCACAGGTGTCGATGGCAGGGGCCGCGCCGATGTTGGCAGATCTGGGCGTGCCTGTGATCAGCGCGCCGCAGGCCGCCTTGGACAGGCTGCGGCCTGCGGCGCCCTAACCCAGCTGCGGCCCACGCGGGCCGGGCAAAAACTGGCGCAAAAGGTTGCCATGCGTTGCATTTGCACCCCGATGCCGCCATATAGGGCGCCACAACATCCGGAGTGACAGGTATGACCAACTACCTCGATTTTGAACGCCCCTTGGCCGAAATTGAAGGCAAGGCCGAGGAACTGCGCGCGATGGCGCGCCAAAACGAGGAAATGGATATCGAGGCCGAAGCGGCAGCGTTGGATAAAAAAGCCGCTGACATGCTGAAGGATCTGTATAAATCGCTGACCCCTTGGCGCAAATGCCAAGTGGCCCGCCACCCAGACCGCCCGCATTGCAAAGACTATATCGATGCGCTGTTCACCGAATACACCCCCTTGGCGGGGGATCGTAATTTTGCCGATGACCATGCGGTCATGGGTGGTTTGGCCCGTTTCGATGGCCGCCCCGTTGTGGTGATTGGCCATGAAAAGGGCAACGATACAAAATCGCGGATCGAGCGTAATTTTGGGATGGCGCGGCCCGAAGGCTACCGCAAAGCGGTGCGCTTGATGGATATGGCCGATAAATTCGGCCTGCCCGTGGTGACATTGGTGGACACGCCCGGCGCCTATCCGGGCAAGGGCGCCGAAGAGCGTGGCCAATCCGAGGCGATCGCGCGCGCTACCGAGAAATGTTTGCAACTGCAGGTGCCGCTGATCAGCGTGATCATTGGCGAGGGTGGCTCGGGCGGTGCGGTGGCGTTTGCCACGGCCAATCGTGTGGCGATGCTAGAGCATTCGGTCTATTCGGTGATCAGCCCCGAGGGCTGCGCCTCGATCTTGTGGAAAGATGCCGAAAAGATGCGCGAAGCGGCCGAGGCGCTGCGCCTGACCGCGCAAGATTTGCACAAGTTGGGGGTGATTGACCGTATCATCGCCGAGCCGATGGGCGGCGCCCATCGCGACCGCACCACCACGATCGAGGCGGTGGGCGATGCGCTGCGCACGATGCTGGCCGATTTGGGCAGCCAAAAAGGCGCCAAGTTGCTGGCGGACCGGCGCAAGAAGTTTCTGGATATGGGGGCCAAAGGGCTGGCGGCCTAAGGCCATCGGCGGCAACCGGCCTATGGCGGGCCTGCCCCCTTGGCGGGGCGGGTGCGCTGCGGCAAAAGCGCTGGTGTAACCTTTGGGGCCAGTGCCATGTTCACCACACCAAACCGCCGCTTCTTTTTGCTGACGCTTTTGGCATTGGGGGGCTGTGTGCGCATGCCCGGCGCGGCCGCGCCGCTGGCGCAGGATACCCCGCTTTACCCCAATGAAACGCCGCAGCTGCGTGCACTTATCGTGAAACACGCGCAGATCAACGATGTGCCGGTGGAACTGGTGCAGCGCGTGGTCGTGCGTGAAAGCACCCACCGCCCCGGCGCCCGCAACGGGCCTTATTACGGCTTGATGCAAATCCTGCCCGCCACCGCGCGCAGCATGGGGTTTCGCGGCCAGCCCAGCGATTTGCTGGATGCTGAAACCAACCTGACCTACGCGGTGCGCTATCTGCGCGGGGCGTGGCTGGTATCGGACGGCGATATGGACCGCGCGGTGATGTGGTACGCGCGCGGCTATTACTTCGAGGCCAAGCGCCGCGGCTTGCTGCGTGAAACCGGGCTTTTGGGTTAGGCCCGTGGAATAACCAGTCGCTGGCCCACGCGAATTTTGTCGGGGCTGGACAGGATGGTGCGGTTCGCTTCGAAAATCATGTTAAATTTTGCCACGTCACCATAAAATTTTA
>RFQY01000015.1 GCA_009924775.1 Paracoccaceae bacterium | reverse complement strand
GGTCGCAGGTTCGAATCCTGCACGGCTCACCACTAAATCAAAGGCTTAGCCGACAACGGCTGGGCCTTTTGTTTTTTCAGCCCGCCATTTAGCCAAATATAACGGCACAAACCCGTTCTTTACGCGGGCGCATGCAGGTAGCTTTTTGGGCGCACAATCGCGCGCGGGCGGCGTTCGTGGTGCTTGGCGCGTTTTGGTCATCCTGCGCGCGCCACAGGGGCAGCCCGATGGGCAGTGGGGCACGCCTAGGCCGATGGCCCGTTAACGGCCAGATGATAGAGCCTAATTCTGCCAGTCTTTTCACAGCATAGGGAAAGCCGGCCTTGCAAGCTTTTGCCATCTGGCAGATCAAAGCTCACATCCGCCACAAGGGCCAAACCATCGGGCTGCGCGACGGCCAGAACAAGGGTTGCCTTTGCGGTTAATCCTTCCGGTGCTGCTGCGTAATAGGCCCGGATTTGCCGTTGCCCAACCAGCGGCGCAGGGGCCGTTGCAACAAAGACGGCCTCTGCCGCAAACAGCGCCGAGATGGCATCAAGATTGCGCGCGGCAATGGAACTGGCCCAGCGGTCTAAGATTTTTTCTGCGGTGGCGGTGGCGGTGGTGTTCATCTGACAACTGGGGCTTTTGGGGATACACCCAAGGGGCAATCCATTCGAAACTTATTTCAGTCCCCATAAGACAACCTGCCGCCCTGTCTTGCAATGGCCATGGCATTGCGGCAAAGCGCAACAAAGGGCGGTTTTGCCTCGGTCAGGTTTCAGGCAGCATCGCGAAACATCGCGTAAGGAGAAAGCACGATGAAATGGGCCAGAGGGTGCACAAAAAGTGGGTCGCAGGTTACGGGTGTTATTGAAAACGGCGCGCTTCATCCGCGCATGGGCCTTGGGTCTGATACGGCCATCGGCGAGGCCGTGCCACTGGCAGAGCTAACGCTGCTGGCCCCTGTTCAGCCGGGCAAATTCATCGGCTTGTGGAACAATTTCAAGGCCGCCGCCGAAAAGGGCGGGCAACAGCACCCCACCCATCCTTTGTATTTCATCAAGGCCGACAGTTCCATTACCGGCCATGGCGCCAGTGTTGAATTGCCCCTTGCCGCCGGGCGCGTCATTTTTGAAGGCGAATTGGGCATCGTCATTGGCAAAACCTGCAAAAATGCCAGCCTTGAACAGGCGGCAGAGGCCATTTTTGGCTATACCTGCATCAATGACATCACCTCGCTTGATGTTTTGCAGGCAGATCCATCCTTTGCGCAATGGACACGCGCCAAAAGCTTTGATGGGTTTGGTGTTGTTGGCCCTGTTATCGAAACCGATGTAGATTGGGCCACGCTGACAATCAGCGTTCTTGTAAATGGCAAAGAGCGCCAATCATATCCCGCCTCTGACATGATCTTGACGCCGCATGAGATTGTCATGCTTTTGTCCAAAGACATGACGCTGAACCCGGGCGACCTGATCGCTTGTGGCACATCCTTGGGCGCGCGCCCTGTCAAACCCGGGATGGTTGTCGAGGTTGTGATCGAGGGCATCGGGGGCGTCAGCGTGACCATGACAGCGCCGGCCGAAGGCTGCTGACGCGCACGCACTTGGGGCAGTTTAGCTGCCCCAAAACGCTATACAGACAGGCCAAAACCGGCGTGGTCTGACACCGCTAGGCTGTTGTTGGCAGGCTTGGTATGGCCGGAAAATTGGTTAGCTGTCCAATCGGCATATTCTAGCAAATGCGCATTTGGGATGGCCGCCAAAAGATGGCTGCTGATTTCTGGGTAAAGATGTGACGACACTTTTACCCCATACGCCTCTGCCACGCTCGCAGCCCGAAGCCACTGTGTGACACCGCCAATTTTACCGACATCGGGCATAATATACTGGCAGGCAGACAGGCGTAATGCGCGCTGGACTTCGGTGGGTGACCACAGGTTTTCGCCGATTTGCAGCGGCGTTTTTAGCGCGGCTTGCAAGGTGGCTGTCTCTTCCAGCAGCTCGGCATGAATGGGTTCCTCTATCCACAGCAGGCCGTGCCCGTCGATTGCTTTGCATCTTGTCAGGGCCTCTTGCGGTGACAGCCCTTGATTGTAATCAACCATCACCTGCACCGTGGGCCCACAGGCCTGAAAAAGCGTCTCTAGCGCCTGCAAGTCTTCGGCCAAGGTTGCGTAGCCAAGGCGAAGCTTCATGGTGGTATTGCCCGCGCGCATAAAACGCAGGGCTTGCTGCCGAATGCTGATCAGATCACCGATGCCCAAGCCAGAGCTTTCATAAGAGTGCACCGTTTTGGCCTTGGCCCCAAGAACACGGTACAGCGGTTGGCCCACTGTCTTTCCCACCACATCCCAAGCGGCCATATCTATGGCCGCCATGGCCATGGTAAGAATGCCAGTGCCCCCAAAAAGCTTGAATTTTTTCAGTATTTTGTCGGTTATATCCTCGGGCAGGCAGGGGTCGCCGCTGACCACTTCGAACACGGCTTTGATGGCCTCGCCGAGCGCTGCAATAAGGGATGGATTAGGCGAGAACAGATAGCTTTCGCCAACCACTCCGCATGATGTTCGCAGCCCGATAATGACAAGTGGGGCCACCTCTAGCGACCCGCTTGAGGTTTGCAATGGCGTGGGCAGCGCGGGAAAGCTGTGTTGAATTTGGATGGATGACAGCTGCACCCCGGCCATCTGCTGTTTCAATCTGTCGGCAAGAATCGGTGCGCGTGTCGCCTTGAACATTGTTTTTATCCACATTGCAGGGTCTGGCAAAACCATAGGCCCCATGGCCCGTTCAACAAGCATAACTTAGCGGTGCGGATGGTGTCCTTCGCAAAGCTTGGCGCATGGGTTTTTGCCCAGATGGAAAACCGCGCCAATAATCACCGCATATTTTGGCCCCATTCCAAACACATGGCAGTGCCCAGCGGCGCCCCATGGCCCGTGCGATTACACCGCGCCCGTCTGGATCAGCTCTGCCGCGCATAGCTGTAGCGCCTTGATCGCCGCCTGATCGTCTTGTGCATCATGGCCCAGCCCCTGTGCCCGCGACAGCCCGATCACCGCCTCGGGGCCTGTGGGCACGGCGTATCCTGTAATACCCGCCTCTAGCTGGGCGCGCGCGATACACAGGCCCGCGCTGCGGGCTTGGTCTACCTCGGCGCGGATCAGCCGCCGATCTGTCAGCGCCTCTGGGGTGCGCCCCTGCAGCGGGGCGGTGGCCAACAGTTCTGCGGCGATCTCTGAGGGGCGCATCGCCAGTAGCATACGGCCAAGGCTGGTGTGCAACAGCGGCAAGGTGCTGCCCAAGGTGAAACCGAACGTGACCACGCTGTTTTGCAAGGTCGATTGCGCCAGCAACAGCACATCGTGCCCATCCAGCACCGCCATGGAAATTGGCGCACCTACCCGTGCCGCATGACGGTCAAGCACCGGCTGCACCAGCCGCCCAACCTGCCGCCCGCCCAGATACCCCCCAGCAAAACGCAACACCCGCGGCGTAAGCCGATAGCCGCGTGCGCCGTCGCTTTGCACAAAGCCCTGGTCAACCAATGTCAGCACCAAACGCCGCGCCACGGCACGGTCTAGGCTGCTGCGGCGGGCAATTTCTGCAAGGCTTAGCACCGGGGCACTGCCGTCAAAGGCACCAAGCACCGCAAGCCCTTTGGCGAAAGTGCTGGCGATATTTCGGTTCTGCATTGACGGTTGCACCTGCGTCGCTCAACATGGTCGTATATCACCACATATGTGCGATATACGCACAATCTGCAACGGGAAATTCAGATCATGATCAGTCAGGAATTGAATGACAGCCTTACGCGGGTCGGGCCGGGCACAGATGCCGGGCGGGTTTTGCGCCAGTATTGGCAACCAGCGGCGCTGTCTGACGAACTGATGGTGCCGCGCCCCGTGGTGCCGGTGACATTGCTGGGGGAACGGCTGGTTCTGTTTCGTGACGAAACCGGCGCGCTTGGCCTGATTGGGCGCCATTGCCCGCATCGCGGTGCTGATATGTGCTTTGGGCGGCTAGAAGACAACGGGCTGCGTTGCCCGTTTCACGGCTGGCATTTCGACCGCAGCGGCCAATGCATCGAACAACCGGGCGAACCCGAAGGCGGGCGCATGCACGAAAACATTCGCACCACATCCTACCCCGTGGTTGAAAAGAACGGTATCATCTGGGCCTATATGGGCCAAGGCACCCCGCCCGCATTTCCCAATTTCGATTGCTTCCGCGCGCCCGATACCCATGTATTTGCCTTCAAAGGGCTTTGGGAATGCAACTGGCTACAAGCGATGGAAGTGGGCATAGACCCCGCGCATGCGTCGTTTTTGCATCGGTTTCTCGAAGATGAGGACCCCGCCGACAGCTATGGCAAACAGTTCCGCGACAAGGCTGGCAATACCAATATACCGATGACCAAGCTGTTGCGCGATTACCCCCGCCCAGAAATCTTGGTGGATGACACCGACTATGGGCTGAAGCTGACCGCGCTGCGCCGGATGGACGATGGGCGCACCCATGTGCGCGTTACCAACCAGATTTTCCCCGAAACAATTTGCATACCAATGAGCCGCGAGATGACCATCACGCAATGGCACGTGCCCATCGATGATACGCATTGCTATTGGTATTCGATGTTCACCAGCTTCGGCAAACCCGTCGACAAGGCCGTGATGCGCGAACAGCGCCTGAAAGAACACCGCCTGCCAGATTATGCGCCGCTGAAAAACGCGCGCAACAACTACGGCTATAACCCCGAAGAGCAAAAGCGCGAAACCTACACAGGCATGGGGCTGGATATCAACGTGCACGATCAGTGGGCGGTGGAAAGCATGGGCGCCATTCAGGACCGCACGCAGGAACATCTGGGCAAAACCGATATTGGCATCATCCGCTACCGCCGGATGTTGCGTGCCGCGATCGAGAACGCCCGCGCGGGCAAATTCGATGCGCTGCCCATGTGCAACGGTGTTGATCCGGCCACGCTTTACGGGCCACTCTCTAACGACGCCATCGCGGCCGACGAGAATTGGGAGAGCGCAAATGCAACAACCGACGCGGAACGGCGCGCAAGCTGCCCATGGGATGCAAAGGTCTGACCCAAGATGAGCGCAGGAATTGCCAATGGCGCGCTGGCCCAGCGCGGTTTACTGGATGCTGGGGCCGTTTTGGCCGCCGAAGACCTGCTGGCGCGGGTTTCCAAAGACGGTCTTGAAACCATTCGCGTGCTGTTTGTGGATCAGCACGGGCAACTACGCGGCAAAACCTTGGTGGCGGCAGCCTTGGCCAGTGTGTTTCGCGCGGGCATGGCGGTTCCCTCTACGTTGCTGCTGAAAGATACATCGCACCGCACCGTGTTTCCGGTCTGGTCGCCCGATGCGGGCATTGCCTCGGGGCCTATGCAGGGGGCGAATGATATTTTGCTGGTGCCAGATGCCGCCAGCTTTCGCCGCCTGCCATGGTCGCCGCATTCGGCATGGCTGTTGGCCAGGCCTGTGCACAGATCTGGCGCAGATATTCCCTTTGCCCCCGACGCGGTGCTGCGCCGCGCCACTGGGGCGCTGGCCGCGCTTGGGTTAGAGGCTTGTTTCGGCTTGGAAGTCGAATTTCACGTCTTTGAAAGGCTTGATGCGGCGTTAGATCATGCCGACACAACCATGCCACCGCGCCCCCCGATGACGCGGGCGCTGACCCAAGGGTATCAATTCCTAACCGAAACGCGCTACGGGGCGGCCGAACAGATGCTCGACGAACTGAGGCGCATGGCGCAAGGGCTGGGTCTTGCTGTGCGCTCGGTCGAGATAGAGATGGGGCCGTCGCAGTTTGAATTTACCTTTGAACCGGGCAGTGCCGCACAACAGGCCGATGGGCTGGTGATGTTTCGCACCATGGTCAAACAGGTGTGCGCCGCGCGCGGGTTACACGCCAGTTTCATGACCAAGCCGCGTTTGGATAACATCGCGGCAAACGGCTGGCATATCCATCAATCCGTCATCGAAACCGCAACAGGGCGCAACCTGATGATGCCAGAGGTGCACGGCAGTTTGCCCGCCACCGCCTCGGCATGGATTGCGGGCTTGCTCGATCATGCCGGGGAAAGCGCGTTGCTGACCGCACCCAGCGTGAACAGCTACAAACGCTATGCGCCCTTCCAACTGGCCCCAAACCGCGTGCAATGGGGCATGGATAATCGCGGCGCCATGGTGCGCGCGCTTTTGGCAGTGGGCGACCCGGCCAGCCGCGTGGAAAACCGCGCGCCTGACCCGATGGCAACGCCCCATTATGCCTTTGCCGCGCAAATCCTGTCGGGCCTGTCCGGCCTGCGGCGTGCGGCACTGGCCCCGCCCCCCAGCGAAGACCCCTATGGCGACGCCGCGCTCTTGCTGCCTGCCAACCTGGGGGCCGCAATCGCGGCATTTTCTGCATCAAGCATGTATCGCGACACGCTGGGCGACGAGGCGGTTGATTATCTGTGCCGCCTGAAACGGGCCGAATGGGAGCGGTATTTATCGGCAATTTCGGAATGGGAGCAGGCCGAATATTTCGGGCTTTTCTGACACGCCTACAAAAGGGGGCACCAAGGGGCAGGCGCAGTTGCGCCCTGCGCTTTGGCACCCGCAAAAACGCGTAAACAGCCAACCAAAGGTGGCCACATGTATTCAACGATTGTCCCCGCAAAGGCGCCTTGGTCGGGCGTTGTGAAGGCCGGCAGCAAGCTGAAGATCACCGATCTAGAAGGCCAGCAGGCGGTCGATTTCTTGTGTTACAACGACCAAGATCGATCAGACCGGTATTCCAGCGCCAATACGATCAAGGTGCAGGGCAATCTTTATATCGGGGTGGGTTGCGTGTTGTACTCGGATTGCGGCCTTGCCCTGATGGAGGTGGTAGAAGACACATTGGGCCGCCATGACACCGTGTATGGGTGCTGCTCGAACCCGAATAATTTTCTGCGTTACAACGCGATAACGGAAGAGTCTTGCTACACAAACTTTACCGCAGAATTGGCGCGCCATGGCATGGGCCGCGAGGCAATTGTGCCAAACATCAATTGGTTTATGTCTGTGCCAATCCTTGCAGATGGCGCAGCAGGGGTTTGCGAGCTGCGCAAAGAGCCAAATCACCACGTGGTTTTGCTGGCGAAAACAGATGTTTTAGCCGTGCTGTCAAATTGCCCGCAGATGCATAACCCCTGCAATGGCTACAACCCCACCCCGATCAAGGTAGAAATCTATTAAGGCGTCTTTGGCGCCTAGCCCTCGGCAGATAGCTGTTCAAGCCGCGCCAAACGGTCCAGATCGCGGGCGCCGCCCTTGTCGGCTGACGCCGCCATCAGCCCATAGACGCGCAGGGCGGTGGAGACCGCGCGCTGGCGCGTGGCGGGTTTCCACGCCTTGTCGCCGCGTGCGTTCATCTCGTCGCGGCGGCGCTGCAATTCCGCGTCGCTGACATCCAGATGCACCGAACGGCCCGGGATATCGAACGCGATCACATCGCCATCCTGCACCAGCGCGATCACGCCGCCCGACGCGGCCTCGGGCGAGACATGGCCGACCGACAGGCCCGATGTGGCCCCCGAAAACCGCCCATCGGTGATCAGCGCAGCCTTATCGCCCAGCCCCATCGCCTTCATCGTGCCGGTGGGGGTTAGCATCTCGCGCATGCCGGGGCCGCCGCGCGGGCCCTCGTAGCGGATGACCACAACATGGCCCGCCTGCACCGTGCCATTTTGGATCTTTTCCAGCGCCTCTTCCATGCTTTCGCAAACGATGGCCGTGCCGGTGAAATTCCACAACACATCCGGCACGCCCGCCGATTTCACAACGCAGCTATCGGGCGCAAGATTGCCCCGCAAAACCGCCAGCCCACCATCGTTGGTAAAGGCATGGTCGGCGCTGCGGATCACGCCGGTTTCGCGGTTGGTATCCAGCTCTTTGAACCGGCTCGACTGCGAAAAAGCCCGCAGCGAGCGCACACCGCCCGGGCCTGCCGAAAACAGGGTGCGGGCGGTTTCGTTGGCCGGGTTGGTGATGTCCCATTCGGCGCAATACTGGGCAACAGGCTGGCCCAGCACGGTCGGCACAGTGCCATGATATTTGCCCGCCTTCAGCAATTCATGCGCCACCGCCATCACACCGCCCGCGCGGTGCATATCTTCGATAAACACCTCATGCGCCGAAGGCGACACCTTGCACAGGCAGGGCGTATCGCGGCTGATGCGGTCGAAATCGTCAATCGTAAGATCTGCACCGCTTTCCTGTGCCACGGCCAGAAGATGCAAGATCGTGTTGGTCGAACCGCCAATCGCCATGGTCATGCGCACCGCGTTTTCCAGCCCCTCGCGGGTGCAGATCGAGCGCGGCAGCACGCTGTCGTCGCCATCGCGGTAATAGGCCTCGGCCATGCGGACAATGCGCTGCGCGGCCTTGCGAAACAGATCTTCGCGGTCTGTGTGGGTGGCCACGATGGTGCCATTGCCGGGCAGCGCCATTCCCAGCGCCTCGGTCAGGCAATTCATCGAATTGGCGGTGCCCATCAGCGCGCAAGAGCCGCAGGTTGGGCAGGCGGCCTCTTCCACCGCGTCAATTTCTGCCTGCGTGGCGGTTGGGTCACCCGCCACATAGATCGTGTCGATGGCATCCACGCGCTTGGTTTGGCCACGAAAGTCAAACTTGCCGCTTTCCATGGGCCCGCCCGATACAAAGATTGTCGGGATGTTGAGGCGGTTTGCGGCCATCAGCATCGCGGGCGTGATCTTGTCGCAATTGCTTAGGCAGATCATCGCGTCGATGGCATGGGCATTGGCCATGTATTCGCAGGCATCGGCAATCAGCTCGCGCGAGGGCAGCGAATACATCATGCCTTCGTGGCCCATGGCAATGCCATCATCCACAGCGATGGTGTTAAACTCTTTCGGCACGCCACCGGCGGCGCGTATTTCCTTGGCCACAAGCCGGCCAAGGGCCTGCAAATGCACATGCCCCGGCACCATTTCTGTAAAGGAGTTGGCAATGCCGATGATGGGGCGGCCGAATTCCTCGGTTGTTGTACCCGTTGCCCGCCACAGCGCGCGCGCGCCTGTGTTCATTGCGCCCACTGTCACCTTGTCAGATCTAAGTTTCATGCGTGGTTTCCTTTGGGTGGCGCTTGGCTGGGGTTCAGGCGGTGCGATTGGGGCCCACGCTTATGGCGCGCAGGCAATTGCTTCTATTTCTACCAAGGCCCCTGGAATTGCCAAGGCAGATGTTACCGTAGAACGCGCGGGCGCATGGCTGCCAAATGCCTCGGCATAGGCGGCGTTAAAGGCGGCAAAATCGGCCATGTCCGTTAGCCAAACGGTGGTTTTTGCCACATCGGAAAGCGTAGCGCCGGCTTGGGCTAACACGGCCTGCAGATTGGCAATTGCTGCTTTGGTTTGCGCCGCGATGCCACCCTCGACCAGCTGGAAATTGGCATCAACGCCCAAAGCACCCGAACAAAAAATCAGCTCCCCCACGCGGGTGGCAGGCACCAGCGGCACTGTGGCGCCATTGGGCAAAACGGGTTGTTGGCCAATTGGGGTCACGGGCATGGGCGCATCCTTTCAAGCAAAGGGGTTGTCAACTTTGGGCCAGAAATTCCCGTCGCGCTTGGTGAACGGGATAATCGTCATGTCCGGGGTCACCGTTCCCGGCGTGCGGACATGGATAACGCGGGCACTGATTTTTTCAAAATTTTGGTAAAAGTGGTTGGTCGATTTGGGGATAAGCACACGCATCTGGCTGATGTCGATACCAAGATCGGTGTAAACGGAGGGCGCGAAATTTTGCGTGCGCTGCGAGGACACCACCAGATGCACCCCATCGGCATCAAGCCAAACGCCGGTGCCCATGGGCATTTCTGTTTCGCCCAGCAGCTGGGTCATGTTTTCGCGGATGGCGCGCACTGTAACGTCCAGATCAACGGCCTGCCCGGATTCGGCGCAGATCTTGCCACCCAACCGCACACGCATGCGCGCGCCTACCCCGGCATCTTGGCACATGGCCACAAGCACAGGATCCCAAAAAATGCCATGGGCCACGTCGGTTAACCCGCGCTTCAAAATCTGCTGCAGGAAAAAGGTTGAATCCGCAGGCGCGCCACCGCCAGCATTGTCGCCCATATCAGCCAGCGTCAATGGGCGGTCGGTGGATGCCTGGACCATATCAAGGGCGGCCCCGATATCGGGATAATCCATTTTCAGCCCGTCGCGGATATCCCACAGTTTTTGTGCAAAAGCCTGTGCCGTTTGCGCGGCTTTGTCTGCGTCGCCATCGGCAATGACCAGTGTTTTTGCCCCCACCGCCGCGACATCTGCCCAAGGAAAGCCATGGGTCAACGACACCGAAAGAATGCCATCGCGGCCTTCGGCGTCTTTCATCGCTTGCACATAGGTTTTGGCGGGCTCTTTCATCGTTTCGATAATGGTCAGCATCCGGCAATCGTGCATGCGCATCACTGGCTTGGTTTTGCCCATTGCGGCATCGGCGGCCATGGCAAACAGCTCGCGCGCGCGCTCGGGGGCATCGACATGGGGGTACTCTTTGAAGTTCACAATCAGCGTTGCATTCGCCAGCATCGTCTCGGTCAGGTGGTTGTGCGGGTCCAGTTCCAGCCCAATCACCCGGTCTGGCCCCATAATCGCGCGCGCGCGCGCCATCATGTCGCCTTCGCAATCGTTATAGCCATCGGCCACCATCGCGCCATGCATCGACATCAGCAAAATATCGGGCTGGTGGGTTTCGATATCGGCCAAAATCTCGTCACGAAAGCCCTCGTAGACGGCTTTTACCGTGGTGCCTGCGGGCTGGGCTGCGGCGGACAGGCTTTCCACCACCTGCCAGCCAAGCTGCTCGGCCAAGCGGCGCCATTCATGCAAGGGTGCCGAAAACAGGTTGCCCGGCATCCGCGTGGCTTCGCGCGTCAGCAGGCCCGCCTGAAAGGAATTGCGCCCGGTGGGCATGGGCGAAAAGGTGTTTGTTTCGGTCGCAAGGCAGGCGATCAACAGTTTCACGGGGCGGTTCCTTGTTCTGTGGGGGCAAGTGCGGTGGCAAGATGCGCCACGGCATGCAACAAAATCAGGCTGAACCCGACGGGCACGGCAATTGCGAAAACCGCCATCGGCAGATCGACCGTTTCGGCCATCTGTTTTGCATTCCGCGCGACATAGCCCGATGCCATACGCCCATTCAGGCCATAGGCGCTATACCACAAGATCGGCGCGATAAAGATAATCGCACCGCCTGCGCGGATCAGGGCAAACACCTTGCCCAACCCGCCTGTGCGTGTGCGTGCCGCCGGAAAAAGCGAGGGGTCTGCATGGGCGCGAAACGCACAAGATGCGCCCAAAAGCCCGGCCCAAACCATCATGAAGCGGGCAAGCTCCTCGGTCCATGCGGGGGGTTGGTCAAGAATATAGCGCGCAGCCGCCTGCCAGCCTGCCAACAAGACCAGCGCCGCCACCGACAGCACCGCCCCCCAAAGGGCGATGCGGTCTGCAACCTCTGACAGCCGGTCAAGCCAACGGATCGCTGCGCGCATTGTCTTATTCCGCGATGGCCGCTTGCCAAGCAGCAAGCGCGCCTTCGGGCAGCGGAACCATGTTGTGCAGCGGCGCGCTGAGCGTCTTAAACTCGTTCCACGCGTCATCGCTCAACTCGGTCACTTCGATCCCTGCCGCACGCAGCGCGTCCAGCTCGGCCGAGCGGGTGGCAAGCCAGTCGCGGTTGGCCTTGGTGGCAGCGGCGGCGGCATCCATCACGATTTTTTGCTGATCAGCAGACAGGCCCTGATACCAATCTTCCGAGATAATCACCGTCCGGCTGCCCAAGCCCACCTTGGCATTGGTGAAATACTTGATAAAGCCGGTGTGGCCAAACATGATGGGCACCATCGGCGGGTTCAAATAGCCATCGGCAATGCCGGTTTGCAGCGCGTTGGGCACTTCGTCCCAGGCCACGATTGTGCCATTGGTGCCCCACAATTTGTACACGCCAATCTGGTTTTCATCCAGCGCGCGCATGCGCAGATCGGCCATGTCGGCGGCCGAATTGACAGGCTTTTTCGTGTTAAAAATACCTGCCGATGCGCCCAGCGCGGCAATGGCGATCACGCGCACACCTTGCGGTGTTGTGCCGGCGTTGATCTTATCCAACATGCCCGCGTTCAGGCCGCGGTCAACCGCTGCCCAATCGGGAAAAAGATAGGGCAGCGTGATGGGAACGATATGGCCATCCAGCTTGCCCACGCCCTTGGTGTCTGACAAGGACACTTCCAAAAGCCCTTGCTGGACCTGATCCATTTTTTCGGCTTCCGCCCCCAATGCGCCGCGTTCGTATTCTTCGGCTGTCATGCCGTTGGCATTGAGATATTCGGCAAATGTATGCGCCCAAACATAGGTGCCCGAATTTTCCAGATCCTTCGCAGAATCTAGCGCAATCTTCACGGTCTGTGCAGACACTGGCGCAGCCAATGACAGGGCAACCGCCACGCTTATGGCCCCAAGGTTTTTCATGAAAGACATTTTTTTCCTCCTCTGTTGGCCCATGTCGGGGCCATTTTTCAGTTCCAAAGCCCCATGGTGCGGGGCAAAAATAAGGTGATCTCGGGCACAAAGACCAAGACACCCAAAACAATGATTTGCACCAAAACAAACGGGATCACGGCGCGCGCCAGCGTCCAGTAGTTCAGCCCTGTCACGGTAGAGACGATCAGCAAACACCCCCCCATTGGGGGCGAGACCAGCCCGATTGTTAGGTTAAAGCAGATCACGATGCCCAGATGCACAGGATCGGCCCCTTGGGCCAATGCAACCGGGGCAACCAAGGGCACCAACAGCGCCAGCGCCATGGGAATATCCAAAAACATGCCCGCCAGAATGAACAGCAGGTTCATCGCCAGCATAAACCCAACAGGGCCTAGGCCCAGATCGGTTATCAGCCCCGAAATCGCCTGCGGCACACGTTCAAGCGAGGCCAGATGCCCAAAGGCGGCAATGGCGCTGAGCACAACAAAGATCGACCCTGTCAACATCGCCGTGCGGCGAATGCTGTCAAAAACCGCAGCGCGGCTAAGACCCTCGTAGAAAAACGCGGCCAAGCCGGCCACCACAACAGCCACCGCTGCCGCCTCGGTCGGTGTCATCCAGCCAAAAACGATCCCGCCAACGATGATCACGGGCAGCAACAGCGCTGGCAGGGCACTAAAAATGGCGGGCAGCACGGCCGGGGCCTCGCCTTTTTCGATCCGTGGGTGATTGTCGCGCACGGCGTAAAACGCATTCAGCGCAAACAGGGCCGAGGCCAGCAGCAGCCCGGGCAAAATGCCCGCAACAAACAACGCCGCAACCGAGGTTTGCATGATGGCGCCGTAAAAGATGAGAATGATCGAGGGCGGCACAATCGGGCCAATGATCGACGAGGCCGCGGTAATGGCGCCGGCATAAAGCTTTGTGTAGCCGCGCTGCTCCATGGCTGGCACCAGCGTGTTCGACAACGAGGCCGCATCGGCAATGGCCGACCCCGAAATGCCAGCAAAAAACACCGATGTCATGATGTTCACATGCCCCAGCCCACCACGGACCCGCCCCACAAGGGCCATAGACACATCAATCAGCGCCTTGGTCACGCCGCCACGGTTCATCAACTCGCCCGCAAGAATGAACAGCGGCATCGACAGCAGGGCAAACACACTGATTTGCGAAAAAACTTTTTGCGGCAAAATCGCAAGGTAGCGCTGGTTTTCGGTTAGGATAAACGACACCACCGCCGTGCCACCCACCACATATGCCAGCCCCAACCCCGAGGCCAAAAAACCCGCCAAAAACAGTGGCACCACCCACATCATTGGCCAAGGCCCGCGCGGGCCGGGCAGATGCTGGCCGGATCTAGGTTTTCGGCAAGAATATGCGCCGGCACGGCTGCGCCGCGCAATTCAGCAGCCGCATATTGGGCAATGCCCGGGGCCGATTGAATGCCATAACCACCTTGGCCTGCCAGCCAGTAAAACCCGTCAACTTGTTTCGAAAACCCAACCACGGGCGCCTTATCGGCCACAAAGCTGCGCAAGCCCGCCCATGGGCTCTCGACGCGCTTTACGCAAACACCGAAAGCGCGTTCGATCCGGTCAACGCAGATGGCTATGTCCATCTCGTCGGGCTGAACATCGCAAGGCGGCTCGGGGTCTTCATTGGCCGGAGACACCAGCAATTTGCCGGCATCGGGCTTAAGGTAAAACTGTTCTTCGATATCAATTGTCAGCGGCAGCTTGCGCAGGTCTGTGCCATCTGGGGCGTCGATCATCAGCGCGGTGCGCCGCTTTGGGGTTAGGCCAATGCGTTCGGCGCCGGCCATTTGGCCCAGCGCATCGGCCCAAGCGCCAGCTGCATTTACCACCACCGGGGCCGCAATGGCGCCTTGCGGGGTTTCTATCTGCCAAAGGTCTGCCACACGCGACAGCGCGGTTACACCAGCCCGGGTGATCAGAACGCCTCCATGGGCCTTGAACATGCGCAAATAGCCCTGATGCAGGGCGGCCACGTCAATTTCAGACGTGCCCGTATCCCACAGCGCTGCCGCGGCATAGCCTGCGCGCAACAGCGGCAAGCGCTCTTGCAGCTCGGCCCCGGTAACGCGGTGCACCGTTTTTGCATCTGCCAGGTCTTGCTGCATCGCCTCTAGATGGTGCAACTGGTCTGTGCGGGCAATGAAGGCGGCATCGATCGGCGACAGCAAGGGCCGCTGGCAAAACCCATCTGGGGGGGTTTGGAAAAACCCCAGCGCCGCGCGGGTCAATGCGCGAATGGGCTGCGGGCCGTAGATGGGGGAATACACCGCCGCCGAACGCCCGGTGGTGTGATAGCCCGGCTGGCTTTCTTGTTCCAAAAGCACCGTGCGAATGCCTGCGCCCGATAGCTCTGCCGCGACAGAGGCACCTGCGATGCCCGCGCCAATGACAGCGATATCAAAGAATGTGCCAGTTTCGGCCAACGCGGCATCCCCACAAACTGATTCAATTTGCCTTATCGAGCTTTAGGCTACATATTTTTCCAATCGGAAAACAAGAAAAATTTTCCAATAGGAAAACTGATGCAGACGCTTATCAAAATGCTAGAGCCCAGCGCCATTGCCTCGGAGGCCGATTTGGGCACCCGCGTGCGTGACATTCGCAAATCGCGCGGATGGACGCTGAAAGAGGTTGCCCTGCGCACTGGCTTGGCAATTTCCACGATCTCGAAAATGGAACGCGGGGAAATATCGCTGACCTATGATCGTTTCATGCGGCTGGCCCAGGGGCTGGGACTGGACGTTGGGGAATTGTTCGATTCCAACGCCGAGGGGTTCACCATGGGTACGGTTTCCATCACCCGTGCGGGTGAGGCACCGCTGCACCGTTCGGAAACTTATGACTATGGCATGCTGGCCTCGGGGGTTAGCGGCAAGCATATGGTGCCCATGGTTGGGCGCATCAAAGCGCATAGTTTTTCCAAATTCGAAGACCATATCGCGCACCCCGGGGAAGAGTTTATCTACGTGCTAGAGGGCGCGATCACGGTATACCTAAAAGGCAAAGACCCCATTTCTTTGGCCAAGGGCGATAGCATCTATTTCGACAGTGGCATCGGGCATGCCTATGTGTCGACCTCTGACGAAGATGCCACCATTCTTGGCGTGTGCTGGAAGCCGGGATAAGGCCAGCATGAAGGCCTTCGTTCAGATGGAGCACCTCGCCTGCACGCTGGATCAGTTGCGCCTGATGGGCGGAGGCATTCAAAACCTGTCACGCGCGCCCATGATCAAAGAGGTCTTAAAAGGCGAACGAAACAGCCTAATCCCCTTTTCGCTTTGTGCCGAGACAATGGAAGAAGCAGCCACGCTGCTGGGCCGGTCGGATTTTGGAATTTTGGTGGCCAAGAAGCGCCTAGAGCTGGGCTATGGGCGTGAAATCATCGCCTTTGCCCAATCGTGCCGGACGCTGGAAGATGCTTTGCGCGGCATCACAAACAGCCTGCGCGTGCGAACAAAGGGCATGAGCTACCGGCTAGAGGTCTATGGCGATACGGCAGGCGTTTTGCGTGTCACCCCGCCCGAGTTTGCAGGCCGGTACCCACAGGCGTCTTTGGCGTGGGCAATGACCGCGATCAACACCTTTCGGCGCATTACCGGCAATCTTTGGTCGCCAGATCTGTTTACCCTTGTCGGCAAACGTTTGGACAATGTGCCCAATATCGAACGTCAGCTTGGCTGTCGGCTGCAATTCAATGCGGAAATGGAAGGGCTCTTTTTTGATGCCCGTCACTTGGCCATCGTGCTGCCAGCTTGGGACAACTTGTTAAACGGGCTGCTCAAAGAGTATCTTGAATCCAAATACCACGCGGACGATCATGATTTTGTCGGCACGGTTACCGCGCAGATCGGGGCCTGCCTGGCCAGCGGACGGTGCGATATTGGCTATGTTTCGGCCCAATTGGGGCTAAAGCCCCGAACCTTTCAGCTAAGGCTGAAAGACCATGGCACCACGTTTTCGCAATTGCTGGGCAAGGCCCGTTTCGAGCTGGCCGAAACATTGTTGAAGCAAAGCGATATTTCGATGACAGAAATCGCCGAGCGGCTGGGCTACCGCGAGCTAAGCGCATTTTCGCGTGCTTTCAAAATGGCCTATGGCGTGGCCCCCAGCGCGTGGCGCGCCTAAGCACCACGCCGGCACAGGCCACCGGCAATTTG
Organism: Paracoccaceae bacterium; assembly: GCA_009924775.1. Classification (GTDB taxonomy): domain Bacteria; phylum Pseudomonadota; class Alphaproteobacteria; order Rhodobacterales; family Rhodobacteraceae; genus CAJXSO01. Next base: position 11,976 of record RFQY01000015.1, on the reverse strand, counting down.
CGCAAAATGTCAAATGCAATGCGCCAAATGATAAGCCCTTAGGGTGTTGTCCTGCCATCTTCGGGGATGAGGCACATGGTGCCATCCTAGATCATCCAGCAGGAAGCCTGAAATCACTATGAGTTCCCCATTCAACTTTGACCGCGTCGTGCTGTCTGATGCCTACGACCCCCTTAGGCAAGAAGTACGTGAATTTGTCAGCCCCTTTCGGGACACATGGTCTGGCTGGAAAATCGCGCATACCTGGGGTGGGATCGACAAAGAGTTTTCAAAAGCCGTCGGCGCCAAGGGTTGGATTGGCATGACCTGGCCAAAGACGTACGGCGGCGCGGAACGCTCGCAATTCGAGCGCTACGTTGTTGTCGAGGAATTGATCGCCGCCGGCGCCCCGCTTGCCGCGCATTGGGTGGGCGACCGCCAGACCGGCCCTTTGTTGATGCGCTATGGCAGCGAAGATTTGCGGCAATCGCTGCTGCCCAGAATCGTCAGCGGTGAACTGACGTTTTGCATCGGCCTAAGCGAGCCAAACTCCGGGTCAGATCTGGCCTCGGTGCGCTCGAAGGCTGAAAAGGTCGAGGGCGGCTACCGCCTGAATGGCCAGAAAATCTGGACCAGTGGCGCCCATGTCAGCGACTTTATGATTGGCCTGTTCCGTTCGGGCGCAGATAAAGACGCGCCAAAACACGCCGGTTTGTCGCAATTCCTGATCGACATGCGTTCAAGCGGGCTATCGGTGCGCCCGATCACCGATTTGACAGGCGAACACCATTTTAACGAGGTGCATTTCGACAATGTCTTTGTGCCCGACAATCACCTGATCGGCGAAGAGGGGAACGCCTGGAAACAGGTCGTTTCGGAACTGGCTTTTGAACGCAGCCAGCCAGACCGCTTTTTAAGCTGCTTTGTTTTGCTGCCCATGCTGATTGACGAACTGGGCACGCCCGACCGCCTTGCCAAACGCCGCGTTGGCGAAAGCGTGGCAGACCTGATCGTGCTGCGCGAAATGTCACTGTCTATTCTTGGCCAGCTCGAGGCGGGCAAGGTGCCCGCCCAAGAGGCGGCGCTGGTCAAGGATTTGGGCAATACATACGAGCAAAAACAGCCCGCCTTGGTGCGTGAACTGATCGATGCCGCGCATGATATCAGGCCATCACACACCCTAAGCGATGCCTTGGGCTACCTCACCCAAAGCGTTCCAAGCTACTCGCTGCGCGGGGGCACCCGGGAAATTCTACGCGGAATAATTGCAAAAGGGTTGGGCCTGAAATGACCACCGAAACCGATATTGCCAGCCTGATTTCCCAGCAGCTTGATCGGTTGCTTGCCGCCCAAGTGACCCCCGAGAAACGTAAAGCCGTTGAAAGTGGCCAGTTTGATACCGCGCTGTGGCAAGAGTGCGAGGCCCTTGGCCTGACCGGGGCCTTGGTGCCCGAAAGCGCGGGGGGGACGGGCTTAAGCTGGGCAGATATTGCCCCCAGCCTGATGGTGCTGGGCAAACATGCAGCGCCCGTGCCCCTTGGCGAAACGCTTGTTGCCAACCATGTCTTAAGCGCGGCCGGCATGGCCATGGTTGCAGGCCCCGTGGCCACAGGTTTCGATATGCTGACGCTGGATGCACAAGGTGTGCTGCACGGCGCCGCGAAAAGCGTCAATTGGGCGCCCGTATGCCCACATATTATCGTGCTGGCCCAACATCAGGGGCAAACACATCTGTGCCTGTTGCGCAGCAGCGATCTGCGCTTGGCGGCGGTCAACACGCTGTCCCGCGAACCGGCGGTGGATGTGGCATGCGACGGGGTCAAACCCATCGCTACAGCTGCGCTGCCAGAGGGGTTTAGCCAAACAACCCTGCTGGCCCATTTCGCCGTGTTACACACAGCCCAAATTGCCGGCGCGCTGGGGCATATGCTGGCGCTATGCGTTCAATATGCCAATGATCGCGTGCAGTTCGAGCGCCCGATTGCCAAATTTCAGGCCATTCAGCACGCGCTTGCGCAACTGGCCTCGGAAGCGGCGGCCAGTCAGGCCGCGGCAGGGTTTGCCTGCAGCAAGGCCGACGCACAGGCCATTGAACACGGGGCAATGGTGGGCATGTCGCGCGCGGGGCGTGCCGCCACGCTGGGTGCCGAAATCGCCCATCAGGTCTTTGGCGCGATCGGCTTCACCGATGAGCATTCTTTGCACTATTTCACGCGCCGCCTGTGGCAATGGCGCGCCTCAGCGCGCAGCGACCAATGGTGGTCTGAACAATTGGGCGCAAAGGTAATTTCCGCAGGCGGGGGCGCAGTATGGCCAAATATCGTTGCAGCATAGCGGCCATCGGGCCGGTCTGCGCGCCGTCCGCGCTGGGGTTTTCCAAAACGCCTGACTTGTTTTCTACGCGTCCCGCGGGGCACATGGCTGCCCCCTGCCACCCAAAGGAGGACCCACGCAAATGAGCCGCACCCCACAAAACGAAATCAAAGTCAGCAGGGTTGGCTTTGTTGGTATTGTCGAAATCGACCGCGCGCCGCTGAACTTTTTTGATGTCACGCTGATAGACACGCTGGTTGCGCAGATGCAGGCCTTGGATGCCGATCCTGATTGCCGCGCCATCGTTTTGGCGGCGACGGGCAAAGTGTTTTGCGCCGGGGCAGACTTTGGCGGTGGGGTAGACCCAGAGGAAGGCCTGAAGATGGCCGAGGCCTTATACGGCAACGCCCTGCGATTGTTCGAAATTGCCACGCCCATTGTGGCCGCCGTTCAAGGGCCTGCCATTGGCGGGGGGCTTGGGCTGGCACTTACCGCCGATTTCCGCATTGCCAGCGAGGCATCGCGCTTTTCGGCCAATTTTGCCGTGCTGGGCATGCATTGTGGTTTCGCAATTAGCGCCACGCTTCCGCGTGTTGTGGGCAAAAACGCAGCCGCAATGATGCTGTACACGGGGCGGCGGCTAAACGGGGCCGAGGCCCACCAGATCGGGCTGGCAGATCAGCTGGTCGAGGCAGGAAAAGAGCGCGAGGCCGCGCTGGCACTGGCCACCGAGATTGCCGCAAATGCGCCCATCGCCGTGCAGGACATGCGCCGCACCCAGCGCGCAGGACTGGCCGACGAGGTGCGCCGCACGCTTGCCCATGAACTGGCGCAACAGCGCAACCACATGGCCACTGCCGATTTTCGCGAAGGCATCCGCGCCGCATCAAAGCGCGAAACACCCAAATTTTTGGGTATCTAAAGGGGGCTGTGATGGCACATCAATTTCAAGGGCCATTGGCTGGGCTACGGGTGGTTGACCTGACCCGCGTTTACGCAGGCCCGCTGTGCACCCAAACCTTGGCCGATCAGGGCGCCGACGTGATCAAGGTGGAACCGCCCATTGGCGATGAAACCCGCAACTGGGGTGTGCGCCTTGACGAAGACCGCTCGACCTATTTCAACGGGCTGAACCGCAACAAACGTTCGGTCGCGCTGGACCTAAGCTGCGAGGCGGGGCGCACAGCCTTGTTAAAGCTGCTCGAAGGGGCAGATGTGCTTATTCACAACTTCAAGCTGGGCACCCTGCCAAAATGGGGGCTGGGCTACGAAGATGTGTTGTCCAAACGCTTTCCGAAACTGGTTCAATGCACCATCACCGGTTTTGGCAGCACGGGCCCCTTGGCTGGCATGGCAGGCTATGATGTTGCGGTGCAGGGCTTTGTTGGGCTGGCCTCGATCAATGGCGAAGCGGGAAGCGATGGCACCAAGATCGGCTTGCCGTTGATCGACCATGCCACCGGGCTTGCCGCTGTTAACGCCATTTTGATGGCGCTGCTGGAACGCGTGCAATCGGGCAAGGGCCAGCATGTCGGGGTCAGCCTGTATAATACCGGCCTAACCATGCTGCACCCGGCCGCGGCCGGCTGGATGGCAACGGGCAAAGTGCCGCGCCCCACCGGCAATACCGAACATTGGGTGGCCCCCTATGGCGCCTATGCTTGCGCCGATGGCAAGGTGTTTACCGGCGCGGGCAACGACCGCTCTTTTGCCAAGTTGATGCATGTGCTTGGCGCACCCGAAGCCGCAGAAGACCCGCGTTTCAAAACCAATGCTGAACGTGTTGCAAACCGCGAAGCGCTGGATGCAACCATCACCGCCTGCACGCAGCACCGCTCGTCCAACGAGGTGGCAATGGAGATTTTGAACGCAGGCCTAGCGGCGGGGCCATTTCTGAACCTAGAGCAGGTGTTCACGCACCCCCAAGTCGAAGCAAACGGCATGGTAATCCAGACGCCCGACTATCACGGCACGGGCCTGCCGATGACCTTCCTGCGCACGCCCGGCGCCTTTCACGCCCCGCCACCCCATTTCGCCGCCCATACCGACGAGGTCTTTACCGAGGCAGGGCTGGCCGCCGAAGATATCGCACAGCTAGAAGCGACAGGCGGCATCATCCGCGACCGCAGCCCCATCGTGGCCGATACACGGAAACGCGCATGATGCAGGCGGCGCGCGATCATGGGGTGGAACTGGATGTGCAGGCCGGCATTGCCTGGATCCAGATCAATCGCCCCGACCGTATGAACGCGCTGGAACCCGAAGGTTTTGTTGCGCTGGCCCGCCTTGCCGAAGAGGCAGAGGCGCGCGACGATGTGCGCGCAATTGTCTTTTCGGGTGCAGGCGGGCGCGCCTTTAGCGCGGGCATCGACATAAAGGCCGTAATGGCAAAGGGCACAGCCACCTTTCCCGCGCCAATGAAAGGTGACGCCCGCAACCCGTTCGAGCGGATCCTTGAAATCAACAAACCCACGATCGCCTGTATCGAAGGCGTGTGTATGGGCGCGGGGGCCGATCTGGCCATGGCCTGCGATCTGCGCCTTGTGGGCGATAATCTGCGATTTGCCTGCGCGGAAGCCAAGGTTGGCATGGGCGCGCATTTTGCCTCGATCGTGCTGCCGCGGCTTGTGCCGCGGGCGCTGGCGCTGGAACTGCTGTACACAGGCCGCCCCATGACACCGGCAGAGGGGCTGGCGCATGGCTTTTTCAACAGCCTACACCCGGCAACCGCCCTGCGCACAGCCGTTCGCGCGCTGGCCGAAACCATCGCTGCAAACGCACCGCTGACCCTGCGCCGCTGCAAGGAAGCATCAACCAAATCCATAGGGCTGCCGCTGGCCGCGGCCCTGCGGCTTAACGTGGGGCCAGACCCCTATACCAGCAAAGACCGCATCGAAGGCATGACGGCCTTTATCGAAAAACGGCCCCCAATCTTTGAAGGCCGATAAATATCCAAATGGGAGGAAAACACATGAATATGATCAATAAAATCTGTCAGATTGCAGCTGTCACCCTGGCTTTGGGAACGGCCCCCGCAGCCTGGGCTGAAACCGTCGAGCTTCGGTTGGCATCCTACCTGTCGCCCGAACATTTCGGCACCAAGCTGATCATCACGCCGCTGATCGCAAAGATCGACGAATACACCGGCGGCACCGTCAAGGTAACCAACTTTCCCGGTGGGCAGCTGGCCAACGCACCCGGCACGCTGAACGCGGTGAAAACCGGCATTGCCAATATGGGCTTTGTTGGCGTGGGCTATGTGGGCGACCAGATGCCGCTGTCGACAATCGCCGAACTGCCCGGTGCCTTTGCCGATTTGGAAAAGGGCCACGCCGCCTATTGGCAATTGGTGCAAGAGCAGCTGGTCGAGGCAGAATTTTTGCCAAACAAAGTGCGCCCCATCATGATGAACCTGTTGCCCCAGACCCAGCTGGTTTTGGCCAAATCGATCGAGATCAACAGCCTGTCCGATCTTGCCGGCCTAAAAATCCGCGTGCCCCACGCAACAGCGGGCGACGCGATTTCTGCACTGGGCATGGTGCCTGTGGAAATGCCCATCAGCGATCTTTACCTCGCGCTCGAGCGTGGCACTGTTGACGGGGCCGTCAACCTGACAGCCTCTGTTCCGTCTTACAAACTGAACGAGGTCAGCAAGGCCGTCACCACCAACCTGTCGATGGGGTCGATCGGGTTTTTCTTGGTGATCGCGGAAAGCGATTGGCAGAAACTGACGCCAGAACAGCAAGAACAAGTTGCCCGCGCCGGCGCCGAGGTTGGCACAGCCAGCAGCGCAACCTTCGTCAAAGTAAACGCAGGGTCGGAAAAAAAGTTGGTCGAGGCTGGCATGACCATGGTCACAGTGCCCGCAGACGTGGTGGCCCAGATCGACGCAGCCTTGGCTTCGATCGGTGAAAAATGGGTCGAAACCGTCGGCGCCCGCAACCCGATGGCCGCCCAGATTGCGGCATCTTATAACGCGCTTCTGGCGCAGCAGTAACACAGCCTTGCGGCGCAGCCCCACCGGCTGCGCCGCGCTTTCGTATCTTGGGGAGGGGGGCAATGCGTAAACTGCTATCAACCATCGAAAAGGGGCTTGTGGCCATTGCCACTGCAGCGCTGCTTTTGATGATGGTGTCGATTTCGTTTGATGCGCTGGGGCGGCATGTTTTCAACAGCCCATTGCGCGGAAATTTCGAGCTGACCAGCCTGTATTTCATGGTCATCCTTGTCTTCGCAACGCTTTCCGCCAACTACGCCCAAGGCGTGCATGTGCGCCTTGATGTGGTTTCCAACCGCCTAAAACGCAGGTTTGGGAAGAATTATACCCGCGCGATTGCGCTGGTTTGCCTGCCCATCTTTGGGCTGTTTGCATGGCATGTCTGCGCCGAGGCCATTGCCAAATTTCAACGCCTAGAAACCCGCATGGGCGCAATCCCGTTCCCAATTTATCTCAGCTATGTCTGGGTGGCGATTGGGGCGTTTACGCTGGCGCTGCGCTTTGTTTTGGATGTGATCGCACCCCAAGACCCGGCAGATCAGCCCGGCCACAGCAGCACAGAGGCCCCGTGATGACGGCACTTGCAATCGCAGCTTTTGGTTTTGGCCTGCTGATTTTCCTGCTGATAATCGGCGTGCCAGTGGCGTTTTCCATCCTGATGGCGGGCGTGGTTGGCATATGGATGACCGTGGGCAGCGGCCCCATCGCCGGGGTGCTGGCGCATACGCCCTATGAACATGTGGCCAGCTTTACCCTGTCCAGCGTGCCCTTGTTTATCTTGATGGCCGAATTGCTAAGCGCGGGGCGGTTTACCGCAGATCTTTTCAATATTTCGCACCGCTTTCTTGGCCATTTGCGCGGCGGTATTTCTTATGCCACGGTCGCGGGCGGCGTGCTGCTGGCGGCCATGTCAGGCTCGTCCACGGCGGCAGCCAGCACCTTGGCATCTGTCGCCTTCCCAGAAATGCGCCGCTACAATTACGACCCGCGCTTTTCAGCTGCGCTTTTGTCTATTGTTGGCACGCTGGCCATCATGATCCCGCCATCGATTGGGCTGATCCTTTATGGCGTATTTACCGAAAGCTCGGTGGGGCGTTTGCTGCTTGCCGGGTTCATCCCGGGCGCGCTGACGGCCTTTGGCTTTGCGCTGACCATCTACATTCTGGTGCGCCGCAACCCCGATTATGCGCCCGAAACGGCCATGCGCGCCACCCCGCGCGAACGATGGCAGGCCGTCGGCGCGGCCTGGCCTGTGATCTTGCTGCTGGTGGGGATGGTTTTCGCGCTTTATTCCGGGATCATCACCGCAACAGAGGTGGGCGCCGTTGGCGCGCTTGCGGCGCTGGTGATCGGCCTGCTTATGGGGCGCGTTGGCTTTGCCGGTATCTGGGCCGCGGCCACCCGCGCAGCCCGCGCCAGCGCCATGATCCTAACGATTGTGGGGTTTTCTGCGGTGATCGGCGTGTTCATGGCGCTGAACGGCACGACAAACATGCTGCTGAATGCCATTGCCGACAGTGGCTTGCCCAATTGGGCGGTGCTGGGGCTGGTATTGCTGCTTTTGTTGGCCCTTGGCTTTTTCCTAGACCAGTTGGCGATCTTAATATTGACCCTGCCCGTGGTTTTCCCGCTGATGACCCAGCTTGGATACGACCCGATATGGCTGGGCGTAATCTTTGTAAAAACCGCCGAAATAGGCCTAATCACCCCCCCCATGGGCATGAATGTGTTCGTGGTTGCAGGGGTCACAAGAATGCCCGTAACCGAGGTGTTCAAAGGCATTTGGCCCTTCGTTGTGACAGAGCTGATCATTCTTGCTTTGTTGGTGATGCTGCCGCAGCTGGCATTGTGGTTTCCCGCCTTTATCTACGGATAAGCACAGCGGGCCCTTTTTCTGGGCCCGCCAACACCGCCCCACCGCCCGTGGTGCCGCTTGCAAGCTGTGGGCGGCACGATAGGATGCAAAGCAGGCACAGTTTGTGCAAACCACTTTGCAACGGGGCAATTGATGACAGCACAAACCTTGCGTATCGCTTTGATAGCGGCCCTGTTTGTGGCAGGGCAGCACGGCGCCGCTTTGGCCAATGGGTTTGGCATGCCGCAGGGGGGCGAGTTGCAGCAGCGCCTTGCCGATTTCGCGGCCACCAAACCGCGCAGCGTTATCGAATTTCAACCCTTTCGTGCCCAGCAGCAGGCCACAACCGCGCAGGGCGCAACGATCACACTGACATCGTTACAGCCAAAGTTTAACACTTGGTTCACGCTGGATCTGGGCCAGCCCGGGCGCAACACGCCCTATCACCTTGAACTGGCAAACCCACAGGCAAACACGCTGCAGCTGCTAGACGACGGCGGCGCCACGCTGGTTTTCGAAGGCGACATGGGCGCCAGCTATTGCACGCCTTGGCAGGGGCCGAATTCAGAACTGGCGCAGGCGCGCACATCGGGTCTGCCCTATGCGCCCATTTGCGATAACATGGCCTTTGTGCGCAACGAGGTGCGCGGCAACAGATCCAGCCGCGAGGCAATTGCCGAATTTCTGCGCGACAATATCGCCTTTGGCGAAAGCATCGTGGGCTTGATCAAGGGCTCGTTTTACGAAGACGCGTTCATGCGGTCGGGCGCGGTGGTGGATGGCGGCAGCGCAGGCGAGGTGGTGGCCGCAATGGGCCGGGCACAGCTACAGACCCACCCGGTTATTTCCACCTATTTCGGCTTTGACTTGGAAGGCGCCGCAACAGGTGTCGAGGCGGGCGCATGGTATGCGGTAAAAGACATGCCCGGCGTCTATGCCAGCGCCATGCAGCCCGGCATGGTGGCCCCCACGGTGCTGGCAGTGCCCGGCGCCAATGGGTTGGATGGTATCGAGGCACGCGCAGATGCCTATTTGGTGGCGTTTGATCTGTCGCATTTCGAATTGGGCTACGAGCTGGGCACCGATCACCCCCGGCTAGATTGGTCGCCCCGCCCCGCAGCGGTGCGCGATATGCGCCTGCCCGGCCCCGATGGGTTTGACACAGCCGCCCCGTTGGCGCGCAGCGGCATGCTAAGCCCCGCCCTAACCGACCGGGTCGCCGCCACGTTTTCAGCCGGCTTCAAACGCAGCCACAGCGCGTGGCGCGCGGGCGAATTGGCGCTGTCAAATGGCGGGCATCACTACGGGTTTTTGCAGCAAGGTGTGGTGCTAAGCCGCCTGCAACCGGGGCTTTCCACGCTGTTCACCTTGGACGATGGCAGCATTCACATGCGCAGCTGGACCGAGGCAGACAACGCCCTGTTGCCACGGGTAAAATTTGCCCGCCAAAACGGTGTGCCGCTTTTGGAAAATGGGCGCCCCGGCGCGCAGGTCACCAGCTGGCTGGGCGGCAATTGGTCCGGCTCGGCCGAGGCCGATTTGCGCACCTTGCGGGGCGGCGCCTGTATGAAAACCGCAGGTTCACGCAAGTTTCTGATTTTTGGATATTTTTCAACCGCTACGCCCTCGGCCATGGCGCGCAGCTTTCAGGCCTATGGCTGCGATTATGCCATGTTGCTGGATATGAACTCTCAAGAACACACTTACCTTGCTGTCTATACCCACGAAGAGGGGCGGGTTTTGCCCCACCATTTGGTGCAAGGCATGGCCGCAATCGACGGAGAAACCCGCGATGGCTGGACCATACCGCGCTTTGTCAGTTTTGCCGATAACCGCGATTTCTTTTATTTACTCAGAAAATAGCCGGGGGTTTCCATGTGCTTTGCTGATTTTTTCCAACGCCTGCGCCCTATGGGTGTGGCGCTGTTTGTTGCGCTTTTGGGCCTGCCCGCCACTGGGCAAACCTTGGCGGAAAATAACGAGGCCATGCTGCGCCAAATGCAAACGGTGCGCGGGTTAAGCGGGGCAGAAATGGCACGGATTCGCGAGGTTTTTGCCGCCTCACCCTGGATTGGCCAAGGGAACCCCGCCGTAACCAAACACCCATTAACCCCGCAACAGCTGGCGCAAAAACTGGGGGCCGATCCCAAAGCCTATTACCGCAACACCGCGTTCGAGCGTATTTGCGGCGAAAAATTCATGGCGCCGCTTTACGACCCGGCCAGCGAAACCGCAGCCGATGCGCGCGTTTGCGTGGATATGTTCGAATACCCCAACGTTCCGGGGGCCTACCCTGTGGTTTGGGTGCGCGCCAAAGAAGCCGCCGAGCTGTGCTGGGCCGAAGGCAAGCGCATTGGGGATGCCCATGAATGGGAGGGGGCCTCGCACGGGGCGCTGACCCCGCCTGATTACTTTTTTGGCCGCTCTTTTCAGGCCGCCCGCGCGGCGCATAACGCCAAATATCAGGCCAGCGCGCGCTATTCGATCGGCCAAAACTGGCAAGCGGGCGTTTGTGCCACGGGCAGTTTCAAAAATGCCAGCTGCAATGGTGGCAGTTTCACCGGCTGCGGCTCGAATACTTATCCGGCGGGCAGCTTTCCGGGGTGTAAAAGCCCGCTGGGTGTTTACGATTTGGATGGAAACGCGGCCGAGCATATGAACCTGCCCTTGGCCCCCGATCAAATGGCCAGCCGTGGCAGCCGCAGTTTGGGCGTGACCGAGATGAAGGGCAGCTGGTTTATCTGGGACAAGATCCGCGCCCATACCCATTGGAGCCGCTGGCGCGCGCCGTTTTGGCATGGCACCCGGGTGTTGGCCGCCAACAGCCACCACAACTATCATCTTGGGTTCCGGTGCTTTAAAGATATCAAATAATCACGCCACCTTAGCCGGGGCACCGGGGGCAAAGGCGGGGCGTAAAAAGCGGCGCAAGCGGCTATTTCGCGGCAAACAACCGTGGGCTCATCGGGCCCTCTTTGGTCAGCAGGGCAGCATAACGCGGGTCTTGGATCAGGGCCAGCAAATCCACTTGGCGCCCATCCATAACCGCATTGCGGCTGACCAGGCGTATGCCATGGCTGTAATCGGCATATTGGGCGCCGTGCACAGTGCTGAGCGGCTGAATGGGCTTACCGTTGCGGCGATGCCAGCCATAAATCGCCACCCGGCCCGGCATGCTTGACAGGCGGCGGGTGAGCACGACATCCTTTTTGTGCCCAGAAACCAACAGCCCGGCGGGCCCACCACTGGCCTGGCGCTGCGCCTCGACCGTGGCGTTATGGCGCTGGAAATAGGCGGTGGTGGTCATCGCAGCGCCGGGGGGCATGGGGCTGGGCTGCAGCCGCACGTCAGAGGCGCGATAGATCAGATCCACCATCTGGGGTGTGGGCAGAACCATGTCAAAATCGGTGGCAATGCGCATGGCAGATGGCAGCCCAAAGGGCACGCGCACAAAGTTTCGATCATCGCCAACCGCCAGATAATCAGGCATAACGCATAGCGTGATATGCACCTTTTTGCCGTCGGGCCCCGGTCCATTCAGGGTAACAGGCACCAGATTGCGCAAAAAGGCCGGCATATTGCCGCCGCGAATTTCCGCCTCTAGCACCCGGTCACGCTGGCTGCCGTCGATGTCTTGCACGCGGGCCAAAACCGCTGCGGCACTTGGCGCCGAACCTGCGCGCCGCGGCACCGCACGGGCCAAACGCGCCGGGCACACCCCTTGGCGCGATGCGCCAAGCGCGGGCGCTGCGGCCACAACGGCAGGCGCGGGAAAGGGCGCAGTCGTGGGCGCAGTGGCAGGCGCAGGCAGCGCCGCGCCCGCCAACCCATC
>RFQY01000140.1 GCA_009924775.1 Paracoccaceae bacterium | reverse complement strand
GGCTTGGCCCAGCTGGCCCTCGGCAGCGCCCAGCGCCCCTGCTCTAGCGCCAGTGCCAAATGCGCCAAGGGTTTTACCCCGGCATCTTCTTGCGCCATGGCCAGGCTGAGCGTGTCTTCGGCCCGCTCTAGGCGCTGGCGCGTGGAATCACCGATTTGCAGCGCAACAATCAGCTGCCCCACCAGCGCCTCGATTTTTTGTGCTTGGCCCGCCAGTTCGGCCGAGGCCTGCTGAATATCGCCTTGGCTGCTGTGCATGGCCTGCGACATGCGGGTAAACCCCTCGATCGCGGGAAAGACGGTTTGGGTTAATTCGCGCACCAAATCACGCTGGCCATCCTCCATCGCGCCCATATCCAGCCCGACCGAGGCCATGGCATCGTTGATTTCCGCCAAAATCGTTTCCGATTCCTGCGACATGGCCGCCAGCCGTTCGATAAAGGCCACCACCTGCGGGCGCGGCGGCACCAAGCTGTTGCCTTGAATGCGCGCATTGATGGAAATATTGGCGATGGTGCGCACCACATTATCCAATTCGCGCACCTGTTGCGCGATGGCCGCCACCGATTTGCGCAGCTTTTCAGAGACAGATGTAAAGGCGCCGCAATCATCCTGCAGATCGGCCAAATGGGCGGTGATTTCATCGATCAACCCCACCAGCGCGGCTTCGGCCTCGGGGCCAAGGGTGGTTTCCAACTGGCGAAATTGCCCACCCAATGCCCCCAAATTGGCCAGCGCCTGGCCCAGATTGTCGTCCGCTTCTAAAAACACCCGTTCAAGTGCGGCACGAAACTGGCCCAACCATGCCAAGCTTTCGGCCAACGAGGGCTGCGGCTGAACCGCAAACCGCAACGCCAAGGCAACTTCGGCCAGCAAATTGGCGTCTTGCGCCAAAAACGCCACCGTGCCCTCAAAATGCAGGCTTTGCAGCGCCGCCTCCTGCAGACCCCGCCAACCGCTGCCCCAGCGCCGGGTCGGGGCGGCCCAACCCAGGGCGCGCAAACAGCGCCACTGCCTCGGCGCGCTGTTGGTCGGACAGCTCGACCAAATCGAGGCGCTGATCGGCACACCATTGCGCCAGCACCAAACCCACGCGGCCGGGCATGCCCAGATCCTCTAAATCAAGGGCCATAGACAGGAAAAAGCGGTAATATTGGGGGAAATCCCCCGCCTGCTGCGCCAAGCTGGCATAGATCGGGTGATACAGCGCCAAAACATCAGGGGGCAGGCTGGCGCCAGTGGCGCGGAGCACGCACAGGAATTCGGCATTTTGTTTCAGCCACATCACATCGCCCATCGGCGGTGCGCAGCACCTCGCAGGCCAGCCGGGCCATGGCCCCGGCTTTTGGCGCGGGGCTGGGGCGGCGAAAGGCCAGAACCTGTGCCACGATCCGCGGCTTAGCTGTCGAGGCCTGCGATATAGGCACCCACCCCCTGCCCCAGCAGCATGTCGCTGCCCGTCTGCGGGCCCAGCCCTGCGATATAGCTGCCGGTGGCGTGGCCTGCGACCATCTGCGCCGGGGCGTGCTGGGGCGAAACTGTGGGGGTGGCCTGTGGCGTGGCCAGTTCGGCGGTGTGCTTCAAAACTGCAGTCATGTCGGGTTCTCCTTTGTGGTGAGTAAACAAAAGTGGAAACACCTTTAGGGTTTATGTCAACACACTTATTCCCGCCCTAGATGTTTTTGCCCCTACAAGGGGCCATCGGCTTGCCTGCGCCGGGCCATGGGGGATAGATGGACGAAAGAGGAGAGGCAGATGAAAATCGCGACGTTTAACATCAACGGTGTCAAAGCCCGCATTCAAACGCTGTGCGATTGGCTGGATGAAACCAAGCCCGATATCGCCATTTTGCAAGAGATCAAATCTGTCGACGAGGCCTTTCCCCGCGAGCTGATCGAAGACCGCGGCTATATCGTGGAAACCCACGGACAAAAAAGCTTTAATGGCGTGGCGCTTTTGTCGCGTTACCCGCTGGAAGATGTCAGCCGCGGCCTGCCCGGCGACGACAGCGACGAACAGGCCCGCTTTATCGAGGCCACGGTGGTGGGTAAAAGCGCGCTGCGCATTTGCGGGCTGTATCTGCCCAATGGCAACCCGGTCGAACTGGACCACGCAGGCCAGCCCGTGGCGGGCGGCAAATATGCCTATAAACTGGCATGGATGGCGCGGCTGCAGGCCCGCGCACAGGCGCTTTTGGCGCAGGAAATTCCGTTTTTAATGGCGGGCGATTACAACATCATCCCGCAAGCCGAAGACGCCAAGCGCCCCGAGGCATGGACCGAAGATGCGCTGTATCGGCAAACCAGCCGCGAGGCGTTTCGCAAAATCTTGGCCCTTGGCCTAACCGAGGCGTTTCGCGCCCGGGTGCAGGGGCCGGGGCATTATTCGTTTTGGGATTATCAGGCCGGGGCGTGGAACCGCGACGATGGCATCCGCATCGATCACTTTCTGCTTAGCCCACAATGTGCCGACATGATGATCGATTGTCATATCCAGCGTGACATGCGCGGGCGCGAAAAACCATCCGATCACGTGCCCGTCTGGCTGGAACTGGATAATTAAGCGCAAGGCCCGCGCGCTTGGCGCGGGCTGCTGAAACTTAGGCGCTTAGGCGGTCTTTCACCGCCGGGCCAACGGCACCGAAATCCATTTGACCGGTGTATTTGGCTTTAAGCGCGGCCATCACTTTGCCCATATCGCGGATGCTTTGTGCACCGATTTCGGCAACCGCGGCATCGATGGCCTTGTCCACCTCGGCCTGCGACAGCTGGCGCGGCAGGAATTCTTCGATAATCACAATCTCGGCGCGCTCGCGTTCGGCCAGATCAAGGCGCCCACCCTCTTCGTAGGCGCGCGCGCTTTCTTGGCGCTGCTTGGCCATCTTGCCCAAAATCGCCAAGATCTCGCTATCGGGCACACCCTCGTCATTGCCATCGCTGCGCGCATCAATATCGCGGTCTTTGATCGCGGCATTTATCAGCCGAAGGGTCGACAAGCGTTCGGGCTGCTTGTCTTTCAAGGCTTGTTTGAGGGCGCTGTTCACCCGATCTCGCATGTCCATTGCTGGCTCCGTTTTCCCGTTCGGTCCTGAATGCGTGTAGATAGGCATTAAAGGCGGCGCTGACAACAGGCGTTGCACCCTTGACCTGTGGGGCGTGGGGCCATAGGTACACGCCAATTTGGCCGCCCAGAGGAATCCCCATGTCGCAAACATCTGCCCCCCGCCCAACCGCGTGCCTTGCGCTTGCTGATGGCACAGTGTTTTACGGCCGCGGATTTGGCGCCACAGGCACGACCGAGGCGGAATTGTGTTTCAACACCGCCATGACCGGCTATCAAGAAATCATGACAGACCCCTCTTATGCCGGGCAGGTTGTCACCTTTACCTTCCCACATGTGGGCAATGTGGGCGTGAACCCCGATGACGATGAAACCGCCGACCCCGTGGCCGCTGGCATGGTAGTCAAATGGGACCCGACAGACCCCAGCAACTGGCGCGCGGCCGAACATCTGTCGCCTTGGTTGCATCGGCGCGGGCGCATTGCGATTGGTGGCATCGACACCCGCCGCCTTACCCGGGCCATCCGCCAGCAGGGTGCGCCGCATGTGGCGCTGTGCCATAACCCCGAGGGCAGCTTCGACATCGAGGCGCTGGTGGCGCGCGCGCGCGGCTTTTCTGGCCTAGAGGGGCTGGATCTGGCCAAGGATGTGACCTGCGCGCAATCTTATCGCTGGGATGAAATGCGCTGGGCATGGCCGCAGGGCCACACGCGGCAGGAAAACCCCAAGTTCAAAGTGGTGGCCGTAGATTTCGGCGCCAAGCGTAACATTTTGCGCTGCCTTGCATCGGTTGGGTGCGACGTGACCGTGCTGCCCGCCTCTGCCACCGCCGACGAGGTGCTGGCCCATTCCCCCGATGGCGTGTTTTTGTCGAACGGCCCCGGCGACCCTGCCGCCACGGGCCGCTATGCCGTGCCCATGATCCGCGGCATTCTTGATCAAACAGATCTGCCGATTTTCGGCATCTGCCTTGGCCACCAAATGCTGGCCTTGGCGCTGGGTGGCAAGACCATCAAAATGAACCACGGCCATCATGGTGCGAACCACCCGGTGAAAGACCTTGAAACCGGCAAGGTCGAGATCACCAGCATGAACCACGGGTTTGCAGTCGACAGCCAAACCCTGCCCGAAGACGTGCTGGAAACCCACGTCTCGTTGTTTGACGGCTCGAACTGTGGGTTGCGCATGCGTGAACGCCCGGTGTTTTCGGTGCAATACCACCCCGAAGCATCGCCCGGCCCGCAAGACAGCTTTTACCTGTTTGAACGCTTTGCCGCCTCGATGGCTGCCCGCGCCGCGCAGTAAGGCCGCGCGGGTATTAACCAGCCGTTAACCCTGCCCGGGCCACAACCGATCCAACACGTGGGTGGATCTGATGGCAAAGCACGGGCAGGCAGGCATTTTTCATCACGCAGCGGGGCCGGATGCGCCCCATGGGCCTGTGGCCCCGCCCCTGCACCAAGGGGCGCCATGGGTGCCACTGCGCAATGGCGGGCACGACACTGGCCCCGAGGCAACCGCATTGGCACGCCGGCTGGCGCGTGGGGCGGCACAGGGGGCAGCGCGGGCGCAGGGCGCGGGCCAAACATACAGCCAAGCATACAGCCAAGCATCTGGCCAAGCCCCTGCCACAGCCACAGCCACGTCACACAGCCTGCAGGCACTGCTGCACAGGCATCAGCCTGCGCTGGCGGTGATGGCCAGCCTGGGCCCGCAAACCTGCCTGAAACGCGCGTTTTTGCCCCTTGTTCACCGCCAAACCGGCGCCAAACTGCTGGTTATGGGCGATCGCAGCCCAACCCCCCGACCGAACTGCCCCCGCCATGGCAGGGGGTGCCGGTGCGGGTGGCGCCTCAGGCCGATGTGCAAAACCAGATCGCGGCTGCGTTTCGCACGACCTTGGCCCAAGCCGCCTTGATGCGGGTGCCCAGCCTTGAAAGCTGTCGCAACTGGGGCCAGCGCCCACGCCAGCGGCTGGCGGCCATTGTCTTGGCACTCGTGGCCAGCGTGGGGCTGATCTGGGCCTTTCCTATGGGTGTGTTGGTGAGGCTGACGTTTTGGGCCGTCTTCACGCTGATCGTGGCGGCCCTGCTGAAAACCGCCGCCACGCTGGCCCATCTGCTGGCCCGGGCCCCCGCCGAAAAGCCCAGCGTGGCGCAGGCGCAGTTGCCAATGATTTCGGTTTTGGTGCCCCTGTTTCAGGAAATCGATATCGCCAACCATTTGTTGTACCATCTCAACCGCTTGGATTACCCGCATGACCAGCTGGATATCGTGCTGGTTTTGGAAGAAACCGACACGCTGACCCAAAACGCGCTGATGCGGGCGCCGCTGCCGCCTTGGATTCGCATTGTCACCGTTCCAGATGGCCACCTCCGCACCAAGCCGCGGGCGATGAATTACGCGCTGGATTTCTGCCATGGCGAGATTATCGGCATCTGGGATGCCGAAGACGCCCCCGCCCCCAACCAGCTGCGGGTTGTGGCGGCAGAATTCGCCCAAAGCCCAGCCGATGTGGCCTGCCTGCAAGGGGTGCTGGATTATTACAACCCCCGCCAAAACGCCATGGCACGCTGCTTTACCATCGAATATGCCACATGGTTTCGCCTGATCCTGCCGGGCATGGCGCGGCTGGGCATGGCCATTCCGCTGGGGGGCACAACGCTGTTTTTCCGCCGCGACGTGCTGGAACAGCTGGGCGGGTGGGACGCCCATAACGTGACCGAAGATGCCGATCTGGGCTTTCGGCTGGCGCGGCACGGGTATCGCACGCAAATGATGCCCACAACCACCCACGAAGAGGCCAATTGCGCCCCCCTGCCATGGGTGCGCCAACGCTCGCGCTGGCTAAAGGGCTATATGGTCACGTGGCTGGTGCATATGCGCCACCCCGGGTTGCTGCGCCAGCAAATGGGCTTGTGGCGTTTCGTGGGGATGCAGGCGCATTTCATCACCGCATTATCACAATTTCTGCTGGCACCGCTGTTTTGGTCGTTTTGGCTGATCTTGCTGGGCCTGCCCCACCCGCTGCAGGGGCAATTATCGCCCAGCATTTTGCTGGCCATGGGCCAAATCTTTGTGGGGGTAGAGCTGATCACGCTATGCGCCGGGCTGATCGCGGTACGCGGGCCCGCGCACCGCCATTTGCTGCTATGGGTGCCGCTGATGCCCATCTATTTCCTGATGGGCAGCTTGGCGGCGTATAAAGCCCTGTGGGAATTGGTTTGCTCCCCGTTTTACTGGGACAAAACCCAACACGGCCTGTCGCTGCGCGCTATTCAATTCCCTTGATCGAACCTGAATCCAGCTTGAGCCGCGTGATGAACGCCTTAGAGATATGGTCGCGCAGCGCATGATATGCGGTGTCTTCTTCGCGCCCGGCAATCGCGGCGACGATGGCATCATGCTCGGCCAAGGCATCTTGGCCCCGGCCCTCGGCCGCCAGCGAGGTGGTGGCCATCAGCGCCATCGAGCGGTGCACAAGATCTAGCTGTTGCACCAAATAGCGGTTGTGCGAGGCCAGATGGATCTGCTTGTGAAAGCGCCTGTTGGCCCGGCTGAGCGCCTTTGGCTGATCCATCAGCGCGCGGTCTTCCTCGACCATATCGCGCAAAACCCGCACCTCTTCTTGGGTGGCATGGCGCGCAGCCAGCCGCGCGGCCAGCCCTTCCAGTTCGGCGCGCACGACATAAAGTTCGGAAAGCTGGTTGTGATCCAACGAGGCCACAATCAGCGACCGGCCATCGCGGGTTAACAGCGATTGCGTCTCTAGCCGCTGCAGCGCCTCGCGGATGGGCGTGCGCGATACGCCAAAGCGGTCTGCCAACTCGCTTTCCACCAACCGATCACCGGGGCGATAAACACCGCTGTCGATTGCCTCAAGTATCAGCGTATACGCATCTTTTTGGGTTGCCTTAATGTCGGCCATACTGCCCCCTTGGATTGGACAGGCAACCCTAGCCGCTGAAATATATCAAAATCAAGGCCACAAATTGCCCCGGCCGGGCCATGCAACCTTGTGCCGCCGCGCCAAGGGCACTAGCCTGCGCCCATGCCGCGCGATCAGTTTAGCCATGTCAGAACATGGGTGTTTGACCTAGATAACACCCTATACCCGCCAGAAATGCGCCTGTTTGATCAGATCGAACAGCGCATGACGCAGTATGTGATGCGCCAATTGGGTGTTGACCAACCCCAAGCCAACCACCTGCGCAAAACCTATTGGGCGCGCTATGGCACCACCTTGGCCGGCTTAATGCGCGAACACCAGATCGACCCAGAACCCTATCTGCACGAGGTGCACGATATCGATTTCAGCGTGCTGGCCCCCGACCCGGATTTGGCCAAGCACATCGCGGCCCTGCCGGGGCGGCGGATTATCTATACCAATGGCTCGGCCCCATATGCGCAAAACGTGCTGGCCGCGCGGGGCTTGGCAGGGCTTTTTGATGCGGTCTACGGGGTGGAACATGCCAGTTTTCGCCCCAAGCCCGAGCGCGAAGCCTTCGAGCAGGTTTTTACCCGCGATGGCATAGATACGCGCACCGCCGCCATGTTCGAGGACGACCCCCGCAATCTGGCCGCGCC
>RFQY01000139.1 GCA_009924775.1 Paracoccaceae bacterium | reverse complement strand
CTGTGCCCCACACCCCCAGCTAGCGTGGTTTGGCACATTTCTGGGCTTGCCGCAGCACGCCTGCAGCCCTAGGTTTGGCGCATGACTGATGCACCTTTGATAGACCCGTTCGCGCGCGCCATCACCTACCTGCGGGTTTCGGTGACAGACCGCTGCGATTTCCGCTGTGTTTACTGCATGTCAGAGAACATGACCTTTCTGCCCAAGAAAGACTTGCTGACACTGGAAGAGCTGGATCGCATGTGCTCGACCTTTGTGCAGCTGGGGGTGCAAAAGCTGCGCATCACCGGGGGCGAGCCCTTGGTGCGCCGCGGAATCATGACGTTTTTCAACGCGATGACCCGGCATCTAGAGGCGGGCACGCTGAAAGAGCTGACGCTGACAACCAATGGCAGCCAGCTTGACCGCTTTGCCGCAGATCTACACGCGGCAGGCGTGCGGCGGGTGAACGTGTCGCTTGACACGCTGGACGACAAGAAATTTGCCGACATCACCCGCTGGGGCCGCTTGGCACAGGTGATCAAGGGCATTGATGCCGCGCAAAAGGCCGGGCTGCGGGTAAAGATCAACGCCGTGGCCTTGAAGGGTTTTAACGAAGACGAATTGTTCACCATCACCGAATGGTGCGCCCAGCGCGACATGGATCTGACATGGATCGAGGTGATGCCGATGGGCGATATCGGCAACGAAGATCGGCTAGATCAATATTGGCCGCTGCGCGATTTACGCGCAAGTTTGGCACAGCGCTATACCCTGACCGATTTGACCGAACGCACCGGCGGCCCTGCCCGCTATGTGCAGCTGCAAGAAACCGGGCAGAAAATTGGCTTCATCACGCCGCTCACCCATAATTTCTGCGAAAGCTGCAACCGCGTGCGCCTGACATGCACGGGCGAATTGTTCATGTGCTTGGGTCAAGAAGATGTGGCAGACCTGCGCGCGCCTTTGCGCAATTACCCCAAGGATAACGCCGCGTTGGTGGCGGCCATTCGCGCGGCGATCGAACGCAAACCCAAGGGCCATGATTTCGATTATTCGCGCCAAACCGTTGATGGCCGCGTCTCGCGCCACATGAGCCATACAGGCGGATAAACAGGCGGCTAGCCCCACAAAAAAGAAAACGCCGGGCACGGTTTGGCCCGGCGTTTTTTGCCCAAGCGGGCGGTTTAAGCTGCGGGCATACGTCCCTCGATGATACCAGCATACCAAGAGCAGCCTGCCGGAATGGTATCGTCGTTAAAGTTATATTCGGGGTGGTGCACCATGGCCGTATCGCCATTGCCCACCACGATATAGGCGCCGGGGCGCTCTTCTAGCATAAAGGCAAAATCTTCGCCGCCCATCACCAAGGGCGCCTCTTGGCAGCTGCCGCTGACGCTTTGCGCCACTTCGGCGGCAAAGGCGGTTTGGTCGTCGTGGTTGACCATCACAGGGTAGTTGCGCTGATAGTCCAGCGTGATTGTGCCCCCAAAGGTGCTGGCCACGCCTTGGCAAATCTCGCCCATGCGCGTCTCGGCCAGATCGCGCAGCTCGTTGGACAATGTACGCACCGTGCCTTTCAGATGCACGCGCTGTGGGATGACGTTAAACGCCTTGGACGAGGTTTCAAACGAGGTGATCGACACCACGATTTGGCCAACCGGGTCTGCGTTGCGGCTGACAATCGATTGCAGCACGGTCACCAGATGCGCCCCCATCAAGGTGGTATCGATCGTGTCTTGCGGTTTGGCCGCATGGCCGCCGCGCCCCTCGAGCGTGATTTCAATCAAATCGGTGGCAGCAAAAAACGGGCCCGGGCGAATGGCAAATTGGCCAACCGGCAGGCCGGGCCAGTTGTGCATGCCGTAGACCTCTTGAATGTTCCACCGATCCATCATGCCATCGGCGCACATTTCGCGCCCGCCACCGCCGCCCTCTTCTGCGGGTTGGAAGATAACCACGGCGGTGCCGTCGAAATTGCGGGTTTCGGCCAGATATTTGGCCGCCCCCAACAGCATGGCGGTGTGGCCGTCATGGCCACAGGCATGCATCGCGCCGGGCGTTTTGCTGGCATAAGGCAGGTTGGTTTGTTCGTGAATGGGCAGCGCATCCATATCGGCACGCAGGCCCACCACCTTGCCGCTGGCGGTGGTTTTGCCATGGATCACCCCAACAACACCCGTGCGCCCGATACCGGGAACCACCTCGTCGCAGCCAAATTCGCGCAGCTTTTCGGCCACCATGGCCGCTGTGCGGTGGGTTTCGAACAAGATCTCGGGGTTTTCATGCAAATCACGGCGCCATGCGGTGATTTCAGGGTGCATTTCGGCAAAGCGGTTCTTTACGGGCATCTTTCCATCGCTCCTGTTGATCTGGCGGCCTTAGGCGGCCGGCATCCGTCGTTCCACCAGTTCTGCAAACCAGCTGCAGCCCAGCGGGATGATTTTATCGTTAAAGTCATACATCGGGTGGTGGCACATGGCGGTATCGCCATTGCCCAAAAAGATATAGGCGCCAGGCCGTGCTTCCAGCATATACGAGAAATCTTCGGCGGGCATGATGGGGGGCGTGTTTCGCTCGACCGCGGCCTCGCCGGCGATGGCGGCGGCGCAATCAGCGGCAAATTTGGCTTGGGCCTCGGCATTCACGGTGGGGGGATAGCCACGCTTGTAGGTGATGCGCGCCTCGGCCCCATGGGCGGCGGCGATTGCGCTGCACAGCGCGGTAAAGCGCTCTTCGATCAAATCGCGCACATCGCCATCAAAACACCGCACCGTTCCGCGCAATTTCACGGTTTGCGAGATCACGTTTTGCGTGTCGCTTTCGGTTTGGAACGTGGCCACGGTCAGCACCGCGTGTTTGACCGGATCGACATTGCGCGACACGATACTGTTCAGCGCCACCACGATTTGACTGCCCACCAAGACCAGATCAATCGCTTCATGGGGCACAGCCGCATGGCCGCCCCGGCCCACCAAAACCACGTCGAACTCGTCCGCTGAGGCCATTTGCGGGCCAGCGCGCAACGCAAATTGCCCCACCGGCACACCGGGCATATTGTGCAGCCCATACACCTCTTGAATGTTCCACCGCTCCATCATGCCATCATCGACCATTTCGCGCCCACCGGCGCCGCCCTCTTCGGCGGGCTGAAAGATCAGCACGGCTGTGCCATCGAAATTGCGGGTCTCGGCCATATATTTTGCCGCCCCCAGCAGCATGGCGGTGTGGCCATCATGGCCGCAGGCATGCATCGCGCCCGGCGTTTTGCTGGCATAGGGCAGCCCGGTGATTTCCTGCATCGGCAGCGCATCCATATCTGCGCGCAGCCCAATCACCTTGCCGCTGGCGGTGCTTTTGCCATGGATCACCGCCACAACCCCTGTGCGCCCGATGCCCGTGACCACCTCGTCACAGCCAAATGCGCGCAGCTTTTCCGCCACGAAAGCGGCGGTTTCATGCACCTCGAACAGCACTTCGGGGTGTTCGTGCAAGTGGCGGCGCCAGCCGGTGATTTCCTCGTGCAAATCCGCCATGCGGTTCTTGATTGGCATCTTTGGCGCTCCTTCTTTTGGGTGTGGCTTATCTAAGGGTAGCTTTGTCTTTCGGCGGTTTGGGCCACGTTGCCGCCAATTTGGCCCGCGCCGCGGCAGGGCCAAGGGCGTGGGCAAAGCTTGGCCGATGCCACCGGGCGCGGCAATACGGCAATCCTACGGGGGCAAATGGCGCTAGTGCGCCAAACGCTGCAGAAGCTTTTGCATAAAGGCGTGGCCCGCTTGAAACTGCGCCACCGAGATATATTCATCGGCCTGATGGGCCTGATCGATATTGCCCGGCCCGCAAATAACGGCGGAATATCCGCGTTCTTGGAACTGGCCTGCCTCGGTGCCATAGCTGACTTTGTGGCTGGCATTATCGCCCGTCACGGCGCGCACCAGCGCCTCGGCCTCGCCCTCGGCTTCGGGGCGCAGGCCCGGCACATCGAAACGGCGCTCGGTCAGGATGTGGGCATCGGGGTGGATGGCCTGCATTTGCGCCTCGACCGCGCGCACCTGCTGTAGATAGCGCGCCTCGTAATCGGCCATGTTTTCGTCGGGCAACACCCGAAACCCCATGATGAAATGACATTCCTTGGCGGTGATGTTTTCCGCCGTGCCGCCGCGAATGGTGCCCACATGTGCGGTGGAAAAAGGCGGATCGAACATTTGCGCCACAGGCCCCGGGCTGCGCGCCATGTTTTCGGCGTTTACCTTATTGGCCCAATCCACCAGCTTGGCGCCAAACATAATGGCATTCACCCCTTGGTGGATCAGCGAGGAATGCACCTCGTGCCCCACCAATGTGGTGGTGATGCCAATGCCGCCCTTATGGCCGCTGACAGCCTTCATCATCGACGGCTCGCCCACGATCACCGCGCTGGCCTTTGGCAGGGTTTGCAGCATCGCCTCGATCATCGGGGGGGCGCCTGTGCAGCCCACCTCTTCGTCAAAGCTCAGCGCAATTTGCAAAGGCCGCGCAACGCCCATGTGCTGGGCCTCGACCAAGGCCCACAGCGCCAGCGCGTCAAAGCCTTTCATATCGCAGGTGCCGCGCCCGAAATAACGGCCATCGCGTTCGGTCACAACCCATGGGTCGCTGGACCAGTTTTGGCCATCAACGGGCACCACATCTGTGTGCCCAGACAGCACGATACCGCCCTCGACCATGGGGCCAACATGGGCAAACAGCGCCGCTTTGTCGCCCGCATCGTTGTAAAACCGATGCGCTGTGATGCCATGGTCTTGCAAATAGGTTTGCACCCAATCCACCAAATCAAGGTTGCTGTCGCGGCTAACAGTGGGAAAGCTGATCAGCTTTTCCATCAACTGCAAGGGGCTAAGGCGTTGGGATGTCATGGCTTAATACCCGCTATCTGTGGTTAGCACGAAATGGCCCGGGCCCACTTCTTCGTATTCCGAGGGCGGCGCATCATAGCCCACAGGGTGAATGGGCGAGGGGATGGGTTTGAAATTCAAATCCCGCTCGGATTTACGGTTGCGCGGGTCGGCGATGGGCACCGCCTTCATCAGCGCCTGCGTGTAAGGGTGGCGTGGGTCTTCAAACACCGCCTGACGCGGGCCCATTTCAACAATGCGCCCCAAATACATCACCCCCACATCATGGCTGACACGCTCTACCACCGCCATATCGTGGCTGATAAACAGATATGACAGGCCCAGTTCCGCCTGCAATTCCATCATCAGGTTCAGCACCTGCGCCTGCACGCTGACATCTAGCGCCGATACCGCCTCGTCCGAAACAATCAGCTTGGGGTTTAGGGCCAAGGCGCGCGCAATCGCCACGCGCTGGCGCTGGCCGCCTGATAACTCATGCGGATAGCGGCGCATGAAGCTGCGCGGCAATTCCACCCGATCAAACAGGCCCGCGATACGGTCGTGCAATTCACCACGGTTGGTGGTGCCAAAATTGCGCATGGGTTCGGCCACCTGATCTAGCAACTGCATCTGCGGGTTCAGGCTGGCAAAGGGGTCTTGGAACACCATCTGCATATCGGCGCGGGCCTTGCGCAGCGCCTCATCGTCCAGCGCCATCACATCCACACCGTCCAGCGACACCTTGCCCTTCATCGGCTCGATCAGCCGCAAGATCGAGCGCCCAGCGGTGGATTTACCACAGCCCGATTCCCCCACCAAAGACAGGGTGCGCCCCTTGTTCAGCGTGAAAGACACATCTTCAACCGCATGCACATTCGCCACCGTGCGGCGGAAAAAACCCGCCTTTACCGCAAACCGCGTGGTCAGCCCCTCGACCCGCAGCAGCGGGGTTTCGCTGCCGATAATGGGCTGCGGTGCGGCCCCCTCGGCCCCCAACAGGCGCATCGGCTCGGGGTAGGTTTTGCCAGCCATCTCGCCCAGCTTGGGCACCGCCGCCAGCAAAGCGCGGGTGTAATCGTGCTGCGGATTTTCAAAGATGTCGGCAACAGGCCCCTCTTCAACCTTGTTACCACGAAACATCACCACCACGCGGTCGGCCATTTGCGCCACCACCGCCATATCATGGGTGATGAACATAACAGCCGTGCCCGTTTCGCGCTTCAAACGGTCGATCAAGGCCAAAATCTCGGCCTGAATGGTCACATCCAGCGCGGTTGTCGGCTCGTCCGCGATCAGCAAGCGCGGCTCGCAGGCCAAGGCCATGGCGATCACCACGCGCTGGCGCAT
Source organism: Paracoccaceae bacterium (assembly GCA_009924775.1). Taxonomy (GTDB): domain Bacteria; phylum Pseudomonadota; class Alphaproteobacteria; order Rhodobacterales; family Rhodobacteraceae; genus CAJXSO01. The sequence goes on along the minus strand of RFQY01000139.1, from coordinate 1,521 downwards.
GCCGCCCGACAATTCATGCGGATATTGGCCCAAGCGCCGCTCGGGTTCGGGAATGCGCACTTGGCGCAACAGCTCTAACGCGCGCGCGCGCGCCTCGTCTTTGCCCAGCCCCTTGTGCACGCGCAGGCCTTCGGTCAGCTGGCGGCCCACGGTAAAGACCGGGTTCAGCGCGGTCATCGGCTCTTGAAAGATCATGCCGATTTCATTGCCACGTATCGTGCGCATCAAGGATTGCGGGCTGCCCACCAGATCTAACGCGCCACCCTCTTTGCGATCAAAAATCAGGCGCCCACCGGCAATATCGCCCCCGCCGAATTCGACCAAGCGCATCAATGACAGCGACGAGACCGATTTACCCGAGCCCGATTCGCCCACAATGCACACCGTCTCGCCCGGGTTCACCGTGAAAGACACGTCTTGCACGCCCACAACGGGGCCATCCTTTGTTTGGAATTCGACGCGCAAATTCTCGATTCTGGCGATCGGTTGATCCAGCATCCCGTGCACCCTGTTTTTGCTTTTTGTGTTTATCTGAGCAAACGCTACAGACAGGCGGGCGCCCAAGTCAAACTGAACCGCCCAAACACGCGCAGTTTACGTGGCGGCGTGCAACTGCCCTCCTGCCTTTTTCAACCATCATATTTCAGATGCCCACATCCGGGGTGGAACGCGGCCACTGCCCGCCCATCTGCGCGCATATTGGCGCAAGGATGCTGGGCTGATGGGCCATAGCGACCGGCGACGTAACCAAAACAGGGCAGGTAACTGGCCCAACATGGAGTGTGAAATGAAGGTGAAATCTATTCTGATGGGCGCAGTTGCTGCCTGTGCAATGGCGCCCACCGCCTTTGCCGAGCGGGGCGCTGATGGCCATTTGAACATCATCTATTGGCAGGCCCCATCGATTTTGAACCCCTACCTTTCTGGCGGTACGAAAGATCTGGAATCGTCCTCGATGATCATCGAGCCACTGGGCCGCTACGACCAGAACGGCAATATGGTCGCGCTTTTGGCGACTGAAATTCCCACGCTGGCCAATGGCGGCGTGTCGCAAGACCTGAAAACCATCACCTGGAAACTGCGTGAGGGCATGAAATGGTCCGACGGCAGCGCGCTGACCGCAGCCGATGTGGTGTTTACCGCCGAATATTGCATGCATCCCGAAGGCGGCTGCGCACAGCTGGCCAAATTCGAGGGCGTAGAAAGCGTCGAGGCGCTGGATGATCTGACCGTAAAAGTCAGCTTCAAAGAGCCCAAGCCAAACCCCTATGGCCCCTTCATGGGCGCGCAATCGCCGATCATCCAAAAGGCACAATTTGGCGACTGTCTGGGCGCCAAGGCACCTGAATGCACCAGCGCCAACTTTGGCCCCATTGGCACCGGCCCCTTCAAGGTGGACGAATTTAAACCCAATGACGTGATCAGCATGTCGGCCAACGACAACTACCGCGACCCGGCCAAGCCTGCCTTTGCCACGGTCACCTTCAAAGGTGGCGGCGATGCAACCGGCGCCGGCCGCGC